>CAXMOT010000126.1:0-9718 GCA_964195105.1 uncultured Gemmatimonadales bacterium | reverse complement strand
CGCCCTACGGGAGCTTGCCAGATGATCCAATACGGCGTTGCAACCCTTGAAAAGGGCTGGCCATTATCTGCGGGCTGCGTCTTGTCTTGAATCATCTGGCAAGCTCTGCATCCTAAGTTATCAAGTGGTTGGAGTACCGGGTGAGCACCGTAATTATGGTGGCGAACGCCGGATTGTGGTTACGTTACAGGGCGAACAGCGTTAGGCAGGGCCGGGTAACAATGACTGCAACGCATCACAACACGGCATTTCTACCTTGAATGCCAGTAGGTCGTCCGCGCGGGTGACGCCCAGGTTGATCGCGGCGATGGGCTTGCCCTGCTCCGCGGCTGCTTTGCAAAAACGATAGCCCGAATACACCATGAGAGAGCTTCCCGCGACTAGCACCGCGTCGGCGGCGTCGAGGCCCGCGAAGGCTTGGGCGACCCTGGGCTTTGGTACGCTGCCGCCATAGAACACCACGTCGGGCATAATCACCCCGTCACAATGCTCGCAGGCGGGTACGTTGAAGTCGTCGAAACTGTCCAGGTCGAGATCGGCATCGCCATCCGGCGCGATGCGTGCGGCCAGTTTCGTATATCTCGAATTGTGGGCCTCCAGTTTCGGCTGGAATTCAGCCCGGGTCGATCTTGCGCCACATTCCAGGCACAGCAAATGTCCGATCCGGCCATGCAGGTCGATCACGTTTTTGCTGCCCGCGCGCTGGTGCAGGCCATCGACATTCTGGGTCACGATCAGCGCGATATGGCCTGCTTCCTCCAGTTGCGCCAGTGCCAGGTGCCCGGCGCTGGGCGCAGCCTTCCCGAAATATCGCCAACCCAGCAGGCTGCGCGCCCAGTAGCGTTTGCGCACGGCGGCTTTGTCGATAAAGTCCTGGTGCTGAATAGGGGTTTTGCGCTTCCACTCGCCCTTATGGTCGCGATAATCGGGAATGCCCGAAGCGGTGCTGATGCCGGCGCCCGTCAGGACGAAGATGCGCCGATATTGAGCGAAAAAGTCGCCAAGTTGAGCTAACTCGGCGCCATTGTTCGATAAGGTGGTCTTAGTGGGCATGCGACTCATGAGTGAAAGCGCTAGCGCGTATAACCTTCGGCGATATACTGGTTCTTGTCGCCGACATAGTTGTGTGCCGATGCAACCAGGAATTCGAGCTCGGCGGCGCTCAATTTGCGTGCTTGCCGGCACGGGCTGCCCACGTAGAGATAGCCGCTTTCGAGTTCCTTGCCCGGGGGTACCAAGGCTCCGGCGCCGAGGATGATGTCCGAGTTAACCATGGCATCGTCCATGATGATCGCGCCCATCCCGACCAGGATGCGGTCGCCAAGGGTGCAGCCGTGCAACATAACCCGATGGCCCAGCGTGATATCGTCTCCCAGTCGCGTCGCGGCGCCGGGGCCGCCGGCCAGCCCGGGGCGGGAAACGTGGATTACGCTGTTATCCTGGATATTGGTGCGTGCGCCAATGGTGATGGTATTTACGTCGCCGCGGATCACGACACCCGGCCATACGGAGCTGTCCTCGCCAATCTCCACGGAGCCGATCACGAGCGCAGCGGGGTCTATATAGACGCCTTGTGCAAGTTGGGGTGTAATGCCTTGAAATGTCCGCAGAGTCATTATTATGTCCTTTGTTCCGGTTAGCGCTTGAATTACGGAAATTTAGCAGAACAATAACAGGATAGGTATCCTTTTGGGCGTACCGCTGATATTTATCAATGTATACGAAGGAGTTTGTTCCAGAAATGAGTAATCCCCTGTTAGGGCAGCATGTGTTGCCGCCATTCAGCAAGATTGAGCCGGACCAGGTTGAACCCGCGATCTCCCGAATACTTGCCGATAACCGGGCCGCGATAGGGGTCCTGGTTGAGCAGTTGCAGGCGCCGAACTGGCAGGAGTTGGTGGAGCCGCTGGATGAACTGAATGATCGTCTCGACCAGGCGTGGTCGCCTGTCGGCCACCTGAATTCTGTACTCAACAGTGACAAGCTGCGGGATGCATACAACGCTGCCCTGCCCCTGTTGAGCGAATACTATTCAGAGTTAGGCCAGAGCGAGCCGCTCTACAACGCATTCAGGGCGCTGGCGGACAGTGACGAGAGTCGCCAGTTGGACGCCGCCCAGCAGAAAGTCATTAGTAACTCATTAAGGGATTTCAGGCTCGCTGGTATTTCCCTGAATGTAGACAAAAAACAACGCTATCGCGACATTAGGAAGCAATTGTCCGAATTAACCAGCAAGTTCTCTGAAAATGTGCTGGACGCGACCCAGGGCTGGACACGTCTGGTTGCTTCGCAGGAGGAACTGGCCGGAGTGCCCGAGTCGACAGTGGCGGCTTTACGGCAGGCGGCGCAGGCCAAGGATATGGCTGGTTACCTGGTGACCCTGGAGTTCCCGTCGTATTTCCCCATTATCACCTATTGCGAGAGCGCGGAGTTGCGTGAGGCTGTCTACGAGGCTTTCGTGACTCGGGCTTCCGATTGCGGGCCCAATGCGGGTAGCTGGGATAACAGCGAACTGATCAACCAGATACTCGAATTGCGCCAGGAGTTGGCAGCGCTGCTGGATTTTAATAGCTATGCCGAGTATTCGCTGGCGACTAAAATGGCGGAAACGCCGGCGCAGGTGCTGGAGTTCCTGGCGGATCTTGCTGGCAGGGCTCGGCCCAAGGCGCAGCAGGAATTCGCCGAGTTGCAGGCGTTTGCGCGCGAGCGTTATGGTGTCGATGAGTTACGGCCCTGGGATATCAGTTTCTACAGTGAACGCCTGCGGCAGGAAAAGTATGCCGTTTCTCAGGAGGAACTTAGGCCATATTTTCCGGAATATCACGTTATTTCGGGGATGTTTGAGGTTGTTAACCGGTTATATGACATCAATTTCGTGCAGGTTAAGGATGTCGATAGCTGGCACCCGGATGTGCTTTTCTATGAGGTTCATCGCGCGGGTTGCCTTATTGGCAGGTTTTATCTCGACCTGTATGCGCGTGAGAATAAGCGCGGCGGCGCGTGGATGGACGAGTGCCGGGTCAGGCGGGCGTTGCCCGATGGCTCGGTACAGCTACCGGTGGCTTACCTGACCTGTAACTTCAGTGGTCCGGTTGGTGATACGCCGGCGTTGCTGACGCATAATGAAGTCACCACCCTGTTCCATGAATTTGGCCATGGGCTCCACCATTTACTGACGCGGGTAAATTACGCGGGGGTATCCGGCATTCGAGGGGTTGCGTGGGATGCGGTGGAGCTGCCGAGCCAGTTTATGGAGAATTGGTGTTGGGAAGAGCAAGGCCTGGCTTTGATCTCCCGGCATTATGAAACCGGAGAGACATTACCCGAGGAGTTGCTGGGCAAGATGCTTGCCGCGCGGAATTTCCAGGCGGCCATGCAATTGATGCGGCAGCTGGAATTCTCCCTGTTTGATATGCGTATCCATATGGAGCATGCAAGCGATCAGCCGCTGGATGTCCAGGAAGTGCTGGATGCGGTGCGCAGAGAGGTCGCGGTCGTGCCAGTTGCCCCGTATAATCGTTTCCAGCACGGCTTCTCGCATATCTTCGCCGGGGGTTATGCGGCGGGCTATTACAGCTATAAATGGGCGGAGGTTTTGTCCGCGGATGCATTCTCCCGATTTGAGGAGGAAGGCATATTCAATGCTGAAACCGGGCGCTCGTTCCTGGAGAGTATCCTCGAGAAGGGTGGCAGCGAAGAGCCGGTGCAATTATTTAGCGCATTCCGTGGCAGGGAGCCGCAAATCGATGCGCTGCTAAGGCACACAGGCCTGATGACCTAGCGCCGTCGGCAAAATGATGTGGCATTCAAGCATCGGTAATGCTTAACTATATGGACATGGTTTCTAGCCGGGGTGGAGTAGCCGGTTAATTCTAATGCCACTATACAGTCATGCATTTATGAGTATTAACGGTAGTCCTGACAGGACGTTAATGACGTTATTGGTCGCGTCCTGCCTGCTGTGCCAGGGCCTTGCTTATGGTGAGGAAGTTCCTGTTGGCGATGCGCCTGCTGCGTTCGAAAATAGCTGCCCGGATGCCCCCGCCTGTGCCGAAGCCGCAGTCAAAACTGATGCGGATCCGCACTGGATCGACCATCGCCACCGCTATATGTCAAAAAAGGCGGATGAACTCGCGGTGTGGATGGACAACTTTTTTGGTGTGCGTCGCAGCGATCTTGAGTCCGCCCATTCGCGGTTGCGCCTTCGCGGTGAGGTGCAATGGGATGAAGAGGATGGTACCGGTACGGGCCTTAAAGTCCGCGGCAAAGTGTACCTGCCTCGCATCAGTGAGCGCCTTAGTTTGGTCTTCGCCGATGAGGACCTGAACGATTCTGACATCCAGGAGCTGGATAACCTGGCGCGGGATGGCCGGGACGATAATACCGTCGCCCTTCAGTATAACCTGCAGGATACGGCCAGCTCGCGGGTGGATTTCAATATAGGGGTACGCTCCGGCCTCGAGCCCAAGGCCAGCGTGCGCTATCGCCACGAGAGGCCCCTGTACCAGAAGTACCTGACGCGCTTTTCGGAAGAGATTTTTGTCCGTACGGGTGAGGGCTTTGGCACAGTTACCCGCTATGATGTGGATCGCGCTATTAGCAACAACCGCCTGGTGCGGTTGGCTAACCGGGTCAAGTGGTCAGAGGAAACCGAGGGCGTGGATTGGAGTACCAGGCTGTCACTGAGTCGGCGCCTGGAAGCTGACCAGGCGATCTCCTATTATACCTTTGCTAATGGCGAGACCCGGCCCAATGAACTTACCACCAGTTACGGACTGGGGTTGCTGTACCGGATGAATTTCGCACGCCCGTGGCTGTTTGCGGAGTTTGAGCCGGTTTACCTGTGGCGTCGTGACGAGCCGGACGACTCGCGGCATGGTGTGATGGTGTGGACGGTGCGCCTCGAGATCGCGTTGGAACGAGAGGAGCCGCATTAGTCGCGTGCGGGTTGCCCAGGGCCGCAGGAGCGAAAATGGCTGTTTGCCATGGCATAAGGAGGAACGGGGTATGAAAGCTTTTTATTGCAGCATAGCGTCGCTGCCGGGGCTTGTGAGCGTCGAGGTGGCTGCCGCCAATCTTGACCAGGCGGCGAGCGATGTTTGCCAATGCGCGCAGGAGCCCTATGCACAAATGGAGCAGCTTAAAGGCGTGGTGCAGCAGGCAGTGACGTCGGGGGATTACGCCCAAATGATGAAGCTTGAAGGTGATTTCGCGGGTTTGCAGGATCGCGCGCTGAGTTGCTAAAACGACTTAAAGGCGAAATACCCCGATATCAATAGCAGCCCCGAGTTACAGGACCAGGTGGTGCAGCGCATGCAGCAGAGGTGCCCGCCTCCGCAATTCGGGTTTGGTGTGCCGGGACAATAATCGCGCATCTGTGCGGCGCGCAGCATCCGCATGCATCGTTGCGCAACATTCGGGTGTTTATAATCGCATGCCGAGGGTAACATGGCGCAACCATGGCCTCCCCTACACACAATACCGACTACAATCGCATTTCTGTCGCGATCGATTTTCTTGACCAGCATGCCGAGCAGCAGCCTGGCCTGGGAGCGCTTGCAGGCCACCTCGGGCTCAGCAAGTTTCATATGCAGCGACTATTCTGTCGCTGGGCCGGAGTGAGCCCCAAGCAATTCCTGCAACTGGTCACTCTTGGCCATGCGAAGCGGCTGTTAGACCGCAATATGTCCGTGCTGGACGCGGCGTGCGAGGTGGGCCTGAGCGGCCCCGGAAGACTGCATGACCATTTCATCACGATTGACGCCATGACGCCCGGGCAGTATAAAGCGAGTGGTGCTGGACTGGTGATTGAGTGGGCATTGCAGGACAGCCCCTTTGGTCGAATGTTCCTGGCCCGGACCCCGCGCGGAATCTGCAAGCTTGCTTTTGTCGATAACAGCGCGTCGGCCGAGTTGGCTGATCTGCGACAGCAATGGCCGGCTGCAAGTATTTGCGAAAACAGCGTCGCGCTCACAGCTACCGCGGCAGAGATTTTTAGCGGCGCCCCTGCGCAGCAGCGGCTGTCAGTGCGCGGCACGAATTTCCAGGTCAAGGTCTGGCAGGCATTGCTGAAGATTCCTACCGGCGAGGTGGCCAGTTACCAAGGCCTGGCGCGTTATATAGAGCGGCCCAACAGCTATCGGGCGGTAGCCAATGCGATTGCTGCGAATCCGGTCGCTTACCTGATACCCTGTCACCGGGTGCTGCGCAGCAGCGGTGCGTTGGGCGGTTATCGCTGGGGAATGACCCGCAAGCGGGCGATGCTGGTTTGGGAGGCGCCCGAGCCGTTGCCAGGCGCGCCCGACTGACACAAAGCCACACGATTAACCTAAACCGTCACTAACAAGAAGGATGCTCGAATGCCAAAAATACTCGCCTTTGCCGGCAGCACCCGTAAAGAATCAATCAATGGCAAGCTATTAAAGGTGGCCGTTGCTGCGGCACAACAAGCGGGCGCGGATATTACCCTGATCGACCTGGCCGACTACCCCATGCCCTTGTTCGACCAGGATCTTGAGGCGAGCGAGGGGCTGCCCGACGGTGCGCGCCAGCTAAAGCAATTGATGGTAGAGGCGGATGGTTTCTTGATCGCCTCGCCCGAATACAACAGCGCGTTTAGCCCGTTACTAAAAAATGTTATTGATTGGGCCTCGCGGGCAGAGGCTGCGGATGAGCCACCGCTGGCGGCATATCGAGGCAAGGTGGCCGCGATTATTGCCGCGTCTCCAGGCGCACTTGGTGGGCTGCGGGGCCTGGTGTTCCTGCGTATGCTGCTGGGTAACCTCGGTGTTCTTGTTATCCCCGAGCAGCAGGCGGTGTCGTTTGGGTTCAAGGCCTTCGCCGATGATGGCAGTTTGGTAGATGAAAGAAACCAGGCTGGGGTAACCCGGGTGGTTACCAGTTTGGTGACAACGCTCAACAGCCTGCGTGGCTAGTGTGCCGCAAGAGTTATCGGAACCCATCGAGCAGACCGCTACTCAAATGATTTATCGGAATAACCAGCATGAATGAAGATCGCTTCACGACCATTGAAACTAAATTGGCCTATCAGGAAGATACGCTGGAGCAGCTTAATAATGTCATTACCAGTCAGCAGGCGTTGATCGATAATCTCGAGAAAGCCTGTAAGTACCTGAACCAGCGCATTAATGAACTGGCGCCATCGGGCCAGGACAAGCAGGTGGATGAGAGGCCGCCCCATTATTAGCGCGCAGTGAATCGTGGCGCTGCAGCGCGAAGTATGGCTCGGCCGGCCACAATGCACTCCGGTTGCAGGGGATATGTATGTTAAAATACGGGCCCACAACAAGCCCATGTCGGTACCGCTAACATGATCCAAAAACGATTTATTGCCGGTGCGGTTTGCCCGCGCTGCGCAGCGATGGACAAGATCGTCGCGTATGCCGTCGATGGGCAGCAATTTCGGGAGTGCGTTAAGTGCGATTATAGTGACGTGATGGCGGGCGACGGCGCGGTCACCGAGATTACTACCCGGGTGACCAACAAGCCACGGCCCCTCGCCGCCAATGTCCAGCCGCTAAAATTTTTTAAGCGACCGCCCAAGCAGGAATGAGTTGTTAACAGTGACGCCGCGTATAGTTCTTTCCACATATTCCCAACGGCCTCTTTGCGCATTGCTGGCTACGGCCGGCCGGGTGAAGCGCATGCTGGTCCCTGGATTGATGGCCTGCGTATTCGCGGGTTGCTCGGTACAGAACCTGTTCGAGGAAGAGCAGCGCTATTTTGACGAGCATATTAAGGACAGCCCGAAGCTGGTGTCGGCGATGCAGAACGATCTGCATTATGTCCGCGCTGGGGATCCTGCCCGGCCAATATTGGTGTTTATTCATGGTACGCCGGGAGATTGGACTTTTGCAGCCCGCTACCTCGTCGAGCAGCGATTGCTTGCCAGGGCGCAGGTAGTATCGATAGATCGGCCCGGTTGGGGTAAATCCCAAACGGCGCTAAGTGAGAATCCCAGGGCAATAAGCTTTGCCGAGCAAGCCCGGCGTATTGAGCCCCTGCTATCCCATTTGAAAAACGTCAGCAGCGAGCAGCCAATCATCCTGGTGGGCCATTCGATGGGCGCCTCGTTGGCCCCGCGAATCGTCCTCGATTATCCGGACCTGGTAGATGGCATGGTGCTGATTGCCGGGGCGCTTGACCCCAATCTGGGGAAACCCCGATGGTATAACCTCGCAGCCTCAATGGGCGTGGTGTCCTGGTTCCTGGGTAACGAGATGCGTCACGCCAACCGTGAAATCATGCCGATGCATGATGAACTGGCAGCGCTGGCAGAGCGCTGGGCGGATATTGAGGTGCCGGTCACCGTAATCCAGGGCATGCAAGACGGTTTGGTTGACCCGGGTAATGCGGACTATGCAAAGCGGGTATTGACGAACGCCGAGCTGGAGGTCATTCGCATGCCGGAAGCCGGTCACCTGATTCCCTGGCAGCACCGTGACTTGCTGGTCGATCAGCTGCTCGATGTTGTACAGCGGGTAGAGTCGGTTGCGGTTGATTAGTTAGTGTGCGCTTTGCTGCAGGAGGTAGAGCGACGCATATGTGCATGGATGCACGGTATTAGAACAACGCAGGAGCAGTTGTCGAGGATGCCGAGGCCGAGTAAATTCAGCCTGACATCGGCCTACTATCGCTGAGTAACCCGGTAGCCCGCATCCCTGAGCAGTTCAACGATACCCTGTTCGCCCACCAGGTGGCCCGCGCCGACGACGACGAAATGGGAGCGACCGGTCGCCAAATAGGCCTCGATTTTGTTTGTCATCTTGATGTTGCGCTGGGTAAACAGCTTATCGAAGGATTGCTTCGATTCCGGATACTCGCGCAGTGGTTTATTGATCATCAACTCTTCCAGCGCGTCGCTATCGCCCAGGCGCCAGCTCTCCAGCAACAGCGTTACCAGCGCCGGATAATCTTCAAGTTCGTCGAGAGACTGCTCGAGCATCTGCTCGGGGTCCTCGGGGTCGAGCAGTATGGCAAATTGCTCCTCTAACGTTTCCATCTCAAGTATCACCTTCTGCCCTGCCGCCTGCTGCAGTAAATACAGATCAACACCTTGCGTGGCAGACAGGCCCTGTTTGGTCAGCTCCAGTGTGGCCAGGGTAATCATCAGCAGCCCGGGCTTTTGATTAGCGAGCGCCTCGAAGGGTAGTTCGTTGGCGGCGAGGTAGCGCTGGAGCTTGGCAAGGGTGCTCGCGCCAAGGTGGTTAACGATCGAGTCGGGCGCCGGGTAGGTGCCCATCTCGAGTAGCATGCGTTGGATCTTTGCTGGATCGATGGCATTGATGTTGATTTCAACCGCAAGGTGATCCGACTTTGCAAAGGCCATTTCAATGGCGTCTCGCAGCGGATAGAAATCTGCGCGGGCGAAGTGGATGGAGCCAAGCAGGTAGAGTGTGTTGTCCTGGCCGGTGACTTCCCAGAAAAAGGCCTTATCCTTGGCTGCGGCAGCAAGCGATGCATAGCCGAGGAGGCAGAATACAACCAATATGGCCTTGGCGGTGCGTCGGGTATATCTAATCACGTTGAGATCCTGTGCTGGGCGATAACAGCCACCTCGAGCTATTAGTGTAGTAATAATACACCACTGCCATGGATACACTGCGCGCCCCGTGGAAACAGGCGAAGGCTATCCACAGGCCCTGGTTACCCAGGTGCTGGAGCAGGTACCAGGCGGGTAGAAATACCAACAGTGATG
>CAXMOT010000125.1:0-13279 GCA_964195105.1 uncultured Gemmatimonadales bacterium | reverse complement strand
CATTACAGCACATATAGCCTATCTCGATAGCAACCCGGGAAGGTTGATCCTATAATGCGAGGTTGTTTACATGATGG
Organism: uncultured Gemmatimonadales bacterium; assembly: GCA_964195105.1. Taxonomy (GTDB): domain Bacteria; phylum Pseudomonadota; class Gammaproteobacteria; order Pseudomonadales; family IMCC2047; genus CAMYKE01. The sequence continues at coordinate 13,202 of CAXMOT010000125.1, read as the reverse complement.
GTTTGAACAATCTTGAAAAAACTATCCACCAAGGAAATTGCCCGCGCCCGCCTGCAACGGCAGGTCGATGCGTTCCTCGACGGAGGCGGCAAGGTCCATAATGTGCCGCGCGGCGAGAGCGGCTGGGATAGCCGCAAAGGCATGCTGAAGCCCACGCGCGAGATTTTTAACGAGCCGAAAAAGGAACGAACCCCGCTAGATCACGTGCTCAAAACCATTGATGCGCGGCGCGCGGAAAAGCGCGAGAAGCCCAAACAGCGCAGCAGGCTTCCGCAACCCCGCAAGAAAGCGATCTACGATGATTTCGGTGAACCCATCCGGTACGTTTGGGTCGACGAATAGCGAAACTGGCGTCGATTGACCCTCCGCTATTACCACGGTTGAACCGCACTAACCCATTTATCGCAATGCCCCGCGGAATCCTTCTTTAACCGCCACCTGGAAATATTCAGCGCCCGCTCAGCATTCATTCAGGTTCTGTTCAGGTTCGGGCAATTATCATTGATACTCCACAGATCCGGGATTTGCGAGAGCGAAAAATCATGAAAAAAATAATGATCCCACTAATCACAATAATCTGCCTTGCCTGTAGCACGACGGCGCTGGCAAACGGTAATCGCTATAAGGGCTATAGCGGCGGTTATGGGCATGGCGGCCAGAACTATGGGCATAGCTACGGGAAGAGTTACGGCCATAATTATCGCGGTTACTCTGGACATCGCGGGTATCGACGTCATGGCTATGGGCATAGCAGCCATCATTCCGATGAAGGAGCATACTTACTGGGCGGCTTGCTGATCGGGGCGGTGCTCACGGATTCCTACCACCGGGCCCAGTACAAGCGCGCCTACGCCCCTGAACGGCAAGTCATCTATCGCACCCGGGTTGTGGAATCCAGAGCCGAATCGACAGCGGAAATAGCCGCGCCAGGTCGGCATTTTTTTCGCGATATAGAAGGCAATTGCTTCGAAATCCGACGCAATGACGGCGGTGATGAAATGCGCTCCGCGCTGCCGGCAGAAGACTGCGACTGGTAGATTTTAAACGCAAGCTTAAACGTTTGTGTGTGCTTAGGTGCCAGCCTCGTTTCTACGTCGTCACCTCGGGGGAGGGATCCATCGTAGCGGCTTTGCTGGCACCGATTTTTTTACAGCTAGCGTTTTCACGACCGACCGGCTCAGGAATCGCTCCGTAAATAAAGGTAATTACGCCCCTGCCCCACGCAGGCGATCATGTGCTTCTCCAGCGGCGCGCAGTCAGCGATCGATAGCTGGACATTAGCAGGCACCGACTCACTCACCCCGATCCCGCGTTTGTCTTTTTTAAGGAAGCCGTACATCGTTTCGAAACGCTCGCCAAAGTCGACGTCCTTGTCGTGCAGATCCCCGAACAGGAATGCGAACTTGCCGAAGGTCATGGTCGCTCCCCCCAAGCCGATATCCAACATCTTGTTAATGTATATCCGGTAGGCGCGCAACAGATAGCGATTCAATTCTCCCTGATCGCCCAACGCTCCGTTGTAAGCCGGTAAACCCATAATATTAGCGCTATCCAGCGCGCCAGCCCTGAGTGATCGGTTACCCTTATTACCAGTCAGCTGGAATTTCGCCTGGCCGCACACAATTCGGCCGGCAGCAAAGCGGCATTGATCCAATGGGGAGCGCGGCGCCGGCGCCACGGCTGCCAGGGGTTTGCCGGGTGACGGCGCTTTCGCACCGAACTTCGGCATCGCTATGGTGATACCCGCATTGGCGGCAGGACGCTTCAGCAACAGCGCCTGGACTATTTCATCGTTGCGTTTGAAATCATTAAAACTCGGCAGGCGTTGACCCTTTCCCGCAGCTTTAACTTCGCAATACACCTGCTCGTAATAGCTTCGGGCTTGCGCGAAACAGAAGGTGTCGGCCCGGGCAAGACCAGATACAGAAACACTTAAGATTACCAGTAAGCGCAATATCATTTTGTTGCCCTGCCCCGTGTGGATAAAGCATCCGGCATTGCCAGATACGCCGCTGAACTCGAACTATTGATTATCCTGGAAACCTCAGTTGAGCGTGAAAAAGATGTGCTTTCGTGATCCAACTGAGGTTTCCAGGATTATGGTCATTATTACACCGACAAGCCAAATTTAATCCTGCCTGGAATGGAGGCTATGGCCGGCAAATTCTGCCGTGATTCGTTCGACGAACCAGTGCAACGCCTTGCCACGGTTACTGATTCTCCAGGCGATATGCAGGGTGCCCTCATCTTCTGCCACCTCAGCATGGTCTACCGGCAACACCACAAGCTTGCCGGCCTCTACGAGCGGCTCTACTGCCTTCGATGGCACAAAGCCAACTCCAAGCCCTAACACCTGGGCACGAATTTTCTCAGCAACACTGGGCACGCGCAAGACCGGGCGCCGGGTAAATAATCGTTTATTAAGCGGCGCATAGCTTTGCGATGAATCTCGCACCACAACCAATCGATGCTGCTCTATATCCAGTGTCGTAATCGGTCGAGGTACGCTGCACAGCGGGTGGCCGGGCGCCACCGCAAACACCCATCGGGTCCCCGTTAGCGGCCTGTGCTTAACACCCTGGGCATAACCCGGCTGGTAAGTGGCGCCTATTACAAGATCCGCACGTTCGGTTACCACCGCTTCCCAGGTTCCACCCAGTACCTCCTCAAACAGATTGATCTCTATATCGGGCTGAATAGTGTAGAACTCCTCAATCACCGGATAAATGCGCTCGCAACCCAGCACCGAATCTACAGCAATATTAAGAATGGGCTCCCATCCCGAATGCACCTGCTTGACCGTCACCGCGAGTTTGCCGGCCGCCGCAAGTAGTTCACGGCCCTGCTCCAGCAATACCCGACCCGCGGGGGTCAACACCGAGCGGCGCCCTTGTTTACGGAACAATACAATATCGAGATCCTGCTCGAGCTTTTGCACGGTATAGGTGATGGCGGAAGGCACCCGATACAGCGCCTCGGCGGCCGCCGCAAAACTGCCCTTTGAATCGATCGCATCCAGCACTTCCAGCGCATCGATGGTAAGCGGGTATTTCATGAAGATTTCCTCTGTTCGGCGACAACGTCCATATGCCATAGGTCGCTGGCGTGGGCACAGACTTATTATTCAAATTATTTGAACATATTAGCCTAAATATTCCGATTTTATAATAAAACCTAATATATATAATGAATACTCTTATCACATTATTTAAATGAATTAACCAAGGAAATCACTATGAGCATTTTGAAAAACGACACCATCACCAACCTGTTGCAATCCTCCGGCGGCTTAGGCGCTCTCTTTTTACGCGTACCCGTCGGTCTTATCCTTGCCGGGCACGGCGCCCAGAAATTGTTCGGCTGGTTCGGCGGCTATGGCCTCGAAGCGACCGGCCAGTGGATGGGTTCGATCGGCCTGGCACCGGGATTAATCATGGCCTTGCTTGCCGGGACAGCAGAATTCGTCGGCGGCATCGCCTTGATTGCAGGCCTTGTAACCCGCGCGGCGGCGGCGGTAAGTGCAATAACGATGCTGGTTGCATTGCTGGTTGTGCATGCGGGCAATGGTTTCTTCCTGTCTGGCAACGGCATTGAATTCGCTCTGGCATTGTTGGCAGCATCCATTTCCCTGACCTTCACCGGTGGCGGCAGGTATGCCCTGGACAACCTGCTCGCAGGCACCGCAATCTCCAAGGCGGCTCGCTATGCTTAACCTGCGGCGCAAAGATGAACGCGGCTTCGTCGACCACGGCTGGCTCAAGAGTCATCACAGTTTTTCGTTCGGCAGTTATTATGACCCACGACATATGGGCGTCTCGGCATTGCGCGTATTGAACGATGACCGGGTCGAAGCCGGCGAGGGATTCCCGACCCATCCGCACCAGGATATGGAAATCCTGAGCTATGTCCTGCGGGGCGGACTGGAACATAAAGACAGCAAGGGCAATGTTCGAACCATGACTGCCGGAGAATTCCAGCTCATGAGCGCAGGGACGGGCGTAACCCATAGTGAATACAACCCGTTACCCGATACCGAGGCGCGATTTCTGCAGATCTGGATTCAACCGGATCAGTTGGGAATAGCACCAGGCTACCAGCAGGAACTGTTTCCACCGCGGGAGGGCTTGCAGTTAATTGCCGCTCCCGCTGGCGACGAGGACCAGGCCTTCAGGGTCCAGCAGGATGTCCGGATTTATCGTCTTCAGTTGAAGGCAGGTAGTAGCTATACCCTGTCGGCACAGAATAAACGGCCCCAGTACCTGCATGTCATAGGCGGCCAGCTCGAGGTCAAGAGCCTGGTTTTGGAAGACGGAGATGCGTTAACAGTGCGGGAAGAAGATGTTGAAGTGAGGGCTACCGAGACGGCCGAGGCGTTGTTATTCGATCTGCCAGGCTCGGTAAATTAGGCGCGTGACGACCTGGGGATGTTCGGCAGGCCGGAGGTTTTCGGCCTTTCCGACTCCCCGGGCTCGACGCTGACAAACCGGTTCCTGCCGTTTTTCTTGGCCTGGTATAACGCCCGATCCGCCCGATCCAGCAAGAAGTCCAGTACGCTATCGGATTGCGGCACTTCATAGGCGACACCGATACTGATCGTCACACGGGCCGACTCATATTCCGACCCAACATCAATTACAAGTTCCTCAACAGCCCTGCAACACGACTCCGCTACCACATTGCCCTGATCGGCAGTATCCGGAAGAATAATAGCGAACTCTTCGCCGCCATACCGGCTGAGCAGGTCCCCCGGGCGTTTCAATTGCTGCTGCAATGCTTCCGCTACCATCCTAAGGCATTCATCGCCGGCCAGGTGGCCATAGTGGTCATTGAAGTGCTTGAAATTATCAACGTCGAGCATCAACAGGGCGATGGATTGCTGTTGCCGAATCGCACGCCCCCACTCATCACGAAAAACCTGGTCAAAATTTCTACGATTCGACACGCCGGTAAGGGCATCTGCATGACTTAGTTCAAGCAAAGCCTCATTCGTTGTCATCAGCTCTTGCTTATGTTCATGGTCGCTCAGCACCGCCTTGTTGTATGCGCGAACCAGGGTACCAAGCTCATCCTTGCCATCAACAGGGCAAAGACCCGCTTCGCCGTGAATACCGCCGTCCCTTATGACATCAACGATCTTCTCTATCCGGTTCAGCAACGTTAGCTTGAGAATCAGGTAAAAAACAACTATCGCGCCGATAAATACAGACGCCAAAGCTAACTGCATGACAACCGTAAAATCCCGGAAAAAACCGCTAATCCCGTCGGCAGTCAGGAGCATGGAAATAACAATGGGATTGATGCTCATCCTGTCTTCGGAGAGAATATTGGTGCGGTAAGCAAAAGCGAACTTGCCACCGTTCACCTCGGCAAATACCTCACCTCCATCACTGAGAACCTGCTGCAGGCCAATGTCCTGGTAAACCGCAGGCAAATCCCCCGGCATGTATCCAACATACTTGCTTTTGTTGGCGGCAATCACTTTGCCACTGCGCTGTTCGATGACAAGGATTTCACTGATTCCCTGATAGGTCCCCAGCGAATTAACCGTGCGAATCACACTTGAGAGACTGCTATTGACCTCGACCGCCATCAGGAATGATTCAGAATACTCCGTCGCCTGCAGCCTGACGAGCCTTTCACTGGTAATCGCTGACAGATAATAAGTAACCATATTCATCAGCAATACCACTGCGATACCGCACAGGACTAGCGGCACCAGCAGCTTGAAAGATAATTTTTCGCGAGCAGCCTGTAACATAAACAGCAGCCTGTATCAGAGCGACGATTTAAGTTTGCGATGAATATCTTTGCAGTCAATCACGTTGTCACCTGCTCGTTTGAGCGTTTCGCAAACGCTTTCCAGATTGGATTCCAAAGCATCAGAACCAAGTATCATGGCTTGGTCCTGACTGCTGATTACGCTTATCCCCTTGAGGGCATCCTCAAATTCTTCCACCGAAATGCCTTCGCGCCCCGCCATTATCCGATACGCTTCCGCCGGATTCTCCGCGGTAAAATCCAACGCGCGCTGCCAGGCGCTGTGAAATTTCTCCTGCCATTGCTGCGGGTTTTCAAGCGCGTCCACCCTGATCGATACGGCGTCAATGACCTCGCCCGGTATCTCCCGGGTAGAGAATATCTGCTTGACGCCTGGCAGCTTCAGTATCTCGGTAGAGAAAGGCGGATAGGTGACCATTGCATCCACTTGCCCTGAAAGGAGGGCCTCCCTGGCCGACAATTGTTCGACATTAATTTCGACCACATCATCTAACGAGAGTCCTGCCGTCTCGGTGGCTCGCGACAGGATATAGGTACCAAGCAACCCGAGTTCGACGCCGACTTTTTTCCCTTTCAAGTCAGCCATACTGCTAAACGGCTCGCGTGCAACAATGATGTCACCGCCGTTGGAATAATCGGGAACGAGGACCAGGGCGATCGGATTGTTGGAAGCGCTGGCGACCTGAACGGCTTCTATAATGGTGCTTGCCATGCCATCGGCCCTGCCCTGCTCAAAAGTGCGCTTGACGTCGGCGAGCGAAGCGAGTTCCAATAACTCCACCTCCAGGCCCTCAGCCATAAAAAATCCCTTCTCTGCCGCCAGGTACAAGAACTCATAGCCCGGCCACGGATTAATCCCGATTCGCACCGGGTCGTTCGAATCCTGCCGGGAGCAGGCGCTAAACATGCCCAGGACAACGACACCGGCAAACAGCAAAGCACAGACTTTTTTCATAATTATCCACAAAGATTTAATTAGTAATTAGTCTAGTAGACATGTGGCATAACCGCTAACTCCCTCGCACCGGGATTTCAAGCTGCCGGGTGGTTGGAATACCAGCCCTTATTGAGAAGTTGGAAAAAATGAATGGACGAATATGATTTGGTCGGATGGCTAATTGGAAAATAGCCGAACCCCCGAGAGAAAAACCGGTGTTTTCACTCGCCGCTGGCAGCCAGCTGTTGCTATGCTCAAACAGACTACTACCGCGCCCGGGGCGGCAGATCTTCAGGATCTCGTGAAAGGTAAAAAATCTATCCCGCTAACCGGGATATTCAGGTGGCCAGGCCCTTAACCGTCTCATAACAGCCAAAGTCGGGGCATCAGGCTGATTTGTTCGAAGTTACTGACTCATCGGCTGCATTGGCTTTGCGGCGTTTACTGCGCCGCTCACGCTGCATCTTTTCGGTCAGGAAATCATTGATGCGACTTTGCCAACCTCGCCCTGAATCCCGAAAGTATTCATACACCTCCTGGTCCAGGCGAATTGAGGTTAACACCTTGGTCGGGGATTTCTGGGGTCCCCTGCCACGCCGCTTGCGTTTGCTGGAATCAGCTTTAGCATCAAGATCTTGTGCCGGGGACAGACCGGGCACCGCCTCCTCTGCCTCGACTATTTCCTGCTTGGGACTGACCTTGTTCTTGAATATTTCCCTGAAGTGCTTCAAATCCTCCGCGCTCAAAAATCCTGCATCACCTGATGCTTGATCAGCCGACGGGTCGGCGCGCTTGGCGGATATGGGTGGCGTTGCTGCCGGTGATTTAACTTGTCCTGCACCAGCCATTTCGCTACGTTGCGTGTCTTCCGTGGCGGCAGTCTTTGTGCTGCGCTTGCGTCGACGCACCGTGGCCGAAACGCTACCTTGTTCCTTACCTGCCAGGCCTTTTTTGTCGTTCATTGTTAATTCTTCGCCTTATCCAGTTCAATCCAGTCCCTGAAAGAATTCCACGTCCATTGACTCATGTGCAGCGCTCATGCACCGTCATTGTGCGCCCTTTCGCCGATGATTTCCATATCGTATCCACGAATTATCGCAGTTAACTGATTAGTTGTAGATACAATCCGATTTTGGGAGTGCAACCTCTTTAAGGTTAGCCGGATGACCCTTAAAATACCTCAGGATAATCCGGTACGAATCAATATCAAATCGGGGCTTGAATCCTGCGTCCAGCAAGTCTTGCAACCCAGGCTCATCCGCCGCCGTGCCAAGATATGCCCAATGGTATATAAGGTGCCAGTAGGTTTGCTCGCTCTGTTCGTCGTATTCTTGCACCATGACCATGCCGGCATAGGGCCAAACAATGACCCGCTGTTTCAGCAGCGCAGCCTCGACACGTATATTGAATAATTCCGCTGACTCCTTGCCGATACAGGCACCGCTGCACTTCTTCAACTGGTAACCAAAACAAGCGCCACCGCCCTTCTCAAGGCCCAGGCGTTTCTTACACAGACGAAACTCGTCAGCAACATTAACCAGCGCCTTCTTCGCGGCAGACTTATTCCGGTACAATCCATAGAAGGGCTCATACCAGTGACAGGAGATCTGCGATCGGTCCAGCAGCAGCGCGTCGATGTACCCGTCAGAGGCGGGCTTCAACTGGTAACAGAACAGACTGTAATGGCGCCGCTGGCGACGATTCAGTACCGGCGAGAGATCCTTGATCTCCCTGGCCTCGAGAAGCTGCGCGCCCAGGTCGCCTCCGGTGAGCGTCCAATCAATATCGCGAACACTCTGCACCAGCTTCATATCCTGGTTATTGCTATGGTCGCCGGCAAAATGAGATAACACCCTCGAACGTAAGTTGACGCTCTTGCCCACGTAAAGCAGGCTCCGCCCTTCACCATAGAATCGATAGACGCCGGCGCTGCGGGGAATCTGGTCGAGAATCCCGGGCTCCAGGTGAACAGGCAGGGAAGGTTTGGCTAACTGTTTTCTCACCGCCGCTGCGACAGCCTCGTTGCCATGGCTTTTCAGCAGGCTCGTTACCAGCTGGTCTAGCGCATCCGCATCTGCCATAGCGCGGTGGGCCTCTTTACGTTCGATACCGAGGCGATTACAAATGGCGGCGAGGTTGTGGTAACGCTCCTCTGGACACAGGCCGCGCGACAGCTTGACCGTACAGATAATTTTGGGGCGATAGCCCAGGCCTTCCTGTTTGAAGGCATTTTTCAGGAACCCGTAATCAAAGCGGGCATTGTGGGCGATCAGGACAGTGTCTTGCAGTAGCTCATGGAGCTCGCCTGAGATGTCTGCGAAAGTCGGCGCTTGCTTGACCATTTCATTATTGATGCCGGTCAGGGCAACGATTTGGTCGGGGATCCCTTTTTGGGGATTAATGAGGGTTTGCCAGCGCTGCTCCTGGCCCACCTCATTAACATGGATCACAGCGATTTCAGTGATACGATCCCAGACCGGATTGGTACCAGTGGTCTCCAGATCGACGAATGCATAAGCCTGGTTAAGGAACTGCACAAGAGAGCCTCTTATTAACACCTAACCGGAATTCAATCCCTCACGAGTAGCCTGGGGCAACTGCGGCACTTCCCCGAAGTTTACGCTAGCAGTCTGTCGGACTTAGGTGATCGTAGCGAGGGAAACTCCGGTTTGAGGCAGATTTTGAGCTCTTTTGAGGCGAATAGTCGCTCTATTTAACGAGGACAAGCTCAAAATATGGTCAAATCCGGGTTTTCCGCACGACTGCATGGATGCAGAGCGACGCAGGAAACCAAAGCCGAGTAGATTCATCCTATGTCCGACAGACTGCTAACCAAGCTCATCGCTGGCAACATGGTAGTCCGGGTCTTCCAGCACGTTTACTTCGCACAGGTTTCCCGCTTTCTTCAATAGTTCACGGCATTCCGGACTCAGGTGCCGAATGTGCAGGGTCTTGCCATAGGACAGATACTTTTCCGCCAGGGCATCCAGGGCTTCGATGCCGGACGCATCGCTCACGCGCGAACCGGCAAACTCGATGACCACGTCGTCCGGGTCATTTTCGGGTTTGAAGATATCCTTAAAGTTGGCCACAGAACCAAAAAATAACGGGCCATGCAAGGCATATATTTTCCAGCCCTTCTCGTCGATCAAATCGTCTGCATAGATATGCTGGGCGTGCTTCCAGGCAAAAACCAGCGCGGAAACGATGACGCCGATCACTACCGCAATGGCCAGGTCGGCAGCCACCGTAATCACAGTCACCAGCACCATGATGAACATATCCGTGCCGGGGACCTTGCCAAAACCACGCATTGATGCCCACTCAAAGGTGCCCAAAACAACCATAAACATCACCCCGACCAGTGCCGCCAACGGAATAATTTCGATCAACGGCGATGCAAACAGGATAAAGCCCAGCAGCACCAGCGCCGCCGTTATAGCAGACAGTCGCGTCCTGCCACCCGAGTTAATATTGATCATGCTCTGGCCGATCATAGCGCAGCCGCCCATGCCGCCAAAAAAGCCGTTGAGCATATTGGCGAATCCCTGGCCGCGACATTCCCTGTTGGCTTTGCCGCGCGTATTCGTCACCTCGTCGATCAAGGTCAACGTCAGCAGTGATTCAATTAACCCGACGCCCGCCAGAATGATCGCATAGGGCAGGATAATGCCAAGTGTCGCGAGATTGAAAGGCACGTGAGGAACCATAAATTGCGGCAGCCCACCACCCAGTGTCACGGTATCACGCTGCTCCGCAGGCACCATATCACGCATAAAATCGATCACGCTGCGCGCCTCCAGGTCAATGCCCACTACCAGCAAGGTAACCACGATAATCGCGACCAGCGCGGCAGGCACCGCCGTGGATACTTTGGGCAAGAAGTGCATGATTAACATCGTCAGCGCTACCAGCGCCGCCATCGTGAAGAGCACTGATCCCGACATCCATGCAAACTCACCGGATGGCGTTTTCACCATAAACTGGTCCAACTGGGCGAGGAAGATCACGATCGCCAGGCCGTTAACAAACCCCAGCATTACCGGAAAAGGAACCATACGGATGTACTTGCCCAGCCGGAAAAGACCCGCAGTTAACTGCAACAGCCCGGTCAGGATGATGGTCGCAAACAGGTACTGAACACCATGCTGCGCCACCAGCGCTACCATAACCACCGCCATCGCGCCCGTGGCACCGGAGATCATTCCGGGGCGGCCGCCAAAAATGCCCGTGATAAGACCCATGATAAAGGCTGCATATAACCCCACCATCGGTTCCACCCCCGCCACAAATGCGAAGGCTACCGCTTCAGGAACCAGCGCTAATGCGACGGTGGTACCCGACAGGAATTCCAGTTTCAGGTTATGCTCTTTTATCCCACCCAGCCTAAACATCTATTACCTCTATACCGCTAACATTGTGAATCAAATTCCGGGGCGCATGGTAACTCACGCAGGTTTAGGATACCAAGACCCACGCACTATTAGTGCGTTAGTTCGCAACTAATGAGACGAAGTGACTCGATTTAGTGAAGCCACTGCCAATAGCGCCCACAAGGATGTCACATCAATGTAATAATTACCTGTTAATCTCTGGTTTCCCGGTTTGGTGGTCAGGTACGACCGCCTCAACCATAGCTACTCCTTCGGTTTAACCTTTACAAGATCTACAGCTCGTGGATAAATGGAACCAAGGACCCACTACTATCTGGTCGGAATATGCTTCCTTTTGCCCGGCTGCCACGACGACAATCCATTGAGCCAGGAGCGCCTGCATTCGCACGTTTATCGAGGTAGACACCTACCAGGCACTGTTTGGCCCTACCCTCGCCGGTCTGCGCTCAGCCTTGGTTGCGGCGACCATTATCGAAGTCTGCTCGGAAGGCTCAGCACCAATCGCGGCCGACCTGGTTACCCGTGGCGGTGCTCCGGGCAATGGGTTTAGCTTCCCGATGACCGACATCTCCACCGACTACACCGAAATCATGTCGATTAAAGACACCACGGGTTCCTGGAAAATCGCCCTGTTTTTACCCCTGGTCATGCTGCCCCCGGTTATCCTCATCGGTTGGTTACTCAACCAGACGGTGTAACTAATTCCCACGATCTGCAATCAAAAACCTCGCTCGACTGTTTATTTAGGAAGATCTGATTAGTACCTTAACCTAACAATCAACCAAACCAATTTATGGAAATCATGATAATGAAGCTATTTAATCGATACCTTTTCACTTTGCTGGTCGGCTGGGGAACGACTGCCACCCTAGCCTATGCGGGCGACGACCCCTCTATCAAGGGCGACCTGCGCACCAATATCCAGGCGTCTATGACAGAATTCATCAACCAGCGATCCACCGACAATGAAGTCCTGCTCTATGACGCAGTTGACGGCCAGCTTTTGGCGCTGCGCCTGGATGAACTTCATACCGGTATCGTAAAGAAGAATGGCTTCTATGTGAGTTGTGCTGATTTTACCGACCAGGATAAACGTAAGATCGATGTAGACTTCCTGGTACGCCCCATCGGCGATAAACTGGTTGCAACCCAGGCTATCGTGCACTCGATCGACGGCGACAAACGAAAATATCATTTAGAGAAAATGTGATCCTGATTCGGAAACCGGCGTGGGCGACTTGAAGGACGATCTGAAGGAACTGTTGCAGCAGGGCTATCGCTACGCGCTGGCCCTGGTGCACGATCCTGTGCAGGCGGAAGACTTGCTGCAGGACGCATGGATTGCTGTGCTCAACGCCAACGGCCCGCACGAAAAGGGCTATCTATTCAGCGCCATTCGCAGCCGATTTTTAAATCACGCCAAGCGCGAAAAGCTGGTTTCCTTCGTGCCGATCGAAAACCACCTCGATTTCGCGGAGGCAGAAAATAGCGGCGAACTCGATGCGCACTTTGCACTGGAAGAACTGGAGCCCGCCCTGCAACAACTGCGACCACTGGAACGTGAGGCCCTGTTTTTGAATGCAGTAGTGGGATACACCGCGCAGGAAATCGCAGAGCATAACCAGACTACGCGCGGCACGGTGCTTAGCCTGCTTCACCGGGCGCGCAAGAAACTGCAAACTATCCTGATTCCACCGGAACACGCGGAGGCGACCCATGGCAAAGATTGACACGCTGGTGAGGGAACATTACGAGTCCAAACGACTGGATGACCACGCCCTGGAACGCCTGGCACAACTGGCCGATAAGCCGGACCAACCAGAGCATGGGGCGCGAAGCTTTCCCGGATCGGCATTCTTGGCCAGAACCGGATTCCAGACCGGGCTGGCAATCGCAGCAACGGTCATTATCGCGTTGCTCTTCACACTGTCACCGAATGGGGAATATCCAGGGTTGCAGGAGCGCGTAGCCCAGGAAATTGCACTCAATCACAATAAGAATCTCAGCGTGGAATATGCCTCAGCGGATTTGCATCAGATCTCAGCTCGCATGACCGAGCTGGATTTTGAGTTGAGCCCGCCGGATCAACTTGC
>CAXMOT010000124.1:0-9886 GCA_964195105.1 uncultured Gemmatimonadales bacterium | reverse complement strand
CCTGCATGCTGTGGATAGCAAGGTGGAGGGCATGTGCGGCGCCCTGAAGGATCTCGGCAGTGACTACTGCAGCGAGCATCTGCCGGAACTCGATTACGATGACCTTGAGCTTAACGGCGATCACAGCGACCATCCCGAGGTCGAGCAAAAAACCGACGGGGCATAGCTCGCGCGGCAGCTGGAAACGCCCTTGAAGGTTCTCTGCAAGCGGTCGGTTTGAATCGAGCGCTCCACGCGCTTCTTGAAATTCCCAAGGAGCCTGGACTATATTCCCATGATGACTTTTCGGCTACAGCGCCCGAATTGGCTTTAATACCGCCCCGACGGCCCTCGCAGGGTGCCATTCCCAGTGCCGAATAACCTACTAAATTCCTCGGGTATATACTTGACCAATTTAGTAGGTTATTGCATACTGAATCCGTTAATTTTCAACTTAAAGGGCAGTGAATATGCGTCTGACCACCAAAGGACGATATGCGGTTACAGCGATGCTGGATCTTGCGCTTCATAGCAAGCAGGGGCCGGTGAGCCTGTCCGATATTTCGCAGCGCCAGGATATATCCCTGTCCTACCTGGAGCAGTTGTTTTCAAAATTGCGCAAGAATGCGTTGGTGCAAAGCGTGCGTGGTCCCGGTGGCGGTTATCAACTCGCCCGTGCGGACGAGCAGATATTCATTGCCGAGGTGGTGGATGCCGTAAACGAATCCGTTGATGCGACCCTGTGCCAGGGTGATAACAATTGTTATCACGGTGAAACCTGTTTGACCCATCATTTGTGGGACGACCTGAGTCGCCAAATTCACAGTTTTTTAAGCGGTATCAGCCTGGCTGACCTGGTTGAGCGCAACGATGTTAAGACTATTTCGTTGCGTCAGGACCAGGTGTCCGGCGTGATGCGTGACAAGTTGATCAGAATAGAAGCCACCGGCTAATTATCAAGTTTAGGAGTATAGAGTTAATGAAATTACCCATATACCTCGATTATGCAGCGACAACTCCGGTTGATCCGCGCGTAGCACAGGCCATGAGTGACTGTTTGACGCTAGACGGTAATTTTGGCAACGCAGCGTCACGCTCGCATGTGTTTGGCTGGAAGGCCGAAGAAGCGGTAGAAACTGCGCGCAGACAGGTAGCTGATTTGCTGAATGCCGATCCCCGCGAAATCGTCTGGACGTCCGGCGCGACCGAAGCAGACAACCTGGCGATCAAGGGTGTGGCGCATTTTTACAACAAGAAGGGCAAGCACATCATCACCTCCAAAGTCGAGCACAAAGCGGTGCTGGATACCTGTCGGCAACTGGAGCGTGAAGGGTATGAGGTGACTTACCTGGATCCCGATGAATTCGGCCTCATCGCACCACAGGTGGTTGAGGACGCAATCCGTGACGATACGATCCTGGTTTCGCTGATGCACGTGAATAACGAGATTGGCGTGATTAACGACCTCGAGGCGATTGGCGAAATAACCCGCAGCCATGGCGTGCTGTTTCATGTGGATGCCGCCCAGAGTCCGGGCAAGGTGCCGATCGACATGGCGACCATGAAAGTAGACCTCATGTCACTGTGTGCCCATAAGGTATATGGGCCTAAGGGCATCGGTGCGTTGTATGTGCGACGTAAGCCGCGGGTGCGGATTGAAGCGCAGATTCACGGTGGCGGCCACGAACGTGGCATGCGTTCCGGTACCTTGCCGACCCACCAGATTGTCGGTATGGGCGAAGCGTTCAGGATTGGCAGCGAAGAAATGGAGCTGGAGAGTGCGCGTATATTGAAATTGCGTGAGAAACTATGGCACGGCCTCAATGATATGGAAGAGGTCTACCTCAATGGAGATGAGAAACAGCGTGTCGCCGGCAGCCTGAATGTGAGTTTCAACTTTGTTGAGGGCGAATCCCTGATCATGGCGCTTAAGGATTTGGCGGTGTCTTCCGGGTCGGCGTGTACGTCGACCAGTCTGGAACCATCATACGTATTGCGTGCCATCGGCCGTAACGACGAATTGGCGCACAGCTCCATCCGCTTCGGAATCGGCCGTTTCACGACCGAGGAAGAAATAGATTACGTGATCAGTCATGTGCGCGAAGCAGTATTGAAATTGCGCGAACTTTCTCCGCTTTGGGAAATGTACAAAGACGGCGTCGATTTATCACAGGTTCAGTGGGCTGCACATTAATCAGCCTGATTATAACTAAGAGGATAGGGTCATGGCATACAGTGACAAAGTACTAGATCATTATGAAAATCCACGCAATGTAGGCGTGCTTGATAAAGACGCCGAAAACGTCGGTACCGGCATGGTCGGCGCACCCGCGTGCGGTGACGTGATGCGTTTACAAATCAAGGTAAATGAAAACGACGTTATCGAAGAAGCGAAGTTTAAAACCTACGGCTGTGGTTCAGCGATCGCCTCCAGTTCGCTGTTGACCGAGTGGGTCAAGGGCAAGACCCTGGACCAGGCGACAGAAATCAAAAACACCGATATTGCCCAGGAATTGGCGTTGCCTCCGGTCAAGATTCACTGTTCCGTATTGGCGGAAGATGCGATCAAGGCAGCTATTAATGACCTGAAAGCCAAGCGCTCTGGGCAAGAGTAAGCGAGTTTACGAGGACGAATTATGTCGATTAGCGTAACACAGGCGGCCGCAAACCACGTCGATAAGCACCTTGCGCAGCGCGGTAAAGGCGTTGGTATTCGTGTGGGCGTGCGCACCAGTGGCTGTTCCGGCATGGCCTATGTGCTGGAGTTCGTCGATGAGTTGGTCCCCGGTGATGAAGTGTTCGAGGATCATGGGGTCAAGGTCATTGTCGATGCCAAGAGCTTGCTCTACCTTGACGGCACCGAGCTCGATTTCGTAAAAGAAGGCCTCAACGAGGGCTTCAAGTTCAACAACCCCAACGTTACCGGTGAGTGCGGCTGCGGGGAATCGTTTAACGTTTGATCAGGGGGTGTGGGCATCGACGGCTTGAATGTTGGACGCTCAATGCGGCAGGCATTCGCCTCCCTGGACCGTTCGTACCGTAATCAACAATCCCGCCGGGTTTCAATTCGTGGCCATTACAGATAACTATTTCAAACTCTTTGGCCTGGCCACAGACTTTTCTATCGATACCGACCAGCTAGCGGGAAAATACCGCGAGCTGCAGCGTAGCGCGCACCCCGACAGGTATGCCAATGCTGCGGAACGCGATCAATTGCTATCTGTACAATATGCAGCCATCATCAATGACGCCTACCAGGCGCTCAAGTGGCCGCTTAGTCGCGCAGTCTATATGCTGCGCTTGCGGGGCGTTGATGTCGACAAGGAGCACAGTTTTGACCTGGGGCCTGGGTTCCTGATGCAGCAAATAGAGTTGCGCGAGGAGCTCGAGTCGATCAGGCAAGTCCCGGATGCTGCGCCGGTGCTGGATAGAATGCGGCATGAGCTGGAGCAGCACCAGGCGAGCCTGGAGAAAAGTTTCGCCCGCAGCATTGTGGACAGCTCCGCCGAAGGGTTGGAGCAAGCGGGCCAGGCGGTCAATAAAATGCAGTTTATTGTTAAGATGCAGCAAGAGGTCGAGCGCATCGAAGACGAATTACTCGGGCTGTGATTGCAGGATAGTTAACTGATGGCATTATTACAATTATCGGAACCGGGCCAGGCATCTCAGCCGCACCAGCGAAAGTTGGCGGTCGGAATCGACCTGGGAACCACCAATTCGCTGGTGGCGACCGTGCGCAACGCATTCCCTGAGGTGCTCACGGACCTGGAGGGTAGGGCGATTTTACCCTCGGTGGTGCACTATGGCGAGGAGCGGGTCACGGTCGGCTGGGACGCCCGCGAATGGACCGTAAGCGACCCGCTAAATACCATTGTGTCCGCCAAGCGCCTGATGGGGCGTGGCGTCAATGACCTGAAAAAACTGAGCCAGCATATCCCGTGCCAGATGCGCCAGCAGGAAAGCGGCGGAATGCCGTATATCAAGACGGTACGCGGTGAGATGAGCCCGGTAGAGGTCTCCGCGGAAATACTCAGGGTCCTGCGCAGCCGCGGTGAAGAATCCCTCGGTGGAGAACTCGATGGCGCGGTGATTACCGTGCCAGCCTATTTCGACGAGGCGCAACGCCAGGCGACCAAAGATGCCGCCAAACTTGCCGGTTTGAAGTTGCTGCGGCTGCTCAACGAACCCACTGCCGCTGCCGTCGCCTACGGATTGGATAAGGGCGATGAAGGGGTCGTGGCGATCTATGATTTGGGTGGCGGAACCTTCGATATCACTATCATTCGAATGCATGGCGGCGTGTATGAAGTGCTGGCCACCGCCGGTGATACCGCGTTGGGTGGCGATGATTTCGATCGTGTGATTGCCGAGTGGATTCTGGCTGAGTCCGATTATACAGGTAACCTGACCCCCGAGTTATCGCGGGATTTGTTCAGGGTGTGCTGCGCGGCGAAGGAAGCGTTGTCCAGCGATACGGTCACCACTATTGTCATTAACCTGGGTGGCCGCGAATGGCGGGCAGAACTGACTCGCGAACTATTTGACCAGCTCAGCGAGGAGTTGGTCAGCCAGACGTTGCGGGTTTGCCGGCGGGCATTGCGGGATGCGAGGATCAAGGCGCCTGAGATCAGTAATGTTGTGATGGTGGGTGGTTCGACGCGTATTCCCGTGGTGCGTGACCAGGTCACCGGATTATTTGGCCGGGAGCCGCTGGTGGATATAGATCCTGACCAAGTGGTCGCGGTCGGTGCGGCGTTGCAGGCAGATGTGCTGGTGGGCAATAAATCCGGTGACGATATGCTATTGCTGGATGTGAACCCCTTGTCACTCGGCATCGAGACCATGGGCGGGCTGGTGGAAAAAATCATACCCCGCAATGCAACTCTGCCGATTGCCCGAGCACAGGAATTTACGACCTATAAGGATGGCCAGACTGCCATGGCGATTCATGTATTGCAGGGTGAGCGCGAAATGGTCGCCGATTGCCGCTCATTGGCGCGCTTTGAACTGCAGGGCATTCCCGCGATGGTAGCGGGAGCTGCCCGGATTGAGGTGACCTTTCAGGTGGATGCCGACGGCCTGTTGAATGTCAGCGCGACGGAATTGAGTACCGGCACCCGGAGCAGTATCCAGGTCAAGCCGTCCTATGGCTTATCCGACACTGAGATCAGTCGCATGATTTCCGAGTCGATCGAGCATGCCCGGGAGGATGTCGACCTGCGGAAACTTGGCGAAGCGAAAGTGAGTGCGACGGCATTACTGGAAAGCCTGGAACATGCGCTCACCGAAGATGGCGAGGAACTGCTATCGGCTGCCGAGCGCGAGCAAATCCAGGCTGCCATGACGCAACTGGGCGCAGCGGCTGCGGGCGATGACCTCGCCGCAATTCTACGCGAAACCGAAACGACCAGTAACGCCAGTAACGAATTTGCCACACGCCGTATGGATAGCAGTATCAAGAAGGCGCTAGCGGGGAAATCCCTGGATGAAATTCAGATGATTGAGGAGAATTAGTAAATGCCTAAAGTTGTTTTTCTGCCTCATAATGAAATCTGCCCCGAGGGGGCGGTCGTTGAGGTGCCGACTGGCGCCAACCTTATCGAGGTTGCGCTGGCCAATGATATCGATATTGAGCATGCCTGCGAAATGGCCTGTGCCTGCACTACCTGCCACGTGATCGTGCGCGAGGGTTTCAATTCCCTCGAGGAATCCGACGAGTTGGAGGATGACCTGCTGGACAAAGCCTGGGGTCTGGAGCCGGACTCCAGATTAAGTTGCCAGGTCGCAGTGGGTGGAGAGGATCTGGTTATCGAAATACCGAAATACACTATTAATCAGGTGTCGGAAGCGAAGATATAAGCCTGCAACCCCTGTTTTGGAGCCCCTGATTTGGAGCCCCCTGTTTTGGAGTCACCTGATTTGGAGAGAAAGCCATGGGATTAAAATGGACCGATATCCAGGATATCGCGATCGAACTGGCGGATAACCATGACGATAGGGATCCCCTTAGTATTAATTTTGTCGATTTGCGTAACCTGGTGATGAGCCTCGAAGACTTTGACGATGACCCGGGTCACTGTGGCGAGAAGATTCTCGAAGCCATCCAGGCGGCCTGGATAGAAGAGTCAGAATAGAAGGGTCAGAGCAGGGGTTTGAGAGAGCAGCTGGTAATGGCTGGCTGCATCCGCCGTTTTGCGTTTATTGAGGCGTTTCCACCCCGCGGCTGGCCCTCAGTTAGAGCCCGCGTTGCGTGTCGCCATGGCGGCGCACCACACCTTTCACGAGGAGTTTGCGGCGCGATGTATTTCGATACTATTTCCGTGTAAAACCCCGTATAATTCGCTCCCAAAATTTGGAGCCGGTTTGTGCTTACCCGGAGCCCGGCTTTTCCCGTTATTGATAGGGGAGAGCAAGGCGCCACAAGCAATGGCCAACATTAATATTTTTACTATTCAACCAGTTAGGAGATTTGTAATTCATGTCCGTTGAACGTACTTTATCTATTATCAAGCCCGATGCCGTTGCCAAGAATGTAATTGGCGAAATCTACAGCCGTTTTGAAAAAGCCGGGCTTAAGATCGTCGCTGCGAAAATGCTGCAATTGGACGATGAAAGCGCAGGTGGTTTCTATGCCGAGCACAAAGGTCGTCCCTTCTATAATGACCTGGTTGGCTTTATGACTTCCGGTCCTGTCACAGTGCAGGTTCTGGAAGGCGAAAATGCCGTATTATTGCATCGTGAGCTGATGGGTGCGACTAACCCGCAGGAAGCCGACGCGGGCACTATTCGCGCAGACTTTGCCTCAACCATCGACGCTAACGCGGTACACGGGTCTGATTCCCCGGAATCGGCAGCCCGCGAGATAGGCTACTTTTTTAACGAAAACGAACTCTGCTCACGCTAACATCCCTGGGCGCCTGCCTGTAACCCGGGCAGGTACGCTGGGGCAATGTTAAGCGCATAGAACGACGAGAAACTGATGGCGATTGCTGACGTAACCAAGACAAATCTATTGGGTTTGCCGATGGAGAAGTTGGAAGATTTTTTCCAGGAGATTGGCGAACAGCGCTTCCGTGCCCAACAGGTGAGCAAATGGATTCACCATCACGGCGTTGCTAACTTTGACGAGATGACCAATGTCAGCAAGGCCCTGCGCGAGAAGCTTGCCGAAGTTGCGGAGATTCGCCCGCCCGAAGTGGTGCATGAAGACATCTCGGAAGACGGTACTCGCAAGTGGGTGATTAGGGTCGATGGTGGCAGCAGTGTCGAAGCGGTTTTAATCCCGGAGGGCAAACGCACCACCCTGTGCGTTTCATCGCAGGTCGGGTGTGCGCTTGATTGCAGTTTCTGCTCGACGGGCAAGCAGGGCTTTAATCGCAACCTGACTGCCGCTGAAATTATCGGCCAGGTCTGGATTGCGAGCAAAGCGCTGGTCGAGGCGAAGGATAAGAACGACAAGGCCGCCCACCATAAAGCCATCAGCAACGTTGTTATGATGGGTATGGGTGAGCCGCTGTTGAACTTCGACAATGTGGTCGATGCCATGTATATCATGATGGCTGACTTCGGCTATGGGATATCCAAGCGTCGGGTGACCTTGAGTACCGCCGGTGTGGTGCCCAAGATCGACCAATTGCGCAGCGTCACCGATGTTGCCCTGGCGATTTCGCTGCATGCCCCGACCGATGAACTACGTAACACGCTGGTGCCGATCAATAAAAAGTACCCCATCAGTGAGCTGATTGCCGCATGCCAGCGCTACCTGGTGGGCCTGGGAGAGCGTCGCAAAATCACGGTTGAATACACTCTCATCGATGGTGTGAATGACCAACCGGAGCAGGCGCAGCAGGTGGCCAGGTTGCTACGTGACTTGCCTTGCAAGATCAACCTGATTCCCTTCAATCCGTTTCCCTTGAGTGATTATCGTCGTTCGCCGCGCAAGGCGGTTCTCGCCTTCCAGTCAGTTTTGATTAACGCCGGGTATACCGCTACGATACGCAGCACCCGCGGCGATGATATCGATGCGGCATGTGGCCAGCTGGTGGGCCAGGTTGAGGACAGAACTCGCAGGAGCGACCGTTATATTGCGGCCGTCACTCTCTAATCGCTAATTGGCGCAGAAACTAATGATGACAGCTGACAACAGACTTTTTGGCCAATGGCTTCGTAATGCGATGCGGCTGGGTATTTTCGGCGTTCTGCTTGCAGCGCTCGGCGCCTGTGTTACCGAAGGACCCCCGTCCCGGTTTGGCAACGCCGATGCCGAAAAGGCTGTCGAAAAGTATACGGAATTGGGCCTGCGCTACATTCAGCAGGGTGATACGCAGCAGGCCAAGAAACCGCTGCGGCGGGCGCTGGAAATAGCGCCAAAGGATCCTGGTGTTCACAACGCGTTTGCGCTCCTGTTCCAGGCGGAACAGGATCCGTTACTGGCAGACGAGTATTACCTGAAGGCCTTGCAGTATGGTCCTGGCGAAACACGCATTCGCAATAACTACGCGGCGTTTTTATTCTCGCAAAAACGTTATGAAGACGCCTGTCAGCAACTCGAGCAGGCTTCCGCCGACGAGTTGTATGACAATCGCTCTTCGGTTTATGAAAACCTCGGGCTGTGTTACATGAGGATTGGGAAGCCGGATGCTGCGTTGACCTCTTTTGAACGATCCATTGCGATGAATGACGTGCAGGCCCGGGCCTTGCTTGAAGCAGCGCTACTGCAACTCGAGAACGGCGACCTGAAAAATAGCGGTAGTTACCATATTCGATACCAACAGCTGGTGCGGTTTCGCATGGCGCCAAATACGGCCAGGAACTTGTGGTTAGGTGTCAAACTGGCGCAACTCAGCGGTGATAAGAACAAGGAAGCGAGTTACGCGTTGCAGTTGCGAAATATGTTCCCGAACTCTCCTGAAAACATCGGGATGTCAACCTCCTCAAAGTAGCCAGTCACCCCTTGGAAAAACAGCAGAGTAACAACCAGGACGAAGTCCCCGCCGATGTTGGCAGCCAATTGCGGCAGGCGCGCATTGCGCGTGATGTTGAGTTGGACTTTGTGGCTGACGCCTTGTGTATTCCCACCAGTTACGTCACCGCTATAGAGCATAACGATCTGTCTGGATTACCCTCGGTGGTATTCGCGCGCGGTTATGTTAATGCCTACGCCCGGTTGCTGGGGATCAGCCTTGACGGCGAGTTCGATTCGCCGGGTGAGCAAACGCGACCATCGTTTCGGGATCGCCTTGGCCCGCTTGGCAAGCTTAAACGCCAAACCCGTCCGGGTGATCCCTGGGTGCGCTGGACCAGTTTAACGGTTCTCGTTGTGGTGTTGGTTGCAACCCTGCTCTGGTGGCAGTCTCAGGGAGACCTTCCGAATATTGGTGTTGCCCTCGTACAGGCTGCGGTGGTGAGAGTGGATACCTCGACGGGCAGCGTGATAATCGATCCGGATGAACAGGTGTCAGCGCTGGGTCTGGCAAGATCTGGGCCAGTTCAGTTGCCAGTGGCGTTGAGTGGAAACGGGGCTGGGGCCGCGACCGAGGCTGATGTTTTGCAGCGTTCCGGGTCCGGCATGGACGTTACTGAAACCACCGCTTCGCCGGAATCAGGGCTCGAGCAGATTTCGCTGCATGCAGTATTTTCAGACGCGAGTTGGATAGAGGTACGAGAGGCCGGTGCCGGGGTGCTGTTTATCGGTGTGAAACAGGCCGGGGAGAGCCTCGCACTATCCAGTGCTGCGATCGTAGATGTTGTTATCGGCAATGCGGCAGCCGTAAAACTGTCATACAATGACGCGCCGGTAGATATAGTGGCTTTCACTGATGAACGTAATGTGGCAAAAATTAAGCTCGGCCTATAAACGGCCAATAACCAGGTTAATAATGACCCCCTTCGCGATTCTCGCCGAGGG
>CAXMOT010000123.1:0-3891 GCA_964195105.1 uncultured Gemmatimonadales bacterium | reverse complement strand
TTTGTTGTTGACCGGGTAATGAAACGTCATTATTATACGCGCCTCTGCAATTTTGATCCTCGATAGCTCAGTTGGTAGAGCAAATGACTGTTAATCATTGGGTCGCTGGTTCGAGCCCAGCTCGAGGAGCCATTTAGACAGAAAAGCCAGCCTAAACCGCTGGCTTTTTTTGGTTTTACGCCGTCGGAAAATGAATTTTGATGTGCTCGAGCGGTCCGTCACTCATTCTCATCCATTAACCCAACCATTGCTGCTGCATGCCAGAATTCAAAGTCATTTCAAAATTTGAACCGGCGGGCGACCAGCCTGCTGCGATTGAGCAGCTAGTCGGCGGGATTGAGGCCGGGTTGGCCTATCAAACGCTGCTGGGTGTGACGGGCTCCGGCAAGACCTTTACGATTGCAAACCTGATCGAGAGACTCCAGCGGCCCTGCATCGTCATGGCGCATAACAAGACCCTGGCAGCCCAGCTTTACGGCGAGTTTAAAGAGTTTTTCCCCAACAATGCCGTTGAGTATTTTGTCTCCTATTACGACTATTACCAGCCGGAAGCCTACGTTCCCTCCTCAGATACCTTTATCGAAAAGGACGCGGCGGTTAACGAGCATATCGAGCAGATGCGCCTGTCGGCGACCAAGGCGTTACTGGAGCGCAGGGATACCATTATTGTTGCCACGGTTTCGGCTATCTATGGTCTGGGTGACCCGCAGGCCTATCTCAATATGGTGCTGCACCTGGATCGCGGCGACCGGGTCGACCAGCGCAAGATCCTGCGCCGCCTTGCCGAGTTGCAGTATCGACGCAACGATGTCGAATTGCACCGCGCCACCTACCGGGTTCGCGGCGATGTCATAGATATCTATCCGGCGGATTCCGACAGGGATGCGGTTCGTATCGAGCTGTTTGATGACGAGGTCGAGTCGATCGCAATGTTTGATCCGTTGACGGGCGAGGTATTGCGCCGCATACCACGGGTGACCATTTATCCCAAGAGCCATTATGTGACGCCGCGGCAAACCCTGCTGGAGGCGGTAGAACACATCAAGGTGGAGTTGAAGGAGCGCCTGACCCAGTTGCGCGAGCATAACAAGCTGGTGGAGGCGCAGCGCCTGGAGCAGCGCACCCAATTCGATCTGGAAATGATTATCGAACTCGGCTACTGCAACGGTATCGAGAATTACTCGCGCTACCTGTCGGGCCGGGATTCGGGTTCAGCGCCACCGACCCTGTTTGATTACCTGCCCGACGACGCCCTACTGGTGATGGATGAGTCCCACGTCTCGATACCGCAGCTGGGGGCAATGTACAAGGGCGATCGTTCGCGCAAGGAGACGCTGGTCGAGTATGGGTTTCGCTTACCCTCGGCACTGGATAACCGGCCGATGCGGTTTGATGAGTGGGAGAATATCGCGCCGCAAACAGTGTTTGTTTCAGCAACCCCCGGCAACTATGAAGCGGAGCATACGGGGCAGGTGGTTGAGCAGGTTGTACGGCCGACCGGTCTGGTAGACCCGCTTATAGAGGTGAGGCCAGCAACCAGCCAGGTGGATGATTTGCTGTCCGAAATCAACAAGCGCGTCGTGCTGAGTGAGCGGGTGCTGGTGACGGTGTTGACCAAGCGTATGGCCGAAGACCTGAGCGAGTACCTGGCAGAGCATGGCGTTAAGGTGCGTTACCTGCATTCGGATATCGATACGGTCGAGCGCGTGGAAATCATTCGTGACCTGCGATTGGGCAAGTTTGATGTGCTGGTCGGAATCAATTTGCTGCGCGAGGGCCTTGATATTCCGGAGGTGTCGCTGGTGACGATACTGGATGCGGACAAGGAGGGATTCCTGCGCTCCGAGCGCTCCCTGATCCAGACGATCGGCAGGGCTGCGCGACATATCAGTGGTTCCGCGATTCTATACGCGGACAGGATTACGGGTTCAATGCAGCGGGCGATGGACGAAACCCTGCGCCGCAGGGAGAAGCAGGAACTGTTCAATGCCGAGCATAATATTACCCCCCGGGGCATTACCAAGTCGGTAGAGGATATTATGGAAGGCGCCTACACCCCGGGCAGCAAAACGGGGCGAGGGAGCCGTCAAGCCGTCGAGCCGAGTGCGGACTATAACGCCGATTATGCGAAGATGGATTCCCGCCAGCTTGGCAAGCGCATTAGCCAGCTGGAAGACAAGATGTATGAGGCGGCCAAGAATATGGAGTTTGAGATGGCGGCCAAATATCGAGACGAAATTAGCCTTATAAACGCCAGCTTCCTTAATTGATCGACTATACTCATGCTGCTGCAGGTAAAGCGGGAATAGCCGGCGAAGCCCAATAGGCTGTCCGGGCCGGTTTGGCTGTTGGTTTGGCAAGAATAATGGGTTCAGCGGGAGCAATAGCTTTAACGCGAACAATCTGTTTAACAAGAGCCACAGGATCAAACTCAGTGAAAATATTGGTAACAGGATCGGCCGGATTTATCGGGTCCTCGCTTTCAAAGCGACTGCTGGAAAGGGGCGATGAAGTCATCGGTCTCGATAACCTTAACGATTATTACGACGTCAATCTCAAGCTGGGTCGCCTTGCGCCGCTGCTCGATCATGACGGTTTCACCGAGGCGCGGATCAATCTCGAAGACCAGCAGGCAATGGAGGCGTTGTTCCGCAAGCACCAGCCGCAGCGCGTAGTGAACCTGGCGGCCCAGGCCGGCGTGCGATACTCGTTGATTAACCCGCATTCCTATATCACCTCAAATATACTGGGCTTCACCAACGTCCTGGAAGGCTGCCGGCATAATGGTGCCGAGCACCTCGTCTACGCGTCCAGCAGCTCCGTGTATGGTTCCAATACCAGCATGCCGTTTTCGGTAGAGGATAACGTGGACCACCCGGTCAGCCTCTACGCGGCGAGCAAAAAAGCCAATGAATTGATGGCCCACACCTATAGCCACCTCTATCAGCTGCCTACCGCCGGATTGCGCTTCTTTACCGTATACGGCCCGTGGGGGCGCCCCGATATGGCGTTATTTATCTTTACTAAGAAGATCCTGGCGGGCGAGCCTATCGATGTATTCAATTACGGCAATCACCGCCGCGACTTCACCTATATCGATGATATCGTCGAGGGCGTTACCAGAACCCTGGATAAGGTGGCAGAGCCCAACCCTGAATGGAGCGGCGACACCCCTGATTCGGCCACCAGCAAGGCGCCCTACCGGTTGTATAACATTGGCAGTAACAACCCGGTTGAATTGTTGCGCTATATTGAAATCCTGGAGGAGTGCCTGGGCAAGAAAGCGCAGAAGAACCTGTTGCCTTTGCAGCCTGGGGATGTACCGGATACCTATGCGAATGTCGATGCGTTGGTCGCAGACGTGGATTATAAGCCGGCCACATCCGTCGAGGATGGCATCAGCCGTTTTGTGGACTGGTATCGCGACTACTATCAGGTGTAGCCGCCAGAATTGTGCGTATTTGTGACGGCCGGTAAGCACAGATCGGCGCGCATCCGGTTTTAGTTCCCAATCACGGATAATTTCCTTGAGGCCGCCAGTGTCTGGTGGTATCTTAGCGACCTCTTTTTTTAGGCGCGTAGCTCAGTTGGTTAGAGCACCACCTTGACATGGTGGGGGTCGGTGGTTCGAATCCACTCGCGCCTACCATATTCCTCCGGAATATGGTTATCAGTAGCATGTTCGCATGTATCCAGGGCGCAACTCGCGCCGTTATTTTTATGTCTGGTTCGAAGGAGGACTTCATTAGTGAAACCTGCAATTAGAGTAGCTGTTACCGGCGCCGCCGGGGGTATTGCGTATACGCTTCTGTTCAAATTAGCTGCCGGCGAGATGTTAGGCCCGGACCAGCCTGTAATTTTACATCTGCTGGAAATTCCCCAGGCGATGGG
>CAXMOT010000122.1:0-13031 GCA_964195105.1 uncultured Gemmatimonadales bacterium | reverse complement strand
ATGCTGGCCACGGTCCGTTTCACTGCTTGCAAGCGGTTCAAACCCATATTAATGCTCGCTCTTGTTTTCATTAGTAGCGTCTCCACTGATGCCTAACTCTCATCCTGTAACTTTAATGTTCGCGGCCGTTCTAACCAGCCCCCATGTCCATCTGGCACTATCTCTACAACATCTAACTGACCAATATCTACACCCAGAACCCTGCCGTGGTTTCGACCCAGGTAGTTGCCTGGCCTGACTCGATGTACACTGCCTTGCATATCATCTACCAGAGCCCACAACTTACCTTCGCCCAGTGCTATCGTGCCAACCATCTTAAGGCCGTCAATACTGAATCCCTCGAGAAACTCCTTGACCCGGCTTTCGTCAGGCTTGATATCGACCAGGCTTTTGCCCTGCTGGTATTTCATCAACTTAACTTCAATCGGTCGCGAAAATGGCGCTCGCAAACCCGCCGCGCTGTATTGGAAGCTCTCATTTTGCGGAAATTCCGGAAGCGGATCGATCGCGCCCTTTGGCTGCGCCTTAACATCCTCTACGAAGGACTTCAGGTCATTGAATCCAGTGCCGCCGGAGCAGCCCGCCAAGACGCCTGTCAGCGCCAACAAAGCCAGGGCATTCATACGCAAATTCTGCATTTATTCGCCCTCCTCGTCGATGTAGCGGTAGGTTTTAGCAGTAATAGTCATATCCAACAGCCCGGTTTCTCCCGCCGGCACGAGCTTGAAATCATGCAGCGTTACGATCCGGGGTAAACCGGAGACCCCGCTCACAAAGGCACCAAAATCGTGATAACCACCCCGGGCCTGGATTTCTATCGGGAGCTCAATGTAAAACTCTGCGGAATTCTCCGGCTGTAACTGAATAGACTTAATTTCCAATCCAGTGCCCAATCCGGTGTGAGTAATATCCTCCAGCAAGCCCGGCACTTCGGTGTCGCTAGGCAACTGTTTAACCAGTGCGCCAAAGGACTTCTCCATCTCGATCATCTGGGCACGATATTCGGCCAGGTTTGCGGCCTTGAAAGCCTTCTCCTCGAACTCCGTGCGTAATACCTGCTCTTTTTTCTCGTGTGTTTCCAGTATCGCCAGCCTGTCGTTGATTCGAAGGTAATAACCCAGGAATATAACCAGCGCTAATACCAGCACCCAGACGAAAACCTTAACAAGCAGAGGCCATGACCCGGCGTTAGCGAAATCCAGGTCATTAATATCAAAATCACTCAATCCTGCAGTTAATTCAGATAAGTTCACGAATTAACCCTCCTGTCCATTTTTGTCTAACGCAATCCGTTTTACCGAGAGATCAAAAAGGTTCGCCGTGGCGCCTTCTTCATCATCAGCCTTAACAGAGGTCAGGTTCGGTTCATCAAACCAGCTTGAACTGTCCAGCTGCCTCATTAAGCTCGATATTCTATTATTCGATTCGGCTGCACCCGAGATGGAAACCACCTCGGCCTCGCTTTCAATCGCAGTAAGGTAAACACCGTCAGGCAATTGCCTCACCAGTTCATCGAATATATGCACAATCACCGGCCTGTTACCCTGCAGTTCCTGGATAACCCGCATGCGCTCAACCAATTGATCGCGCTTTTCCTTAAGCTGCTCGATTTCCTTGATCTTATCCTCGAGAGTGGCAATTTCGGCAGAGAGATAAGTATTACGTGCCTGCTGCGTCTCGATCCAGCCGCCGGCAACGCGATCTGCCATAAAGATATACAACGCGCCGACGATAGCAAAGCCGACGATAGCGACCAGGAACTGGCGCTGATCCTCAGCTCTAACTTCTTCACGCCACGGTCTAAGGTTAATACGAGCCATTAGTCGAAACTCCTCATAGCCAGCCCACACGCAATCATTAGTGACGGGGCATCATTACTAAGCGCTGTTGTATTGACTCGCGATGCTACTGACATCCCCACAAAGGGATTAGCCACGACCGTTGCCGTATCGGTTTTTTCCCGCACCAGCTGATCGAGCCCTTCAATACTCGCAGAGCCTCCCGCCATAACCACGTAGTCAACTGAATTATACTGACTGGACGAGTAGAAAAACTGCAGCGAACGGGTTACCTGCTGAACGGCCGCATCCTTGAATGGCTGCAGCACATCAGCTTGATAATCATCCGGCAAGCCGCCCTGTTTCTTGGCTAATCCCGCCTCTTCTGCGGAAAGCCCGTAGCGACGCTGGATCTCTTCAGTCAATTGTTGACCGCCGAATAACTGTTCGCGGGTATAAATGGTTTTCCCTTCGCTCAAGACACTCAGGGTCGTCATGGTTGCACCGATATCGACTATCGCGACAACTTGCTCGTTGGGATCGCCCTTCAACTGCCCTGTCACCAACTCGAAGGCACGCTCCATGGAGTAGGCTTCGACATCAACGACCTTGCAATCAAGTCCAGCGACTTCGCAAACATCTTCGCGCAGCTCAACATTTTCACTGCGACATGCGGCAAGCAGTACCTCGGCCATCTCGGGATTACCGGGGGACGGCCCCTGAACCTCGAAGTCCAGAGCCACCTCATCGAGCGAATAGGGAATATACTGATCCGCCTCGACATTGATCTGGCTCTCCATCTCGGCTTCAGAGAGCGAGGCGTTCATTTCGATCGTCTTGGTTATAACAGAGGAGCCCGCTACGGCAACCGCAGCATGCTTAGCCTTGGTTCCGGATCGAGTTACAACGCGCTTCAGGGCCTCACCGACCGCTTCCACATCGTTAATGTGATTCTCTACCACTGACCCAGCCGGTAACGGTTCCACTCCATAACACTCAACACGATAGCGCCCACCAGTGCGGCTCAGCTCAAGGAGCTTCACCGACGTCGAGCTTATATCGATACCCAGTATCGGGCTTACCTTTTGTTGAAAAATTGATAGCACAGCTAAATTCCTTGCAGTATAGGCACTTACAGGGTAACTAATTCAACTAACATTAAAGTTCATAAATCGCAGCAGCGCAAATAGATAAACCACAATTAATCTGCTTAAATACCACTCGCAGTGCGCTTTAATCTATTCTAGACACATTCCAATGATTTGCCAGAAAAAACCATGACGGTATATCCAAGAGTTAAAAAGATCATCCTGTGGGGCGTTGTTATCTCCGCGTGCCTGGGTTTCCTTACCGTCGCGAGCCTCGCATTATATTTCAATCCGCGCCTGCCAGATGTCGAATCCCTCAAAAATATTCAACTGCAAACACCCCTGCGAATTTACTCTGCAGATAACAAGCTTATCGCGGAGTTCGGAGAGAAACGCCGCACCCCGATAGCCATTGATGACGTGCCTAAGCTGTTCATCGATGCGATTCTGGCCGCGGAGGATGATGGCTTTGAAAGACATCATGGCGTTGACATCAAGAGCTTGATTCGCGCCGCCTTTGAATTGGTAACCACCGGGCACATTCGCACGGGTGGTAGCACTATAACCATGCAGGTGGCACGAAATTATTTTCTGTCCTTTGATCAGACCTTCAGCCGCAAATTCAACGAAATATTATTGGCGCTGCAGATCGAACAGGAATTATCCAAGCCGGAGATTCTTGAACTCTACGTAAATAAAATTTATTTGGGCAACCGCGCTTATGGCATCCAAAGTGCTGCCCAAGTGTACTATGGCAAGAACATCCAGGATCTGGATGTTGCCCAACTCGCCATGATCGCCGGATTGCCCAAGGCGCCATCCGCATATAATCCCATCGCCAATCCCGACCGCGCACTGGTGCGCCGAAACTGGATTCTCGGGCGAATGCTGAAGCTAGGCTACATCGACCAGTCGCAGCATGATTTCGCCAGCGATGAACCGGTGTCCGCCAGTTACTACGGCTTAAGACCGGAACTGGAGGCGCCATATATAGCCGAAATGGTCCGCGCCGAGCTACTCGAGAGCTACCCGGCCGATATGGTCTACACCGCCGGGATACGCGTGATCACCACGATTAACAGCAAGCTCCAGGAAAGTGCCAACCTGGCGGTACAGGAAGGCCTGCTAGCCTATGATCGCAGGCATGGATACCGCGGCCCGGAGGCGAGCTTTCCGTTGCCCGAGGCCATCACGCCAACAGTTGCTGTCGACCAACAGGCTAGCGATCAACAAGATGACCCCGAGATAGAACTCGCCGAAGCACCCGCGATGACGGAGCAGGATACCGGAGCTAATAATGAACGCCATGCTGCCGCCGTCGCGCACTTAAAAGGCACCCAAAGAATCGGTCCGCTGGTACCCGCCATCGTATTGTCGATCGATGATCAAAGTTTCAGCGCTGTTATGGCACAAGGGGAGCGCGTCACGCTGCACTGGAATGAGATAAAGTGGGCACGCCCCTATCTCAGCACTAATGCAATGGGCCCGAGGCCCAAGCTCGCCTCTGACATCGTTAGCGCGGGCGATCTGGTTCGCCTGCGCCGGATCAAAAACAAATGGGCATTGGCGCAGGTGCCAATAGCGCAGAGCGCATTAGTGTCACTAAATCCCGAAGACGGTGCACTGCAAGCACTGGTCGGCGGCTTCAATTTCCATCACAGCAAATTCAATCGCGCCACCCAGGCTGCCCGCCAGCCAGGCTCCAACTTCAAACCGTTTATATACACGGCCGCGCTGGCCAATGGCTACACCACCGCCAGCATGATCAACGACGCCCCGGTTGTTTTCGACGATGACCAGCTGGAGAGCGCGTGGCGACCCGAGAACTACAGCGGCAAGTTTTACGGCCCCACGCGGCTGCGCAAAGCCCTGTACCAATCCCGCAATCTCGTATCAATTCGATTACTGCGCGCACTGGGTATCGGCACCGCCATTAATTATGTCGAGCGCTTCGGCTTTAATCGCAAGCAACTGCCGCGAGACCTGTCCCTTGCCCTGGGTAGCGCCGAATTTACGCCGCTCGAAATCGTTACCGGCTATGCGAGCTTTGCCAACGGTGGCTACAAGGTCGAGCCTTACCTGATAGATCGAATCGAGAATGTCGAAGGCATCACGCTGTTGCAGCACATCCCCTATACGGTATGCCCCGAGTGCCTGAGCGATGAGCCACCAGCGAAAGCCACAGCGACTGAAGAAGTGGAGTTGCAAAATATACGCGAGCAGGCACTGGATGACGCACTATTGGCGGAACTGGGCGACGACGGCGCAACCGATGATTCGGCCGCTCAAGCCGAGGATGCTCCAGCGGCCGAGCAGCTTGCCGAAATAGAAGTGCCTCGCATCCCCCACAAAGTGCTACCTGCGCAACGCATCATCGAGCCGCGCATTGCTTATATTATCAACTCGGTACTTCGCGACGTGGTGAAGCTTGGCACGGGCCGACGCGCGCTGTCGCTGGGACGATCAGATTTGGCTGGCAAAACCGGTACCACCAATGACCAGAAGGACGCCTGGTTCTCTGGCTATAACCACGCGCTGGTTGCCACTGCCTGGGTTGGTTTCGACCAGCCCGCAACACTTGGCAAACGTGAGGTGGGGGGTTATGCAGCCCTGCCGATCTGGATAGATTTTATGCGCGACGCATTAGCTAACAAAAAAGAAACCAACCTTGAGCAACCGCGAGGGCTGGTCAGCGTGCGCATCGACCCCACCACCGGCAAACGTGCGCGCCCCGGCCAAAGCAATGCAGTATTTGAATTATTCAGGGTAGAGAATGTACCCCGGGAAGAAGTCAATGCCAGCGATGTCCCGTCGCTGTATGGACAGGAATCCACTATTCCGGAACAACTGTTTTAGTCCGGAAATTTCATTAGTAGTTGGGCGTTTCGGTGAGGGCTGGCGCGTTGTGGCGGATTTTTTGACGACAAGCGTAGCAATAGCTACGGTTGCAGAAGAAAAATTTGGCACGGCGTGTCAGAACCAGCGAAAACCCGAGTAGGCTAAGCGGTTACGAAGCGTACCGACACTCAATTTTAATTCCGCACTGCTATACGGGGATGAAACCATAATTTTGCGGCCGACTGAGGTTCCCAGGTTCAACCTGGAAGTCACAGCTAGAGAAAATTCCGACCCATAAAAAAGCCCCTTGAAGAAGGGGCTTTTTTAGTTCCGTTCGGCTACTAGGCTGTTTTGCCGCGACTACCGAAGCGCTTGTTGAAGCGATCGATACGACCACCCCGATCAACCGTTTTTTGCTTACCCGTATAGAAAGGGTGGCAGTTTGAACATACGTCAATGTGAATGTTCTCGCCGAGTGTGGAGCGGGTCTTGACAACATTGCCACAACTGCAAGTTGCCGTAAATTCTGTGTACTTAGGATGGATACCCTGTTTCATGACTCTAACCTCAATTCTGTGTAAGCCGCAACCCAACCGTAAGGGCACCGCATACTGTTCATACCGAGCCCGACAGCCCAGATTTGGACGCGCAATCATACCAGAATAAATTGCAGAATCAACACGTCACTAAAATGTCGTTATAGTGTCGATGCATTTATGGCGCAAGATTATATCAGGGCCCTGCCGCCATAGGTCAGCCCGGACGTTGCACCAGTACGCTGTAAAATTAGCTGCAGGCCAGGAGACTGTCGGACTTAGGATGAATCTACTGCGGAAAAGCCAAATTTGGTCAGATTTACCGATTATTCTCGTAAAATAGCGGGCTATTCGCCTCAAATAATCGAAAAATCTGCCTCAAACCGATCTTTCCCTCGCTACGATCACCTAAGTCCGACAGCCTCATAGGAGTATTAAAGAGCGAGCTCGAATTAAGACCTGGTGACAATTTGTACCCAGGTGAGTGCTTGACAGCTTTCAACTTGCTCTCTGCACCGGTGAGCGCACATGCTCCTTCCAGCGCAGAATAACTGCTCTTGCAGTCGCGAGCACACGCACCGGCACAGAGCCCGGCGTACAAATTCTGCCAACCGGAGCAACATCCGGGTTAGACTTGCAGCAATAATAGCCGCGCGTCCCGGACCAGCAACACCCATGAGCTTCGCAAACACAGTACTAAAGGTCGCTTTGCCGGTACCGCTGAGGCGCGCATTTGATTACCTCTGCCCGCCCCTAACCGATCCCGCCAACCTGGGTCCGGGAATGCGGGTGGCGGTGCCGTTCGGCAATCGCAACCTGGTCGGAATCATCATCGAGATTGCCGACTCCACCAACCTGTCGTCCCAGAAACTGAAGCACGCCACCGAAGTGCTTGATACCAAACCCCTGGTTCCTGAAGAACTCATGCGGCTGTGCCATTGGTGCGCCACTTATTATCACCATCCAATCGGGGAGGTGTTCGCAACCGCACTGCCGGCGCAGTTGCGCCAGGGCAAGATTGCCAATGCCAAGCAGGAACTCTATTACCGGCTGGCGGCAGATTTTAGCGCGGAGAGTGAAAAACAATTGCAGCGCGCTCCCAGGCAGGCGGAAATTGTAGCGCTCGCCCGCCAGCATGAAGAAGGCGTCAGCGCCCACGCCTTGAAAGCATTGGGGCTCAGCGGCGCGCCACTAAAGGCCTTGGTGGATAAGGGCTGGCTGGCGGCGCGGGTCGCCGAAGCAACACCCCATGAGCATCCGACCCAGGTGCTCGCAGAGGCGCCGCTGACCCTTAACCCCGAGCAGCAGGAAGCGGTCGACTCACTGAACCAGGCCATGGGAGAATTCGCCTGCTTCCTGCTCGATGGCGTAACCGGCAGTGGAAAAACCGAGGTTTACCTGCAGGCCATTGAGAAAGCCCTGCAGCAAGGTCGAGCCGCGCTGGTACTGGTGCCGGAGATTGGCTTGACGCCGCAGACCGTTGCGCGCTTCAGGCATCGCTTCAATAGTCCGGTCTCGGTATTGCACTCCGGCCTCACGGATACGGAGCGACTGCATGCCTGGTCGGCCGCCGCGAGCGACACGGCCCGGATCGTTATCGGCACCCGCTCCAGCGTATTCACGCCCATCCCCCAGCTCGGCATCGTTATCGTCGATGAAGAGCATGACCTGTCCTTCAAGCAACAGGACGGGATGCGCTACTCCGCGCGGGACATTGCGATCCTGCGCGCCCGTCACCAGGGTATTCCCATCGTCCTGGGCAGCGCTACCCCGAGCCTGGAAAGCCTGCACAATGTGACAACCGGTCGTTACCGGAAACTGACCCTCAGCGAGCGCGCGGGTAACGCCAGCGCACCGAAGCTGGGCCTGATCGACATCCGCAGCCGACCGTTGCAGGAAGGCATGTCGCAACCGCTGCTGGAGGCCATCAAGTTTGAAATCGAGGCCGGCAACCAGGTACTGGTGTTTCTTAACCGGCGCGGTTTCGCGCCGATCCTGATGTGCCACGAGTGCGGCTGGATGGCGGATTGCGCAAACTGCGACACCCGCCTGACCCTGCATATGCAACCCCGCCAATTGCGCTGCCATCATTGCGATGCCCAGCAACGCATTCCCAGCGCCTGCCCGAACTGCACCAGCCCCGAATTAACCGCCATGGGCGTGGGAACCGAGCGCAGCGAGGAGGCGATTCGCCGAATTTTTCCCGACACCTCCATAGTGCGAATAGACCGCGACACCATGCGCGGCAAACGTGCAATGGCGGAACGACTGGCCCAGATCAACCAGGGCAAGTCATGCATCCTGATTGGCACCCAAATGCTCGCCAAGGGGCATCATTTCCCCAATGTCACCCTGGTTGCCATACTGGAAGCCGATTCCGGTTTGTTCAGCTCCGATTTCCGCGGCATCGAACGGATGGCGCAACTGATCACCCAGGTCGCCGGGCGCTCCGGGCGAGCCCACAAACCGGGCCGCGTG
This sequence comes from uncultured Gemmatimonadales bacterium, assembly GCA_964195105.1. GTDB lineage: Bacteria > Pseudomonadota > Gammaproteobacteria > Pseudomonadales > IMCC2047 > CAMYKE01. The sequence continues at coordinate 4,313 of CAXMOT010000122.1, read as the reverse complement.
CTGATCCAGACCCACCAGGCCGATCACCCGTTGATCAACAGCCTGATTCACGACGGCTATGCCAAACTCGCAGCCAACTTGCTCGAAGAACGACGCCAGGCGGAGTTACCGCCCTTCCAGCATTGGGTCATCGTGCGGGCAGAAGCCACGGACGAAGCGACACCAATGCGGCTGTTGCGGCAAACAGCCGGCTGGGCGAATCAATATTTGCAGGATAACCCTGGCAACGACAAGGGTGGTGACAGCAGTGAGATTGCCAGTTTTGGCCCCCTCCCCGCGCTGGTGTACAGGCGCAATAGCCGCTATCGCAACTTGTTGATCTTCCAGTCTGCGAGCCGGACGGCGCTGCTGCAATTGCTCAATCACCTCTGTCCTCTACTCGAAGCCTCGCCAGATGCCCGCAAGGTAAGATGGTCAATCGATGTAGACCCGCAAGAATGCTTCTAATAATTTTGCAGTGCGGCTACAATACGCGCCCATCTTGAACTCGCAGGCTATTGAATAACGTTAGCGAGGCAGCAAAGACAAGCCAAAAATGCTCGAAAAAGCGCAGTTTACACGCAGTAAATGAGCATTTTGAGGGGATTTTTAACGAAGGATTGGCCACGCAGGTAGTTTTTCAAAAATCTGCTAGGCTTTAATACATTGGGTATTCGAACCCTCCCGGCAGGATAACGACCACCTCGCATGTTACAGGATTTCGCGAAAAGCGCAGAACGCCATAAGCAACGGCTGTCCAAGGATAAGCCGTCGGGCGGCATCTCAAGGCTTCGCATTGCGGTTACGGTGATCTTGACCCTGGGCTTTGCCTTCGGCCTGTATAGCCTGACCCAGGTTCGGCCGGAGCTGGCCCCCGAAGAACTGCTTCCCCAGGCTGCCGCGTTGGCCGAAGCAGATGCCGCAGGCACAGAACCTGTCGCAGAGCCGGTAAAGCCGGCCCGCGGCGAAGAATTCTATGATTTTTACACCTTGCTCCCTGAAAGCGAAGTCATCGCTCCCAAGGTTGAGGAGTATTTCAGCCCGCCTAAAAACCCTGCAGCCAAAGACCAGGCCTACCTGTTGCAGGCCGGCTCCTTTCGCAACAAAAGCGATGCCGACCGGCTCCGGGCAAAACTCATCCTGAAAGGGCTGGACGTTAAATTGTCATCGGTTTCGGGTCGCAATGGTGGCACCTGGCATCGCGTTGTCGTCGGTCCATTCCGGTCACGCTCCAAGCTGAACCTGGCCCAGGATATCCTCGCTGACGCGAATACGGAGTCCATGCTGATGATGGTGAAATAGCCGCAGCCCTGCCCTCCGGCCTTGAAAATTACGTCATGGCCTCCATATTACTTTTTCGCAGCAGTCCGGATTAGCAACGGAACGCCTCCATTCCCGGACCTATGGCGCTACCCCTTAAACAGGTAATCTTATGACCACTATCGTATCAGTGCGCACCAAAAATAAAGTGGTACTTGGCGGAGACGGCCAGGTTTCACTCGGCAATACCGTTATGAAAGGCAATGCCCGCAAGGTTCGCCGCCTCTATAAAGACCAGATCATTGCCGGCTTTGCAGGCGCGACCGCCGATGCGTTTACATTGTTCGAACGCCTTGAAGGCCAGCTTGAAAGACACCAGGGACACCTGATGCGTGCGGCCGTTGAGTTAGCCAAAGATTGGCGTACCGATCGAAGCCTGCAGCGACTTGAGGCCCTGCTGGCGGTAGCGGATGCCGAACATTCGCTGATCATCACCGGTAATGGCGACGTGATCGAGCCCGAGCATGGACTCATCGCAATCGGCTCCGGTGGCCCCTTTGCCCAGGCTGCGGCCCGCGCACTAATGGAGAACACCGACCTGGATGCAGCCACTATTGTTGAGAAGAGTCTGGAAATCGCCGCGGATATTTGCGTCTTCACCAATCACAATCGCACCATTGAAGAAATGGACGCGACCGGCTAACCAGCTCCCTGACTAACCCGAGATTCCGAGACCAAGACCATGCACACTATGACTCCTCGTGAAATTGTTCACGAACTCAATAAACATATCGTCGGCCAGGCCGATGCCAAGCGCGCGGTCGCGATTGCGCTACGCAACCGCTGGCGGCGCATGCAGCTCAATGAAGAGCTGCGCAATGAAATCACCCCAAAAAACATCCTTATGATCGGCCCGACCGGCGTCGGCAAGACCGAGATCGCACGGCGCCTGGCCAAGCTGGCGGATGCCCCGTTTATCAAAATCGAGGCCACCAAATTCACCGAGGTCGGCTACGTCGGACGTGACGTAGAGTCGATCATTCGTGACCTGGCGGACATGTCGATGAAGCTGATTCGTGAAGTTGAGATGGAAAAAGTCAAGCACCGGGCCGAAGACGCGGCGGAAGAACGTATTCTCGACGCCCTGCTGCCCCCGCCACGGCGAGGTGCCGGCGAATCCCAGGAGGCGGAACCAGAGTCTTCCACACGCCAGGTGTTTCGCAAGAAACTGCGCGAGGGCAAGCTGGACGAAAAGGAAATTGAACTTGAAATGAGCAGCGCGCCATTCGGGGTAGAGATAATGGCACCGCCCGGAATGGAGGAAATGTCCAATCAGCTGCAAAATATGTTTTCCAACATGTCCAGCGAGCGCAAAAAAGCGCGTAAACTGAGGATAGCCGAGGCCAGGAAGCTGTTGTGTGACGAGGAAGCCGCGCGGCTGCTGAATGACGATGAACTCAAGGTCCGCGCCCTGGAAGCGGTCGAACAAAACGGCATCGTATTCCTCGACGAGATAGACAAGGTGACCAAGCGCTCCGGTACCGGTGGCATCGATGTATCCCGCGAGGGTGTGCAGCGAGATTTGCTGCCGTTAATCGAAGGCTGCACCGTTAATACCAAGATCGGCATGATCAAGACCGACCATATCCTGTTTATCGCCTCGGGTGCGTTCCACCTTACCAAACCTTCGGATTTGATTCCGGAATTGCAGGGTCGACTGCCGATCCGGGTCGAATTGAACGCGCTCACTCCCGAAGAGTTTGAACGCATCCTGACCGAACCGGACGCCAGTCTGACCGAACAGCAACAGGCCCTGCTGGGCACTGAAAATGTCGGGCTCGCATTTACGCCCGACGGCATCAAGCGCATTGCCGAAGTTGCATGGCAAGTAAATGAACGCACCGAGAACATCGGCGCGCGCCGCTTGCATACCGTAATGGAGAAGTTGCTCGAGCAGATCTCGTTTGATGCAACCGATACCGGCAGCGGCGATCATCCCGGCTTCGTTATTGACGCAGCTTACGTCGATGAGCACCTTGGCGCACTGGCCGAGGATGAAGATCTGTCGCGCTATATACTGTAATCCTTAATGTGACGCGGACCGGTCCAAACCTCAACACCAACCCAAGCCGCAACAACGACTAAACCTCGACTATGGCCAACGCTCCTACCGAAATAAAATTGCATCGCAAGTCGCGCACCCTGGAGATCGGATTTTCCGTTCAACAACGCTTCGTACTTAGCTTCGAATTCCTCCGGGTACATTCACCCTCAGCGGAAGTTCGCGGCCATGGCCCGGGCGAAGAGACTCTGCAAACCGGCAAGCGCGGGGTAACTATCACGGGGCTGGAGCAGACTGGCAACTACGCGGTAAAAATAAGCTTTGATGACGGCCACGATTCCGGCATCTATTCATGGGAGTACCTGCGACACCTGGGCGAGAACGAAGCCGATCTCTGGGAAACCTATCTCACCAAACTGCACGCCGCCGGCGAAACCCGGGATCCGGATACCGCCGTCGTTAAATTAATGAGTCCGAACTAGGCGTCTGCTGGATCAGGACTCCTGGGCGAGGTCATCCAAATGCTTATTGAGATGCTCTTCAATGGTGCGCTTGAACATCGACGCGAGAAAATCCAGCTTAAGGTCTATTTCAACCCGGGTGTTGCTTAGCACACAACTGCCGCGAACGCTGCGACTGTGAACCCTCGCCTGGTCGCCAGACCATTCCGTGGTAATACCATGGCCGCCGAGCTCGTCAGACACCAGCTGCTTTAGCGACGCCACTTTTTCGTCATCCAATTCAACATCGCGATTAATACACAGCCGCGCCATTAGCCACTCCAATCTCTACAGGTAATCGATAATGGTCGCACGTAGTAACACGCGATACAACTTAGGGCACCTCTGAATAATGGAATGCGCGCTCTGGTTTACAGGTTGCCTTGCAATCAAGGCGTCTTTTTGAAGTCATGCCTGGGCCTGCCGAAAAAGGACAACGTAGAGTGCGGGGCAACCTGTAAGCCCCGAAGGGCGTGTCCTGAAGCATCCATCTGCTGCGTTGTAGTTCTTGC
>CAXMOT010000121.1:0-10667 GCA_964195105.1 uncultured Gemmatimonadales bacterium | reverse complement strand
TGGAACAACTTCGGCCTGGCTGTCCAGGCCTATTCCAAACGGGCATTGCCTGTTTTAGCCTGGTTGGCCGCATTGGCGAGACACCACGGCGCCCTGATTCCGGTCAGGCTGGTGAAAGGGGCTTACTGGGACAGTGAAATCAAATGGGCCCAGCAATTAGGTGTCGAAGACTACCCCGTTTTCACCCGCAAGGAAGCGACGGATACCTCCTACCTGGTCTGCGCTCGTTTCCTGTTAAGCGATCCGGTCCAGGGGCTGTTATACCCGCAATTCGCCACTCATAACGCCCATACCATCGCGAGCATCCACTGCCTGTCGGCCCACCGGAACTTTGAGTTAGAGCGGTTGTATGGCATGGGGGGCAGCCTCTACGAGGCCGTCAGCGAGCTGTGTCCGACCAATGTACGTATCTATGCGCCGGTTGGCAGCTACCAGGACCTGCTACCCTATTTGGCCAGGCGCCTGCTGGAAAACGGTGCCAACTCCTCGTTCGTGCACAGGCTGATCGATAGCCAGCAACCGGCGGCATCCCTGATTAAACATCCCGCCGAGCAATTACAAAATTGCGCCAGGCTGGCCAACGAGAAGATCCCAGTACCACCGCAGCTGTTCGAGGCGAGGGAGGGGGCAGTAAAAGACTCCGGTCGCCGCAATTCCAGGGGCTTTAATATCAATATTGCCAGCGATGTGACGCCGCTACTGGATAGCATCGGGCTTTACCACGATAGGCACTGGTCTGCTTGCCCAATCGTGAATGGCGAACAGTGTAAGCAGGGTGACCAGGCGACGCAGGTGTGCTGCCCCTTTGATCACAGCAAGGTGATTGGTGACACCATCGCCGCGGGTGACGAGACGGCGTCACGGGCCGTGAGCGCCGCGGCAGCGGCTTATGAGTCCTGGAACCTGGTACCCGTAGCGGAACGGGCGGATTGCCTGGACCGGGCAGCAGACCTGCTGGAAACACATCGCAGTGAGCTAATCGCGCTGTGTCAGCTGGAAGCAGGAAAAATCCTCAAGGACGCCATCGATGAAGTGCGCGAGGCCGTGGATTTCTGTCGTTATTACGCGCTGCAGGCCCGACAATTGTTTGGGCAGGCCTCGGCCATGCCCGGCGTGACGGGCGAATCCAATGAATTGACACATTCGGGACGCGGCATCTTCGCCTGCATCAGCCCCTGGAACTTCCCGCTGGCGATATTTACCGGACAGGTAATGGCGGCGCTGGTTGCGGGTAACAGTGTCATTGCGAAACCAGCCAACCAAACCGGCCTTATCGCCTTCCGGGCGGTGCAGCTTTTTCACGAGGCGGGCATTCCCGGCGCAGTACTGCAGCTACTGCTCGGCGATGGTGCTCGGATTGGCACCAACCTGACCACTGACCGGCGCATCGCCGGCGTCGCCTTTACCGGCTCAACCCAAACGGCGCACAGCATAAACCGCAACCTGGCCGCGCGTGATGCGCCTATTGCTTCACTGATCGCCGAGACCGGCGGCCAAAACGCCATGATCGTGGACAGCAGCGCGCTGCCCGAGCAGGTTATCAAGGATGTGCTGGCCTCTGCTTTTGGTAGCGCCGGGCAGCGTTGTTCAGCGCTGCGCGTGTTGTATCTGCAGGATGATATCGCCAACAGCATCATCCGGCTACTCAAAGGCGCCATGCAGGAACTGCAGGTGGGAGACCCCCGCAAACTGCAAACAGATATCGGCCCGGTCATTAACCCACAAGCGCTGGAAGGATTACTGGCTCACCGCGAACGAATGCATCACAGCGCGACCCTGCTTGCCGAGGCGCCGCTCAACGAGCAGGAAACCCGTAACGGCACATTCCTGGCGCCCATTGTTTTTGAAATCAACCGTATCGATGAGCTCCACGACGAACATTTTGGGCCGATGCTGCACGTGATTCGCTACCAGGCAAATAACCTGGATCGGGTGATAGATGAAATCAATCAATCCGGGTTTGGCCTGACCCTCGCTATCCACTCCCGCAACGCCACCTTCTGCGATCACATCGCAGCGCGCGTGCAGGTCGGGAATATCTATATCAACCGCAACCAGGTTGGTGCCGTGGTGGGCAGCCAGCCCTTTGGCGGGCGGCACCTGTCGGGTACCGGACCCAAGGCAGGCGGGCCAAATTATTTGTTGGGATTCACATCGGAAACAACGGTGACCACCAACACGTCCGCAATGGGCGGGAATGCGGAGCTATTTATGTAGCGCTGCAAGAGGAACCTGTGAAGACAGCGCGATGCTCGCGGGCCGTGCCGACAGGCACGCTGGCTTGGCGTAAGGGTTGTTGTGCGGGTGTTCGAAGAGAGGGTATTCGAGGAAAAGACCGGTTACGCCCCTATGCCATGACTGGAAAAACGTAGTACCCAGGATCACGAACCCTGGTTCCGGGCCGGGTTCCGTGCTCAACCAGTGCCCGGCGCTTTAAAGCTCATCTGGAACAGTTTGCCCCGGCGCCGATACGCTTTCCCCTTTTTCGCCAACCGTGTCTGCGTGCTCGATATCTTGCTGAATAGCATCCAGCGCATCCAGGATCGTCATGAATTTGGTACCAAACGGCGTTACTTCATATTCCACCCTCGGCGGAATTTCGGGGTACGAGATTTTGTTCAAAATGCCAAATTCGAGATTGCGGCGTAAACACTGGTTTAATACCTTGGTGCTCAATCCTTCAATCGAACGCACCATCTCACCGGGGCGATTCACCCCCGCATCCAGCAATTGATACACCGTCATTGACCATTTACAGCCCACAATCGTCTCTACCATCTTGGCACCCTTGCTCGGACCCTCAACTCGGGAAAATATTTTTTCCTCTGAATTCATAAAGATATACCTAAAAGTACCTACCCTGCCAAATTGTGCCTGGTTTTCAGGCTGCTCACACAGTCGTAGGATTATCCCTGTTTTTAGCAAAACCGTTAACCAACATTAAACCAATTTACGGGAAAACTGAACATGAACATAAATCAACAAGGCGTAGCACTGATCATTGGCGGCTCCAGCGGCATGGGCTTGGAGACGGCGAAATTATTATTAAAAAATAATATCGAAGTGGTGATCGTTGCCAATAACGAAGCAAAGCTCGAACGCGCATTAAGGGAGCTAAAACTCCTTGGCAACGCATCCGCGATCCAGAGCAATCTCTATAACCGTGAAAGCCTGCAAAAGGTCCTCGACTTTGTTAACCAGGGTAGCACTCATATCAGCTACTTGGTCAATGCGGCTGGTTACTTCAGTCCCAAGCCCTTTTTGGAGCACACCGAAGCGGACTACGATACTTACCTGGAATTAAACAAAGCCACCTATGTGATCTCGCAAGCGGTGGCGGCCAACATGGTACGCAATGGTGGTGGCAGTATTGTTAATATCGGCTCCATGTGGGCGCAGCAGGCGGTTAAGGCAACGCCTTCGTCGGCCTACTCCATGGCCAAGGCCGGCGTGCATGCGCTAACCCAACACATGGCGATGGAATTAGCGGATCATCACATTCGTGTTAACGCCGTGTCACCGGCGGTGGTAAAAACCCCGATCTATCCATCCTTCATTGACGCTGACGAACTGGACACCGCCCTGGAAGGCTTCAATGATTTTCACCCGATTGGTCGCATCGGTACGGCACAGGACATTGCCAAGACTGTGGGCTTTCTATTGTCGGAAGATGCGAGCTGGGTTACCGGTGCCATTTGGGATATCGATGGCGGGGTCATGGCGGGGCGTAATTGAGGCGCGTGTAACAAGGCAGGATTCTGGCAGATAATCCTGACATGGATGCATATCAAAACATGTGTATGAATTTTTACCTGCAATAACAGGGAAACCGCCTAATCCTCTTTTTTAATTTTCGCGCAGGCTAACGGAATAGCCTGGTTTCAGGGCGATTCTGCATAGAAAGGAATATTGGCATGGGCGGCGTGCCCCTGGTTATCGTACACATAAACAAACAACCGGTAGGCACCGGGCTCGGCAGGCGCGGTTACTTTAACCGAGTGATGATTGGTATTCTCCACCAACCCATCCAACGAAACAGGCACGACCTCGCGATCGCCGCCGGTTTGGGTCGCAGTGCTTTCCCGCATGATCACCCAGCGATACGCCAGGTCATCACCGTCGACGTCGGATACAACCACCTCCGCTTCATATCCGCCACCGGCATTCACCATCACGTCCTGGTGCGAGGTTTTAGCATTTAGCAGCATGGTTTTGATATGGGGCGCGCGGTTCGCGGGCCACGTGCCGTTCCAGATGTGATGCAGGACATCGATCGTTTCGGTCTCGGTACCATCCTGCAGGAACATGCCGTACCAGGTCGGGGTGCGCTCCTGCTTCTGGCCCCATACAAACACGTAGCCTCCCATCACCTGGCCAGGGTTCGAGGCGATGCCCTTCTCGTAGCTATCGAGATAGTGCTGCGCTTTTTCGCTGCTGGTCTGTTCGATCGGTGCGCCCCAGGCCGTCTTATTGACTTCCCAGTGCCCCATGGAGCCCCATTCGGTAATAAAATAGGGCCGTGTGTAATCCATCGCCTCGATCGCATCCTGTATCCCGAACATCCCGTGGTAAAGCTGGATGCTGACGAAGTCCAGGTCGGGGGCGCGGGTCTCGATCAAGTGGGCGAGCTGGGGGTTGAATCCTGCCAACGACATGGTGGTCGGGTGCTTGCCGTCAACCGCATGGATCATCTTCGAGATGCCGTTGACCGCGTCAAATAGTTTCGGGTTCTTGAACTGCAGGTTGGCTTCGTTGCCAATGATCCATGTCAGCAATGCCGGATGATCTTTATACTTGAGAATTTCTGCACGCACCGTCTCCAACTGCGTGGCCACGGCCTGCTCATCGTCGTAGTCAAAGCCCTTGCGCTCCAGGCCGATCCTTAAACCCATCGCCACGGTGAGTCCAAGCTCTGCAGCCTTATCCAGATAACGCTGACCCGGATCCCAGGTCCGTATCGAGTTGCCACCATGTTCGGCAAAGCTCTCGATATGGTCATAACCAACGCCGGCGCCCTTGATAACATAGGGCTGCCCGTCCCGCAGCAGCGCGTAACGCCCGTCTTCACCGACGACCGTAACGACACCTGCGCCGGTCAGTGGCGCGATTTTTTTGCCGGGCATATGACTGGATACTGGCGCATTGACCACCGGCTCAGGGCCAGATCCACAGGATGTGCAAAGCAGCGCCAACAGCGCCAACGAAGTTATTGTTATGTACTGCATACCGCTCCATTCCATTCGCCGTTTTAAACACGGTCTTATCGCAGATTTGCCGCGGATATGGCACCGCCATCGCTACCACCTCCCCACACGAGGTGGAGCAATAGTACCAGACTGATGGTCTTGTGATTGGAAATCGTCTCCTAGGCCTTTGCCGCCACGCGCGTACCCTGGTCTATCGCGCGTTTTGCATCCAGCTCTACCGCCACATCAGCACCGCCAATCAGCTGGTAGGGCTTCTCGAGGCCTTCGACCAGTTCCCGGCGCGGGGTTTGGCCGGCGCAGACAATCACGGTATCGACCGGCAAGACAGTGGCTTCGTCACCCACCATCAGGTGCAGGCCCTCATCGTCGATCTTTTGGTATTCGCAACTGGAGAGCATTTTTACGCCCTTGTTTAACAAGCCGGCACGATGCGCCCAGCCGGTGGTCTTGCCAAGCCCGGAACCAATCTTGGTCGACTTGCGCTGCAGCAGGTAGATTTCGCGCGGTGATTTGGCTACCTCCGCTGCGACACCTTCAATACCCCCGCGCGCAGTGAATGTCATATCCACGCCCCATTCCTTCATGAACGCTTCGATGTTCTGGCTGGTGGATTCGCCGCTATGGGAAATATACTCAGCGACATCAAAACCGATGCCGCCGGCGCCGATGATGGCGACCCGTTTGCCAACCGGTTTTTTCTCGACAACCACATCCAGGTAGCTGAGCACCTTCGGATGATCGATACCGGGGATATCCGGCGTCCGGGGCACGATACCCGCCGCAACAATAACCTCGTCAAAGTCCGCCTGGTTCAGTTCGTTGGCGTCAACCCGGTGGTTCAACTTGAGCTCGACGCCGGTCAGCTCGATCTGCCGCCCGAAATAGCGCAGTGTTTCATAAAACTCTTCCTTGCCCGGAATCTGCTTGGCAATATTGAACTGCCCGCCAATCTCATCAGCCGCATCAAACAACGTCACCTGGTGGCCGCGTGACGCGGCTGTGGTGGCGGCGGCAAGGCCAGCCGGGCCAGCCCCGATCACCGCGATCTTCCTCGGCTTGGTTGTCGGCTCGATGACCAGCTCGGTTTCATGACAGGCTCGCGGATTAACCAGGCAGCTGGCGGTTTTGCCATAAAAAACATGATCCAGGCAGGCCTGGTTGCAACCGATGCAGGTATTGATTTCATCGGCGCGGCCTTCGTACGCCTTGATCACAAAATTTGGGTCGGCGAGGAACGGCCGGGCCATTGATACCATGTCCGCGTCACCCCGAGCCAGTACCTGTTCGGCAACCTCCGGGGTATTGATGCGATTGGACGTGATGACCGGAACCGACAACGACTCCTTGAATTTCGCCGTCACCCAGGTAAACGCGGCACGCGGCACCTTGGTCGCAATGGTGGGAATCCGCGCTTCATGCCAGCCGATTCCGGTATTGATGATAGTGGCTCCCGCGGCTTCGACGGCCTTGCCGAGTTCGATGACTTCATCGGCGTTGCTGCCGCCCTCGACCAAATCCAGCATCGACAGCCGAAAGATAATAATAAAGTTTTCGCCCGTCGCCTCGCGCACCCGGCGCACTACCTCAATCGGCAGGCGAATGCGATTGGCGTAATCACCGCCCCACTCATCGTCGCGCTTATTGGTACGCGCGGCAATAAACTGGTTCAGGAAGTAGCCCTCCGAACCCATGATTTCCACGCCATCGTATCCGGCCCGTTGTGCCTGGGTAGCGGCAAACACGAAATCATCGATCTGCTTGTGAATTCCCTCTTTATCCAGCGCCTTAGGCACAAAGGGATTTATGGGCGCCTGCACCGCAGAGGGTGCTACAAGATTGGGAGAGTATGCATAACGGCCGGTATGCAAGATCTGCATACAGATCTTGCCGTCCTCTTCATGCACCGCGTCGGTGATCAATTTATGGTCTGCAACATCCTTGTCGGAGAACAGGTGTTTGGTGTTGTTGTGCGTACTGCCCTCTTCATTGGGGCCGATTCCACCACTGACGATGAGCCCTACCCCGCCACGCGCCCGCTCTGCGAAATAGGCTGCCATGCGTGCGTGGCCATCGGGCGCCTCTTCAAGGCCGGTGTGCATCGAGCCCATCAGCACGCGGTTCTTCAAGGTGGTAAACCCGAGATCAAGGGGCTCAAACATATGGGGGTAAGCTGTCTCGCTCATAAACGTCTCTTTATCTGGTCAAATAAATTAGGTAGGGGTCAAGTAAGACGGGCCGCGACTACTTCATCGACGAATCGAAGGGCAGCAAATCCTCGAACTGGCCATCACGCTTCTCGGCAGTGGCTTGCATGGCCTCCTGTACATCAGGCATTTGCAACATCCCCGATTGCCAGGTCGCCATCGCTTCCAGGCTTTCAGCCACGCTATGGTCCCGGCTGTAGTTGAGCATAGTCTTGGTGCCGCTCACGGCTATGGGAGAGTGTTTCGCTATAGACGCGGCTATCGCCATGACTTCCTCGAGCAATTGCTCCTGACTATCGAATACCTGGTTAACAAACCCGCAGGAGAGCGCCTCCGCGGCATCCATATTGCGACTGGTATAGGCCAATTCCCGGGCCAATCCCACCGGCATCACATGCTGCACCCGCTGTAACGTACCAACGTCAGCGGCCATGCCCAGGGCGGTTTCGCGAATGCTGAAAAACGCGTCGCGGCTGCAATAACGCATATCGGAGGCGCACACCATATCCACACCCCCGCCGATGCAACCACCCTGGATTGCAGTAAGTACCGGCATGCGGGCGTTTTCCAGCGCATTAAAGGAATCCTGCAGGTGCATCACCCAGCGACGAAGGCCTTCTGCACGACGTGCCGGCTCGCCCGTATAGCTGGCACCCATGTTCCTGAACACATCGAGATCCATGCCGGCGGTAAAATGTTTTCCTGTCGAGGAGATAACAACAACCCGCGCCGCTGCTTCACGATCGAGGGCCGCGATAACAGAGGGGAGTTCGGCCCAAAACGCCATGTTCATGGCGTTCAACTGCTCGGGCCGGGCTAACTGGATATGCGCAACCTTGTTGCTATCAATCGTAACTTTAAGTGTTGTTAATGAAGCAAACTCGTTTGTATTCATGGTACTGATTGAGCCCCTGAAGGTGATGGATTTACGCCCGTTTAACCTGCCGGCCAATTGTAAACCAGCTGTCTGTGAGTGGCACCCCGAATACGCCTTACGCCATCGACAGAATCACTTTGCCCTTGGCCCTGCGCTGGGCGATGGACTGAAATGCCTCCTGGTGCCGCTCCAGCGGATAAACCTCACTCACCATCGGTGAAAATTTTCCGCTGTCGATCATCTCGATCATTTCACGAAAGTTCGCCTGGCTATCGAGCGGGAACTTGGCAGCCGAGGTTCCCCACCACACACCCACAATCGAGGCACCTTTGAGCAACGCCAGGTTCAACGGCAGCTTGGGAATGGGACCGGAGGCAAAACCAATCACCAGGTGCCGGCCGTTCCAGGCGATGGCGCGAAATGCCTGCTCGGAAAAGTCACCGCCAACCGGATCATAGATAACGTCGACACCCTTGCCGCCGGTTAACTCTTTGGTTTTGGCCTTAAGGTCTTCGGTCGAGTAATTGATTCGCAGGTCGGCACCGGCCGCACAGGCGAAATCGAGTTTGTCTTCACTACTGGCGGCGGCGATCACCGTCGCACCCATGGCCTTGGCCAACTGGATGGTCGCAATCCCAACCCCGCCGGCGGCGCCCAACACCAGCACGGTCTCGCCGGGCTGTAATTTGGCCTGCTGCTTGAGCGCATAATAGGAGGTGCCATAGGTGATGGCAAAGCCCGCCGCCTGCTCGAACGACATTTTATCACCCATGGGAAAAGCGCCCCATTCCGGCACTACACACTGTTCCGCAAAGGCGCCAACCTGAGTGGTCGCGATGACTCGATCACCAGTCTTAAAGTTTGTCACGCCCTCGCCCAGCGCCGCTACCACCCCCGCGACCTCAGCACCCGGTACAAACGGCAATGGCGGCTTGAACTGGTACTTGCCCGCAACGATTAGCAGGTCGGGGAAATTCACCCCCGCCGCCTTGACGTCGATAAGCACCTCCCCTTTACCGGGCTGGGGGTCGGGCCGTTCTTCCAGGGTCAATTGCTCGGGGGGTGCAAACTCACTACAAACCAGCGCTTTCAACGTATCTCTCCTGTAGTTAATGGGCAAGAGCCAAGGGGGTGTTACATGTACTGTTTGAGTTCTTTGCGTGCAACAACCATACGGTGTACTGCATCGGGGCCATCGGCAAAGCGCAAGGTGCGGTTACTTGCGTACCAACCCGCCAGCGGGGTGTCCTGGGAGACACCAAGGCCGCCATGCATCTGGATTGCCTCATCGAGAACCTTCAGCGCCATATTGGGCGCCACGGTCTTGATCATTGAGATATAAACCTGCGCGGCATCTACGCCCTGGTTATCCATCAGCCAGGCGGCTTTCAAGCACAACAGGCGCGCCATTTCGATGTCCATCCGGCAGTTGGCGATGATGTCGACATTTCCGCCGAGTTTCACGAGTGGCTTGCCAAAGGCGGTTCTGCTCAGTCCACGCTTGCACATCAGCTCCAGCGCCGCCTCGGCCACGCCGATCGCGCGCATACAGTGGTGAATTCGTCCCGGCCCCAGGCGACCCTGGGCAACTTCAAAGCCACGCCCCTCACCAAGCACCATGTTCTCCACCGGCACCCGCACCTCGGTAAAGCGCATATGCATGTGACCATGGGGTGCATCGTCGGAGCCAAACACGGTCATCGGTCGCAGCACCTCAATACCCGGAGTAGTCATCGGCACCAGCACCTGGGAGTGCTGCGCATGGCGCCCCGCTTCCGGATTGGACTTACACATTACGATGAGAATTTCACAGCGCGGGTCACCGGCACCGGAGATCCACATTTTCTCGCCGTTGAGCACATATTCATCGCCATCGCGGACACAGGACAGGGAGATATTGGTCGCGTCAGAAGATGCAACATTCGGCTCGGTCATTACGTAGGCGGAGCGAATCTCACCCGCCAGCAGCGGTTTGAGCCAGCGTTCTTTCTGGGCATCGGTGCCGTAACGCGCCAGCACTTCCATATTGCCAGTATCTGGCGCTGAGCAGTTAAACGCCTCGGCAGCAACGTGGGACTTACCGGTCAGCTCCGCAATATAGGCATATTCAACTGTGGTCAGGCCGCTACCACCTTCATAGTGGGTCAAAAAGAAATTCCACAGGTTTTTCGCCCTGGCCTTGGCTTTCAGGCCTTCCATTATCTCGGTTTGCCTATCGGTGAACTGCCAGCGATCGCCTGTAGCAATCTCGCGGAAGTACTCTTCTTCCACGGGCATTACCTCGGTCTCGATGAACTGCTTTACCTCTGCCAGTATCGGCTTGAGCTTGTCGCTAACTGTAAAATCCATGCTATTTCCCTCACGCAATCTTGCGAGTTG
>CAXMOT010000120.1:0-14943 GCA_964195105.1 uncultured Gemmatimonadales bacterium | reverse complement strand
AGCGAGGAACGTGCTGCGGAAGGAGTAGGCCAGACGCGCCGTGAACATTTCATTCTCGTAGTACCCGGTCAGGTTATAGGAGTTTTCAGATGCGCCCGGCAGGTCAATGGAACTACCATCTGGTGCCTTGCCCTCAGCGTCGACATAGGTGTAGTTGGCGATAAAGCCGTAGCTACCAAAGTTCTGCTGATACTGAACCTCTATACCTTGCAACTTACCACCAAGGCCATTGGCCGGCGTATCTACCGTGTATAGCGCCGTAGTGCCACCCGGCTCATTGAGAACTTGCTCAACCTTGGTTGTGGTCACGAAGGACTGGATGTCCTTCCAGAAAACAGTCGCTGATAACAGCGCATCCTCCGCGAAGTACCATTCCAGGCCGATATCGCCCTGGGTAGCACGGAACGGTTCGATGTTGAGGTTACCTTTGGCGGCCTGTTTTGTCGTTGTGTTGAAGGTAGTGAACGACGGGCTCAGGGAACTGTAACCGGGACGGCTCATGACGCGGGAAGCGGAGATGCGCAGGTCCAGGTCATCGGACAGCTCGACCTTGACGTTCATGCTCGGCAACCAATCCGAATACTCACCCTCATCACTTTCGAGACCAGTACCGGCAGCATTAAAACGCGTACCGGTATTTTCGGTCTCTACATAACGCATACCGACGTTACCGCTGAAGCCCTCGCCCTCGAAGTCCGCCTGTCCATACAGGGCGATAATGTCCTCGTCCACCTCACCGAAACCACCCTGGCTTTCAACCCTTGGCCCCAGATTGTTGCGTACTTCGCTGCTGAAGGCACCGACGTCAATGCGCGCCAGGTCAGTCTTCGAGTCCCGCAGGGCGCCATCAGCGCCAGAGTGATCGATTATCCCAGACTGCCACTGGTCAAGTGTAGAGGTGCCAACCACCAGGGTAGAACCCGCATAACTGGAATTAAACGAACGGTTGCCGAACGTGTGTTCACGCATTTTTATACCGGTCTTGAGGTGGGTGATCGGTCCGTACTCGACGGTAAAGTCGAGATCGACCTGGGCATAGTCCTCTTCATCGGTGAGTTGGGTTTCACTAACAGAAGGGGCACCCTGTAACGCCTGCCAGCTCCCGTCTGCGAAGTCCAGGCCCACCGGGTTGAGCGTCATGAAACTGCCGCTGTCCATATTGAGTTCGACAGTTGCGCCACCGGGTAATGTGATGGGATCTCCCGCGCCGTCCACACCTGGAGTACCCCAGAGTGAGTTCAGGTTACCACCGTTGCCGCCTGAGGCCTCTGTAGAGCCAAATTGACCGGACACTTTGAGGCTGTCTGTCTCATAATCGGCGGTAAAATGAAGAGTTTCCGTCTCCAGGGAAGCGATGCGGCTGTTGATATCCACCGCCAAAAACGGAAATCCTCCGGTGGAGGTACCGACAGTCGGCAGACCATTGTCAGCTACGCGGCCGCTGACGGTGCCTGGCACGAACTGAATATTCCTGTCGCCACCGTTGATTACCAGGAAGTTCTGGTTGGTGTTATCCGCGGCCTGCTCTGAATTGAAATAGTGCACTGAGAAGTCCAACTCGTCCGTCGGAGCAAACTGTGCCGTCAGGTCATAGGTGTCGCGCTCACGATCCTGGTTAAATTCAGAGATACCGGATCCGGACCATGACTCTTCCCAGTAGTTTTCAGCCTTATGGGCACGACCAATGGTTTCCGCGGTGGAAATCAATCCCAAAATACCGAAGTTTTCATTGTCATTCTTCCAGCTCACCATCGCGGTACCACCAATACCCGTCTCGTCAGTATCGATGTCGACCTGATTGGCATCAGCGGAGAGAAACACCGTCAGCGGGTCCAGATCAAGTGGCTTGCGGGTGTGGACAACAACGGTGCCACCGACACCACCTTCGTCCAGCTGCGCGGTTGGCGACTTGTAGACCTCAACGCGGTCAACCATCTCAGAAGGCATCAGGTCCATATTGAAACTGCGCTTGTTAGCTCCCTGGGAGAACCAGCCGGTCGAAGCCACATACTGGCCGTTCAAAAGCACAGAGGTCAGTTCCGGGTTCGTGCCGCGAATGGACACTTCACTACCTTCACCGGAAAACCCGCGATTGATGCTGACGCCAGGTACGCGCTGCAGCGACTCGGCGATATTCTTGTCCGGGAATTTACCGATATCCTCGGACGAGATGGCATCAACCATGGCTGCTGCATTGCGTTTCACGTCGATCGCCTGGCGCAGTGAACCCTGGATTCCGGTCACCACGACTTCCTCGACTGCACCATCCTGGGCCATGGCTACACTGCCTGCGCCCGCCAGGGCCAGAGCGCCCATTGATGTGATTGTTGAACGATTGATTGCCCGAATGGCATTCCTTAATTTTATCGACATTGTCTTCCCCTATAGTAGGTAACGTGTGAATTTACTTGGATTAATTTGCTCAATTTCTACGTCGCCCTTGCCTCAAGACAACGTTGTATCTACTCTATAACAACAAATACAACGTTGTCAATTGCTTTTTAGATAATCATTTCCCACCTGCCCGGGACTTGATAACAGAGCTCAAGCAGGAAGTATATTGTTGATATTACTGACTTTTTATCAGAACCGGTGGGCAAGGAGCAGGCAAGAATGGCCTTAAGACAGGAAAAAACTTATCTCGATGACCCTCGAAAATTGTCCTGGGCACTCCCGTTCGGGCTTGTTACTCGCAAATATTGCGAAACCCCCACGCATTACACATGAGCCCCGCAATGAACGCTGAAACAAAAATTCCGCTTTGGGTCAGCAATGGGTTTTGGCGCGAAGGGGCATGCCCGGGGCGAGCGATGAAGTAATCAGGCTGTTAGGAGCCTGTATGACTTAGCAGGCTGTTAGGGCAACAGGTAGAGTCTCGAACCACAAGCTCCGGGTGGAACCCCACAGCCTGCTGACGGGTCTCTTCTTGTCCTTGACCCTCTGCGGGACGAATGGCAGCGATCAGGAGTTGTGCTGCGCTTTGCGCGATCGCTTCCGTGGACTGTCGGGCCGTGGTCAGTTTCGGCCAGGTCTGGCGTGAAAAGGGATTATCTTCGAAGCCGGCGATGGACACCTCCTGCGGCACATCCAGCCCCATCATCCGTGCGGCGAACAGGGCGCCCGCTGCGATCTCATCATTACAGGCAAAGATCGCCGATGGCCGCTCAGCTCTTGCCAGCAGTTCTTTGGTTCGGTCAACACCGGATTCGAACGAGAACTTTCCGTCGATTACTAAATCCGCATTTACGGGAATACCGTGCCGGCTAAGGGCATCCTTGTAACCGGCAAGGCGTTCGCTATTGGATCTGTGCTCCTCATCCCCGCAGAGAAAGGCAATATGCTGATGCCCCAACTCTACCAGGTGCGTAGTGATGTCCTGTGCCGCTTCGCGGTCGTCAACGAAGACGCAGGGAGATAAATCATCCGGTGCCTCGGAACCTGAAAGGATACGAACAAATTTAATATCGAGCGCACGCAGTGCGGCTACGACATCAGGCATCTCAGATACCGGGGGCGTAATCACCAGCCCGCCCACCCCGCTGCGCGTCACCATTTCCGAAAGTTCATCGCAGAGATTTTCGGCCTTGGCGTCGCAGGGGTAAATAATCAGCTCGAATCCCTGCTTCCTGCATTCGGCGAGAATTCCCTGTTGCGCGCCGATGACGTAATTGGCCCGGGTTAGCCTGCAGTCGCGCACCGCTTTTGCCGAAAGCTTTCGCAAAACCAGCGGCTGGACGCCAATGCAATACGTGACCTGGTGGCGCATGCAGCTCGCATGGTCGCTGTTGGCCAGCGGTGAAAACGTTGCCCTAACGGCAGAAAAAGTGGGCTATCAATCGGAAGCGGCCTTTTCGCGCGCCTTCAAGAAACACTTTGAGGTGAGCGCCGGCCAAGTAAGGCGCGGAGTGGTGAGCTAGGTGATCAGGACCGCCGGCCTCGAGTTTTACGCGACTTGGCGGGCCAACTTTGCTAATGTCAGCTCTACATTTAGTTCGGGCAAACTGCGTACAGTTGCCAAACCATCGGGGTAGCATTATGGAATATCGTCGGCTGGGAAAATCCGGCTTAAAACTGTCTGCATTTTCACTGGGCTCGTGGGTCACGTTTGGAAAGCAGGTTGACCTTAACGATGCGAAGACATTGCTCAAGACCGCTTATGATGCGGGCGTGAATTTCTTTGATAATGCAGAAGGTTACGAGGCCGGCGAATCCGAGAAGATCATGGGTGATGCGATTCATGGCCTGGGCCTGGCGCGGGATACCTTCACGGTGAGCAGCAAGGTGTTCTGGGGCGGAGAGAAACCCACCCAGCTGGGCCTGAGCGCCAAGCACGTCAGGGAAGCCTGTGATGCGGCGCTGCGACGCCTGCGCGTGGACTACCTCGACCTGTACTATTGCCATCGACCCGATCCGGATACCCCGATCGAGGAAACGGTGCGTGCAATGCACCAGCTGGTCATGCAAGGCAAGGTGGTGTATTGGGGCACCTCAGAGTGGAGCGCCGAGCAGATCACGGAAGCCTACACGACGGCGGCGACTCACGGACTTACGCCGCCCACGATGGAGCAGCCGCAATACAACATGCTTGAGCGCAACAAGGTTGAAGGCGAGTTCCGTGGCTTGTATGAACGCCATGGCCTGGGCACCACGATTTTCTCGCCACTGGCATCGGGTATCCTGACGGGCAAATACAACGACGGTGTTCCCGCCGGCAGTCGCCTCGCCCTGGAGGACTACAAATGGCTCCGCGACATGCTGCTGTCGGAAGACGGCCAGTGGCGGATCGACAAGGCCAAAAAGGTAGGCGCCATTGCCCAACAATTGGGCCTGAGTTCGACCCACCTCGCCCTGGCCTGGTGTCTCAAGAACCCCAACGTAAGCAGCGTGATACTGGGCGCGTCTTCGCTGGCGCAACTGACCAACAACCTGGGCGCACTGGATGCGGTCGACCTGCTGACCCAGGATGTGATGGCGGAAATCGATACCGCGCTGGACAACAAGCCGGCCTGAGCCCAGAAGACTGTCCCAGGCGTCGAGGCTTAGTTCGACCGGATTTCCCCCGGCGCAGGGATCATCGATCGCCGTCGCCGCCAGTTTGCCAATCCGGCCATCACTGGTGGCGCAGCTGTTCGGAGCGCTCCGTCTCCAGCTGGCGCTGAATCTCGCCCTCCTCAATTCCCAATACACCGAGTACATGGGCCCCCGCGGCCAGGCTTGCGTGGAGCATCTCCGGCACCACATGGTCGGCGCCCAGCGACAGCAACTCGGAAAAGTCACCCAGCTCCGAACAGCGCACGATAATCGGCACGTTAATGCCATCCGCGCGAATATGCTCGATAGAGTTCTTGGCCATTTCGATGGAACGGAAGGTCAGTATTGCCATCCGCGCGTTTTCGATATGGCAACTCCGGAGAATCTCGATGTTGGTGCAATCACCGTAAATCACATTCTGGCCCTGGCCACGCTCGTTGCTCACCACGTCGAGGCTCTGGTCGATCGCAATATAAGGAACATCGTTGGCATCCAACAGCCGGGCAACGGTTCGTCCAACCCGACCAAAGCCGCCGATGATCACATGGTCATGTTCAGGCAGCGACACCAGGTTCACCTGCTGGTAGCGCGCATTGTCACCACTCGCTAACGGGCCCAACAAATTGCCGATCCAGTTACCGTGACGAATCAGGAACGGGCTCAGGGCCATGCTGAACACCGCGACAAGAATAATAAAGGATGCCTGGTCAGCGGGCAGCACCCCATGCATAACCCCGAGCGCCAGTAGCGCCAACCCGAACTCCCCCGCCTGCGCCAGGTTCAGGCCGGTTTTCAGCGCGGTCTTGCGACTGTCGCCAAACATCTTCACCAGCAACCCGATCAGCACCGCCTTGATCAACACCAGCACCCCGACAAATAACAGTATCCGCGGCCAATACTCGAGCATTAGCTCGACCTGCAGATTCATGCCGATGGTGACGAAGAACAGCCCCATCAGGATATCCTTGAATCCGCGGATATCACTGTTGATCTGGTGGCGGAAGGGGCTCTCGCCCAGCATCATCCCGATCACAAACCCGCCCAGCGCCATCGAGAGATGAAAGCTGTGCGTCAGCCAGGCCGCCAGCATCACAATCACCAGGGTGACCAGCACAAACACCTCTTCAGACCTGGCCAGCGCGATCTCACGGTACAGGGGTGGCAATAACCACTTACCGACGCTCAGCAGCACCACCGTCAACAATGCGCCTTTCGCCAGCGCCCAACCCAGCGCCTGCCACAGGGATACCGACTCGTCCCCGCCCAGCACCGGCACCAGGATCAGGAACACCACTGCTGCAAGATCCTGGAACAACAATACACCGATGGATAGTTGCCCGTGGCGACTATGCACCTGTCCCTGCTCACTCAGTTCCTTGGTAACGATCGCGGTCGATGACAGTGCCAGCGCGCCGGCGATAATGACCGCAGCCTCCAGCGAAGCGCCCCAAAACCATACCGCGCCGCCGAACACCAGGGTAGAAAACACGACCTGGATACCGCCAAGGCCGAACACCGAGGTACGCAGCGCCACCAGCTTTGGCAGCGAGAACTCAAGACCGAGGGAAAACAGCAAGAATACGACACCAAACTCGGCAAGAAACGCAAAGTCGGCGGGCTGGTCAACCCAGCCCATCAAGTGGGGACCAACGATAGCACCGGCCAGCAGGTAGGCGATGATATTGGGCAGGCGTAACCTTCGTAATAGCATCGTTGCCACCAGCGATGCGCTCATGACTGCTAACAGCTCCTCAAAAAAATGTTCTGTCATACAGTAATAATCGCCTGAAAGCCCATAGAAAAATTCGCCGCTATTATAGACCCAGATGGTCTGGAAGCGCACACCCAAAATAACCGAGGGATCGCGTCAGCCTGATCCGCAGCCAGACTTTGGCTAAATCCTGATGATGGTCGGATTGCACGATCCATTCTGCCATAACAACCACGATAAAGGCTGCAGTTATCGCGTAGCTGAGGAGCCTCTAAATAATACCTTGATGCCTCGCAGAGGTATTAAGGTATTATTCAGAGGTTCCCTGAATTAGAATACCGGCAGGAAAATAATCGCATACAGGCCCAACCCACTTGTCGATCATCAGCCGCTATATCGTAAAAGAAATCCTGGTCACCACGGCGGCAATCACTTTTGTGCTGCTGACCATTACGATATTTTCCCAGCTGGACGGTTACCTCAAGGATATCCTGCGCGGCAAGCTGCCCAAGGAATTCCTGTTTCTGATGATCTTTTACTCGATACCGCGCTTCCTGGAGTTGCTGCTGCCGTTGTGTTTTTACCTGGCGACCATCCTAACCCTGGGTCGCATGTACGCGGAAAGTGAAATGTCGGTTATCTCCGCATGCGGTATCAGCGCCCTGCGGATGGCCAAGATTGTGCTGATCCCGGCACTCTTTATCTCAGCGACGGTCGGGGCCGTCAGCCTGTACCTGGCGCCCCATTCGATGGCCAAGGTCTATAACCTGTTGGTCAACCCGGATAACTATCGCAGTTTCAATCTGCGCGGCGAGGGCCAAATGCAACCCAACAAGGGCGGACGCGGGGTAACCCATATCGGCAAGATTGATCGCGACACCGATGAAATGCAGGGTGTATTTATCGGCGAACTGCAACCCAGGAAGGACAGCACAGGCTTTTTCGTGATGCTGGCAGACTCGGGAGAGATGACTGACCAGCTCTCAGGCAAGCGCTACATCGATTTCAAGGATGGTCACTATTATCGCGGTTCGCTGGGCAGTTCGGAGATTGAAGAGGTTAAATTTGAGCAACTGTCACGTCTCATCGCCGATAACGAATCACTGATTTATCGCGCCAAGGAAGAAGGCATACCCACTTCAGAATTGCTGGCATCCGACGATTTGAAATTGCGTGCCGCTTTACACTGGCGCATCGCAATGCCCCTCATCGTTCCAGCGCTGGCAATGATTGCGCTGGCACTGAGTAAAACAAACCACCGCCGGGGTCGTTATGTGGGTCTATTACCGGCGATAGCGATCTACCTCATTTACCTGATCTTGCTGAACAGTATGCGCAGCGGTCTGGCCTCCGGGCAGCTCAACATCGACGCCGGTTTGTGGAGCGCACACCTGATGTTCCTGGTGGTTGCGGTCGGTATGGTATTAAACATCAACGGCTCGTTGCGCAAACCCGGGTTTGCGAAGCGCCCGCCGCGGAACGAATAAGACCATGCATCCGATTATTACCCGCTACGTCATGGGCTATGTCCTCAACGCAATCCTGATGACGCTGTTGTTAATATTGAGCCTCGATTTTATTAGCTCCATCGTTGACCAGTCCGAAGATCTTTCCGAGACATATACCCTGTATCATTCATTGCTGATCGCGCTGCTTGAGTTACCCGGCGAGATCCATGAGTATCTCCCCGCCACCATTTTGATCGGCAGCCTGATTGGCCTCGGCATGCTTTCCACCAGTAATGAAATCACGGTTATGCGCAGTGCCGGCATGTCCAAACTCCACCTGTTCGGGATCGCCTGCATTCCGGTTGTGATGGTCTCACTCGCCGGCCTGCTGATTATCGAGTATGTGGTGCCGGCCTGCCACAGCAAGCTGGCGCAGGTCGAAATGGACGTCAAGGGCCGGACCAGCAGCAATCAGACGTCTAATTGGTTGTGGAATCGTGAAAATGATGACTTTATCTCTATCCGGGAATTTCGCAGTGACGCTTCCATCGCCGGATTAACCATGTTCCGCTTCGACGAGGCGGGCAAGATGAGCTCTTTCCTGACCGCCGCCAAAGCCCAATATGCAGACACCCACTGGGCGCTTGAAAACGTCAAGATAGTGGGCTTGCATGGCGACCGTACCGAAATGCAGCACCTCGACTCCTACCTGTGGGAGAGCCGCCTGAATCCCCAGCTACTCGAGGTGCTGACCGAGGAACCCCAGTACCTGTCGACCACCGACCTGTGGCTCAACCTCCAGTATCGACAATCCCAGTCCCTGGATGTCGCTGCCTATGAACACACGTTCTGGACCCGCCTGTTTCAACCACTGGTGTGCTGTGCGTTGCTATTGGTGGGTATTTCCAGCCTGTTCGGCCCGATGCGCGAAGCGACCATGGGTTATCGGGTATTTATGGGCGTATTAATCGGCTATTCGTTCAATGTGGTGCAGGAGATGCTCGCCCAGCTCACCCTGGCGTACCAATTACCGCCCATTCTGGTATCCATTATTCCGATCGTGGTGGTTGCAGGGGTCGGTACACACATGCTGCGGCGTAATTAATCACTTTGTAACCAGGCACTTCTCTCGTATTCGCAGCGTTTAGCAGACGTAACCTGGACTCTGGCATCCAGCAACAGATTTGACTTAGTCGCCGCTGTTTTTGATAATTGGCTAACAGGTTACGCGCTAAAAATCAGTTATTGCATAAAATCAGTTAGTTAGCGCAAGGATTGCTTATGCCCAAATCGAAGCCCGAAGACGAGAAAACCAAGGCCGCTGCGAAAGAGCAGCCGGCCCCCTCTGGGAAACGGGATTTCGACCCGTGGGATACGTTTGCCTCCATGGCAAACGCCGGCATATCGCTCCCGTTGCTGTTTACGCCCCATATGGTAGGTCTCGGCAACGAACTGGTGCGCATCGTTACCGGACAATCACAAATCCAGCCACGCAAGGACGATCACCGGTTCATCGATGCGAACTGGCAGATGAACCCCATCTACCGGGCATCGATGCAAACCTATCTCGCCTGGTGCGGCAGCCTTAATGACCTGGTCAGCGATTCCACACTGGACGAACACAGCAAGAAAAAGGCGCGCGCTGCGATCAAGTACCTATCGAAGTCGTTATCGCCGAGCCACTCCACCAGTAACAAACGCGCGATGCACCAGGCCTTTGAAACCCGCGGCGCAAGCCTGATGCACGGCCTGCGTATGATGACAGAAGATGTCCTCAAGCACAGCGGTATCCCAGGCAAAGTCATCAACGATACCTACCGGGTTGGCGAGAACATCGCGACCACCAAAGGCAGCGTCGTGTACCGCTCGGAGCTGTTGGAACTGATTCAATACAAGCCCCTCAAGAGG
The DNA here is from genome assembly GCA_964195105.1 of uncultured Gemmatimonadales bacterium. Classification (GTDB taxonomy): domain Bacteria; phylum Pseudomonadota; class Gammaproteobacteria; order Pseudomonadales; family IMCC2047; genus CAMYKE01. Next base: position 4,845 of record CAXMOT010000120.1, on the reverse strand, counting down.
AAAACCTTCGGCATTCCCCTGTTGATGGTCCCTTCACCCATTAACCGCTACTATTTGTGCGACCTGACACCCGATAACAGCCTGGCGAGCTACCTGTTACGGCAGGGCCAGCAGGTTTACATCGTGAGTTGGCGCAACCCGAAGCGGGAGCAAAAGCACTGGGGCCTGGATGCCTATATTGACGCACTGGTCGAGTGCAGCAAGGTCACCAGCAAGATCGCCGATAGTCCGAAAATCAATTTGTTTGGCTTCTCGGCGGGCGGGATCTTCGCCGCATTAGCCGCCAACATCATGGGGCCCAAACGATCCTGCCCGAAGGTCAACTCGGCAACCTTCGCGGTGACTAATTTTGATACCCACGCGGAATCCCAGGTCGGCGTCCTGATCAACGATGGCATCATCGAAGCATCCAAGACGGTCGCCAATCTGCGCGGCGCCATGAATGGCCAGGAAATGGCGCGCATGTTCGCCTGGATGCGACCCAACGGCCTGCTATGGAACGCCTGGGTCAGCAATTATTTCCTCAACGAGGAATTGCCCAGCGTCGATATCATGCACTGGAACAATGACATCACGCGCATCCCCAGCGGCCTGCACTGCGACTTCCTCGAGTTGTATCGCAATAATCCACTGCTGGAAAAGGATCAATTGACCGTCTGCGGCAGCAAGATTGACCTGGGTAAGGTGAAATGCGACAGCTACCTGCTGGCCGGCGCAACCGACCATATCACCCCTTGGGAAGGCTGCTACCAGAGCAGTATGGTGCTGGGCGGCAACAAAGAATTCGTATTGGTTAACCGGGGCCATTCTCGCTCCATTATTTCCCCGCCCGGGATCGAAGGCGCGCGTTATTATACGCATCAGGAGAACACCGACAGTCCGGAAGACTGGCTATCAGAAGCGAGCCAACGCAACGGCTCCTGGTGGCCGCACTGGGCGAAATGGTTGAATTCGCGATCCGGCGAACTGACGGCCGCGCCGAAGGCACTGGGCAGTGATCAATATCCGCCCCTAATGGACGCGCCGGGCAGCTACCTGCTGGAATAACCCGCCGTTTGTCGAATTGCAGGTCGCTCTGCGCCAGGCTTTCCGAACTCCAAAACCCGCGCGCTTTCAGCCCACCAGAATCGGCAGCGGAATCCTGTTTACTCGCGCACGGTACCGGGAGGCTGGCGGGATTACATCTGGTCCATTACTTCGATGCCCAGCAATGCCAGGCCACCACTCAGCACCGTCGCGGTGCCGCTGCAAAGTCCGAGCCGGCTGTCGCGCTGCGCTGCCGTAACATCGTCCTTGAGAATCGGGCAATGCTCGTAGAAGCCCATGAAATCGCTCGCCAGGTCATATAGGTAGCTGCACAACATATGCGGCGTGCAATCGTTGGCCACCTGCTCAAGCATTTCCGGAAACTGCAACAAGCGCATCGCGAGGGCTCGCTCATGGGGCGCTTCAAGTATGACCGTTGGTTTGGCCTGGCCGGGAGTGGCGCCAGCTTTACGGAAGATGCTCTGAATACGGGTATAGGCATACTGCAGGTAAGGCGCCGTGTTGCCCTCAAAGCTGAGCATGGTGTCCCAGTTAAACACATAATCGCTGGTACGATTCTTCGATAAGTCGGCGTACTTGATCGCACCGATACCGACTTTACGTGCGACTTCATCGCGCACCTCAGTGGGTAAATCAGGATCCTTTTCCAGCACCAGTTGGCTGGCCCGGTTAACCGCCTCTTCGAGGAGATCCGCAAGTTTGACGGTACCGCCAGCACGAGTCTTGAAGGGTTTGCCGTCCTCCCCCATCATCGTGCCAAACGCCAAATGCTCGAGGCTTACCTCAGCGCGCACAAAGCCGGCCTTTTTCGCAACCGTAAACACCTGCTGCAGGTGCAATGCCTGGCGAGCATCGACGAAGTACAGCACCCGATCAGCCTGCAGATGGCTGCTGCGATACCGCAACGCCGCAAGGTCGGTCGTTGCATACAGGTAACCGCCATCGGACTTCTGCACGATTACCGGCGAGGGATCACCCTCCTTATTCGCCAATTCCTGCAGGAACACCACCTGCGCACCCTGGTCAGTCTGCGCAAGGCCCTGCGCCCGCAACTCAGCAACGATGTTGGCAAGATCGTCGTTGTAAGCGCTCTCGGGACGAATATCATCGTGGCCGAGGGTCACGTTCAGGCGTCGGTAAAGTTCCTCGCTGTGGGCGACCGAGACATCGATAAACTGCTGCCACAGCTTGCGGCAATGCACGTCCCCGGATTGAAGTTTCACCACATACTCGCGCGCCCGGGTAGCGAACTGTGGGTCCGCATCAAAGTGACGTTTCGCCTGCTGGTAAAACGCTTCCAGGTCAGCCAACGCCAATGGCGATTCATCGGCTTCAGCCATTTCCTCTTCCAACTCGGCAATCAGCATGCCGAACTGGGTACCCCAATCACCCATGTGATTCTGGCGGATAACCCGGTGCCCCATCGCTTCCAGCGCGCGCACCACCGCATCGCCGATAATCGTGCTGCGCAGGTGCCCGACGTGCATTTCCTTGGCCAGGTTCGGGCCGGAATAGTCGACGACGATCGTTTGCGGCGAGTCACTCTTAACCAGTTCGCTTGCAGGCGCATCCAGCAGGTCACCGGTTTGCCCTGCCAGCCAGGCGGGGCTGAGGTGAATATTAATAAACCCCGGACCGGCAATTTCAATTCGCTCGGCCTTATCACCCAATTCAAGGGCAGTCACGATTTCATTAGCGAGTTCACGGGGGTTACGCCGCAATTGCTTTGCTGCGGGTAATGCCGCATTAGCCTGGTAATCACCAAACTCCGGACGGGTGCTCCGGGTTACCAGCGGCGCACATTCTGCGCCAATACCAGCCGCATCCATCGCAGTCCGTACCTGTTGGGAAAGATAATTTCTTATGTTAATCAATGAACAGCTTCCATCAGAATGTTTCGCGGCATGGCCGGTCGTACGCAACAGCAAACCGCACTATAACAACATACCCGGCAATATAGAGCCCGCAAGCCAGCAGTCACGCTCCGAAGTTTGTCCGGCACGGCCTGCGAAAAAGGGTGGCTAGGAGCCTGTCGGATTTAGGATTAATCTACTGCGGAAAAGCCGAATTTGGTCAGATTTTTCGATTATTCTCGTTAAATAGCGGGCTATTCGCCTCAAATAATCGAAAAATCCGCCTCAAACCGGACTTTCCCTCGCTACGATCACCTAAACCCGACAGGCTCCTAGTATAAACATTTTCTCAGCTTTAACCCAGAACCTGCGATTCAAATCCATGGTGTTGGTATAACGCGATCGCGGCAACCCCGAGGCCCCAAAGCCATGATACCGGCGCCACAAGACCTGTGATCGCCTGACGTATAAATTTAACCGCTATCTGCGATGCTAATTGATGATAAATTTGCTAGAATTTTGTTCCCGGCTTTCAATCATTGGCCAACCATCCGCGGACTAGCTATTGGAAACATTTCGAGTAGTATTCAAAGGCGGGATTGCCACAGGCTTTACGCCGGACCAGGTAAAACATGGCTTGGCGAAGATCTTTACGCTCGATGCAAACCGACCGGCGGATGCCGGTAAGCTGAAACAGTTGCTGTCCGGCAGGCAGGTCGTCATCAAGGCAGGGCTGAGCCGTGAGCAAGCCCGGCAATACCAGCAGATGATCGCCGAGACGGGCGCTGTAGTTGAGATCGGCGTCGATCCCGCGAATCAATATTATGCCCCGGGATACAAGGAACGACGTCACGAACAACGCCGCAAAAAAGGCGATCGGCGAACCATACGTCGCACCTCTTCAATTTTACCGGATCGGCGCAGCGGCCATGGACGTCGCAATACGGATCCCGACGGAAAATAGCCGCCTAATCCCGCCACGCATACCGCGTTAGCGTTATTCTAGATCCACAGCCCACTGAAAGCTCAATAAAAGTCCGCTGAACTCATGGCAGGTTGTTGCGCGTCCAACCAGTGTTACCGATAAGTCCATGGGTCATGTTGCAGGGCATAGGCACGATCGTGTTCTGCAAACCGCGCTTCGATTTCAGCCAGCGATAACCGAAACTCCGCGCTAAATAATCGCGCGATACCCGCCCGGGTCAGAGAGTCGCGTTCGATCTGGGTCCCGACAAACACGAAGTCCCCCGCCTGGTTGAACAATATCGGGCATCCTGAGGAACCTTTTTCCGACCGACAGGAATGTACCCCGAGCAAGCCAGCCGGCTTGTCGGCATAATGATCGAGTACGCCCGCATCACTGGGATAGATTCGGCATTGTTCCTGGTAAAGATAGGCGGCGACATCGGCCGGGCCCTGCTGGTAACAGTAAAGCTCCACTTCGAGGCCGTTTTCCGGAATATCGACGAGCGCCGGCAACGCCGCAGCGCCGGGAGATGAAGCCCTGCCGCAATAGTCCTTGTTAACGATAAGCACCGCCCAATCATGCTCAGGGGCGAGCGGTGACTGCAGCGCCACCACTTCAACGACCCGATAGGTGCGCCCGGAAAAACCCAGCTCAAAACTCTCCAGCGGGGCACGCAGCGCGCCGGATTCATCGGTGAAGGTATGCCCCGCCGCTGCAAACGCCAACTGACACTGGCTTTCAAGTAACAACATCGCCCCTCCTTGCCAGCTCTTACTGCCATTACCACCGCTCAATCGGGCAACCCGCTGCAGCGGTGAATTCGGCGCCAACCGATACGCTGGCACCTTGACTCGCCGGTCACGATTTTCATTACGCCGCAGCGCTTGCAACACCGGCTGGAGCGCAGAATCATCGCCATCCAGGCGCTCGAGCAGCACAAAGGTTTTGCCTGCTGCGACCGCACTGGCCGCAAATTCC
>CAXMOT010000119.1:0-9043 GCA_964195105.1 uncultured Gemmatimonadales bacterium | reverse complement strand
TGCAGTCCCGAGAAGGCAAGACGGGTATTCCGTTTTTGTTTGACCCCAATACCGACACCGGCATGTTTGAATCAGACGACATAATGGACTACCTGCTGGCCGAGTACTCCGCCTGAGGAAGCGCTTTCGCGCTTAACTGAGGTTTCCAGGTTGAAAAGGGCGCCTCAGTTCAACAGGTCGAAATCTTCGCTCCAGGCATCAATTCGGGCCTCTTCAAACATATCCAGCCCCGGCGCGAGCAGGTCAATGTAACGGTCAAAGTACAAAAACTGTTTTAATAAGAGGGTAAACGCGCGCGGGAACCGAATGCCATATTTTTTGCCGAGCTCACCGAGCCTGGACATGATTTCGTCTATGCCCCCTGGACTGCCCGCGGAGCCGAGCATGCTTTCCGACTCAATGTCATACATGGAGGCAAACAGCTTTTCGATGTCGGATGTCAGCTGGTCGAGATCGATATCTTCACGGGTAACGCCGACGGCGAGCATGGATTCTGCCACCACGCGATAATCCTCTGTATTAAGACCGGTAATAAGAGAGAAGACTGCGCGCCAGGCTTCCGGGCGGATGCGGCCGACCATACCGAAATCGATAAAGGCGACGCGGCCATCGTCCAGCACCATCATATTGCCATTGTGCAGATCCGCATGAAAGGTGCGGCATTCGGTCAGGCTGCCAAACCAGGCATTCATCGCCGCCATTAAGGTTGCCGCGGGATCCCGGCTGACCGACTTGATTTGATCGATGTCTGTCAAGGCGGAGCCGTAGTAGCGTTCCATGGTCAACACTTTCTCACCCGACGCTTCGGGATAGGGTTTCGGCGCGACCACGTCCTGGTTGCCGGATGCAATGAGATAGCGTCGAAATTCCTCAAGATTTTCCGCCTCCTTGCGAAAGTCACATTCATCAATCATCGCCTGGTATAGCTCGGCAATCATGCCCGCCACCGTATCCTTATCCAGGTAGGGCATCATGATTTCCAATACCCGGGCACACACATAGACGGTGTTCATATCTACGTTGATAATCGCCTGCACACCCGGCTTCTGAACCTTGACCACGACATCCTCGCCGCTCAGCAGTTTTGCGGCATGCACCTGGGCGATTGATGCGGAAGCGAGCGGTTTGGGATCAACTGAAGCGAACACTTCGTCCAGCGGCCGTCCCAGATCGAGTGCCATGATCCGGCGAATCTTGCGAAAAGGTACCTTCTCGGTTTGATCCAGGAGCAGTTGGAACTCGTCGACATATGCCTTCGGGAACAGCGAGGGGGAGCTGGCGATTAACTGGCCGAATTTGATATAGGTCGCGCCCAGTGACTCAAACATTTTCCTGAGCTCTTTTGGTGTCGGTTTACGTCGGGTCAGCCCCCATTTTAGGGCATGCGGGTATACTTTAAGCAAGGTTTGCGACACCCGCAGCCCGCTGCGCACGCCCATCTCGGCCACGCTCAAGCCATCACGCACGTATTGTTCTATATTGGTTGCGGATACCGCCATGTCCTGTCCTGTTTAACAATATGCAGCAACCCCTTGCAGGGTCTGGCTGGTTGAAAGTCAGGGGCTTTAATTCCTCCTAAACGCTGCTGCGCACCCGTGCTTCAGGATGATCAAGTTCTCTCAGGATCTGGTCCAGTTTCCTGCTGATCTTGGTCTGCACGCGAATCATCTCAATCTTGGGCCAGGTTGCCTTCTCACCCATTTCGATTAATTCGATGATCTCTTCCAGGGAACGGTGAGCTAGCAGCTTCATCGGATTAACCACGAGCCCTTTAGGAAGGATGTTGATGTCACCAAAGTAATCCTGGTTGATAATACCCAGCGCCAGGTTGGTGAACCGGCCAACGGCAGGATTCCACGCCAGCGGTTTTTCGAACAGCGATGCACTGGCGTTAATCCATTCCCGGGCGGCACGTCCGGCGGCAAGTTTAACCGTTGTGAATGGATCCCTCTTTCTCTTGTTGTCGGTGACGAACGGGAATATATGCGGATTAACCTGGCTGACAATAAAGTGATTAACGCCATAGATCCGTGCCAGGCGCTTCGCCGGCATATCATCGCTGATGGAGCCGTCTACCCATCTGCGTGCCGGCAGGTAGGGTTGCTTCTCACCCTTGTCATTCTTGGCGGCAAGCATGACTGGAGGATAAAACCCCGGTACCGCCGCCGACGCCATGATTGCCTCACGAATGTACACATTAGGTGTCGTGATCGAACTTAACAGCCGCGACGTTTGATGCTTCTCCGCGGTAGCAACAGAGATGTTCAGGTGTTGGCCGGTGAGCTCGAAGGCCTCCTGGAAGGTAAGATCCGGAACCAGGTGATTGAGTGCCTTCTGGACGTCCGCCGCTTTCGCTACGTTAGGTTTGAACGCCTCAAAAAGACTAAACAGGCTCTCGTCGCGTTCCATCTCCTGCGCCAGGTTTTCCGGTTCAAATATCTTCTCCAGGTCTTTATCGCTGTGGGTGCTGATGAGGCTCCCAACGATCGCCCCGCCGCTACTACCGGACATGATATTGGGTAACACACCCTCCAGCCACAACGCCTTAACCACCCCAATGTGAAAATAGAGCAGCGAGCCGGCGCCGCTCATCATCAGCGCCGAAAAACCGTAACAGTGCTGGGCGCGACGGAAAAAATCCAGTCTCTCGGCCAGGGGTATGTCATCGGCGGCGGTGCTTGCCAGTATATCCAGGGCAGTAACGACCTCGTCGACATAGTCGACGATCAGCTTCTTGGTGCTGAATTTCGCCTTACCGTAAAGAGCCGAGCTGCCCATGCTGTCGATATTGCCGTGAACACCCTCGTTCAGCGCAAATAACAAGCCGGCGTAGTCTTTTTTGGCTTTCAGCCCGCGCAGTCGCCTTAAGCGTCGACGGATAGATACATAATCGAAATGTTTGGACTCATCCGAGGTGCGCCATTGCGACACGCCTGATTTTTTGTCATGCGCTATCGCCGCGGCTTTCCATTCTGCATAGCTTTTGGCCGCCTGCATATCGGCTTCCAGTTGCTTGGTGACTGAGAAAATCATGTTCGGATGGCTTGCTCGTGTTGCTCTAGTTGATCACAGCATACACGCTACCTCGATGCAAAAAAAACGGTAAATTCGGCTTTTTACTCTCTGCAAAGGTAAAGCAGTAGCCAGTTTACGCCACAGCTAACCACACGCTTGTGTCGAGAAACGCCGGTAGCCCTTATATGCTGCGCAACCACTGCCCTCGACATGGGAACCGGATAACAAAAGTGGCTGGATTTTTTCAACGGCTCGGGTCATAGTGGGCACGGTTCCAAAGAAGAACAGGTTCATTACAATGCTCAAAGCAGGCCAGGCCGCTCCCGATTTTACATTGCCCTCCGCCGAGGGAGAGCAGGTTAACTTATTGTTCTTATTAAGTAATGGTCCGGTGATAGTGTTCTTTTACCCTGCTGATTTTTCGCCAGCCTGCACCCTCGAAGCCTGCAATATCAGGGATGTCCATGAAGACATTGCTGCGGCCGGAATGACCGTTGTGGGTATCAGCACCCAGGGTAGCGCGAGCCACCGTCGTTTTAAGCAAGCCTTTGACCTGCCCTATTTGCTGCTCAGTGATAAAGATAAAATCGTAATTAAGGCCTTTGGCATAAACGGGCCGCTGGGAATGGGGTCGCGCCGCGCGACTTTTTTGATCAATCAGAATGGCATTATAGAGGATGCGGTGCACGCAGAACTGATGATTGACCAGCACAAGGCGTTTATCGCAAGAGCTCTAGAGCTGCATGGACAGCCGACAGACTCCTAGCTTCGACTGTATATAACAATATTAACCATTAATTGATGACCGTATTTGAGGAAATTTCAATGAGTGACAGCGCTGACCAAAGCATCGATTTCCAAGCCTATAACAGTGTAGTAGCAGTAATTGAAGAATCATTCGCTCGTTTCCCGGACAAACCCATGTTTACCTGTATGGGCAAAGACCTGAGTTACAGCGAAGTGGATCGGTTGAGCAGCCAGTTTGCCGCCTATTTGCAGCAACATACCGGTCTGGTGCCCGGTGACCGAATCGCAATTCAGTTGCCGAATTTGCTGCAGTATCCGATCGTGGTCTACGGCGCCATGCGGGCCGGACTGGTAGTGGTGAATACCAACCCGCTTTATACCCCCAGGGAAACACTGCACCAGTTTAACGACTCCGGTGCCAAGGCGCTGGTGGTGCTGGCTGACTTGCTGCCGGCTGTAGAGAAAGTGGTACCCGATACGGGCATCGAGCGGGTGATTGTTACCAACGCTATCGATATGCTTGCGCCGCAAGCCATGCCCGAAACCAGTCTCACTAATGCTGTTGGTTTTTTGGATGCTTTGAGCCTGGGAGAGCAGGCACAGTACCAGCCGGTTTCCGCGCAGCTGGAGGATATCGCGTTACTACAGTACACCGGTGGTACTACCGGCGTGTCCAAGGGCGCCATGCTGACCCACGGAAACCTGGTCGCTAACATGCTGCAAGGTCGCGCCGCGTTGATGGATAATTTCCAGGATGGTGAAGAGGTCTATATAGTGCCGTTGCCGCTCTATCATATCTATGCCTTTACCCTGACGCTCGTGACGCTGCCCAGCGGCGGACAGCTCGCAGTTTTAATTCCAAACCCGCGTGACCTCGATGCTTTTGTTGCAGAAATGAAGCGACGACCCTTTAGCGGTTTCGCCGGGCTCAATACGTTGTTTGTCAGCCTGTGTCACCATGACGGATTCAAGGCGCTGGATTTCAGCCGACTCAAACTCACCAACTCGGGAGGCATGGCGCTCAACAAGGATACTTCCGATCTCTGGATCTCCGTCACCCAATGTCCTATATCGGAAGGTTACGGTCTCACGGAAACCTCACCAATGGCCACCTATAACCCTCTCGACGCAATTCAGGTGGGAACAGTGGGTATACCTTGCGTCGCCACCGAACTTAAGGTTATTGATGAAGCCGGAGTGGAGCAGCCGATCGGCGAACGCGGTGAGCTGTGTATCAGGGGTCCGCAGGTGATGAAAGGCTACTGGCAGCGCCCTGAAGCGACGGAGGAAGTCATCAGCGAAGATGGTTGGTTCAAGACCGGCGATGTGGCCGTTATTCAGGAAGACGGCTATGTGCGGATAGTGGATCGCATCAAGGACATGGTTATTGTTTCCGGATTCAATGTGTTCCCCAATGAGATTGAAGATGTTGTGATGCTTTACGAGGGGGTACGTGAGTGCGCTGTTATCGGGGTCGACGACGAAAGGAGTGGCCAGGCGGTAAAACTGTTTCTGGTGTCCAATGATCCTGACCTGACTGCAGACCAGGTTAAGCAACATTGCCGGGAAAACCTGGTGGCTTACAAGGTGCCGAGACATATTGAATTCAGGGATGATCTGCCAAAAAGTAATGTCGGCAAAATTCTGCGTCGAGAACTGCGTTAGTCGGCAAAACATTAAGGTGGCGTAAACCAGGGTCAGGGATGACCCTGTATTTCGCCACACAACTCCCTTGACCCTTGGCTCGATGGGGCGCCATATCCAGGCCTCCATATCAGCTGTGAGTGGCATGCCAGCCAGCAGTTGTATACCCCACTTTATTCCTGCCCCGAATTAACCGCTCGAATATTGTTTTGCCCATGCGGCTGCTATTCGCCTGAAAGCGCCCGGATTCCGAATCCACACCCTTATTGAAATTGATTTAATGGTCCTCGCTAAATGCGAAAGCCGTTCCTGCCATCGGGTGAGTGGCCGGATTTGGTTTTTAGTATGCGGTTTCTAATTTTTATCGCTAACCTGCATGCAACTGGCTTTCATAGCAGCAAAATCAAACCTTTTTTAAACGCTCTTTAGGAGAAACAACAATGACTGATACAGCAAATCCGGTAGTAGAGACTACCACCCCGGCCAAGACCGCTGCGGTAAAATCCGTTAAAAAACCCGTCGCGAGTAAGACCGCTGCGAAAAAACCGGTGGCCAGGAAGGCTGCACCCAAGACCGCTACAAAGAAGCCTGCTGCCAAAAAATCTGTGCAGAAGCCTTCGGCGGCTGCAGAAACATTCCAGAAGGTCGTCTACGGCCAGCTGGGCGTTACTGCTTTGATCGTGGATGGCATTATGGAAAATGTTGAAAAGGCGCGTAAGGACCTACCCGGTCAATTGAACGAATTTGTCGCGCGCGGCAAGAAAGTTGAGAAAGACTTCCAGAAAGCTGAGCAGGGCTTTCGCAAGCGCGTCCGCAGCTATAACGCCAAGCAAGAGATTGAACAGGCCGCAGATAGTGTGAAGCAACTGGCAGAAAAGCTTAGGAAGCGAGCTTCCAAGGCTGCTTAACTAACAGGCCCAGGGATAAAGCGGCTCAGGGATGAGCTGTTTTCGCAGTGGGCGCGACTTTCTGGCCGTTGCCCGCTGCGCACCCCCGACCTGAATATTAAATATAAGGGAACTTGCTATGATCAAGCGATTTTCGTGTGGAGTGTTTTTGCCTGCCCTGGTGTTCGTTGCGGTAGGGTGTCTTGCAACGGGTGCCGTATTGGTAAGCCAGCTTAAGAATTGATCGATTAATAGATCGATAGACCACTCTTCCCCTTCAACATGCCTCCAGCATGCTGCTAACGATCGCCAAACAGCCCTATTTAGCGGTAGATCTTGTAGTGGTTTTCTTGGCTGCCGCAGTTTTCGCGGCGGCTGTTTTTGTCGCGGTTGTTTTTCGAGTACCAGGTTTCGACGCGGCCGTTTTTGGTCTTGCCGAAGTCGCCGGCTTACGAGGACTTCGTTTGGCGGGCGTGGCTTCCAATTTCGCGATTTTAGCTGCCAGCGCATCGACCTTGGTCTCCAGCCGGTCCAGGTCGGCACGGGTGACGGGCTCGGGCAACCCCAGGCGGTCGGAAAAGGTTTTGCGTATATCGTTCAGTCCCTGGTTAAGCTGGGTGGTGATGGTTTCAAGATCCAGGGTTTGACTGGAGATCCGCTTGTTTGCCTCGCTAATAAGGTCTTTGGTGTCTTTTTCGATCGCCTGGCCACGCTTGACCAGCTTTTCAAAAAGTTTACGGCTTTCATCTGTCATGGCGTTGCTAATATCCTGGGTCAAGTGATTGTGCATGGAGGGCGGGTCTTTTATGATCAAGCTTACACCAACAATTTAGAAATAGCATTCCAGGCGCGCATGGGAAAGTTACGAACCAAGGATTACATATTAGCCGTCAGCCTCGATTTGTTGAACCAGCATGGCGAAGCGAGCGTGACGGCGGTGGATCTCGCGAATGAGCTGGATATCAGCCCCGGTAACCTGTATTACCACTTCAAAGGTAAAAGCGAGATAATCAAAACGCTCCTGGAGCGATACACGCATGCGTTTGAGGCGGCTTTTTCCGTCCGGGACGTAGCCCGGAGGGCACCGATTGAAAACTGGATGAGCCTGTATGTGTTGATGGAGCAGATCTACCTGTATCGCTTCCTGTTCAGGAATCCGGCCGGGATATTGGAGAGTTACCCGGAAATATCCAAGCCATTGGGCAATCTCTATTTACAGCTGCATAACTATATCGCCGCGGTTCTCGAAACCGTTGTGGACAGCCAAGGAGAGGGCGCAATCGTTCCTACGGACATGGTGGTGCTCATACTCACCAACTGGTTTAGCTATCGCGATATAGTAATACCCAGGGGCGACAAGTCCCTGCTGATCAAGTCCGGGATGTCACGACTTGAGCAATTGCTACAGCCTCACTGTCCGGACGAGTTGGCTGCAGCGATGAAGGTATGCAATGCGCAATACTAGTACTCCGACCACGTGATAACTTAGGATTCAGCGGGTCGATAAGTGGTTGCCCGGCAAGGGTTAGAACGATACTTGCTGGTAGCAATCAAGCATAATGGGCGAATTGGCGGTAGCTTGCCAGAAGCCCGTTGCTTATAGTAGATTGAAAAAAAGGGGTCCGAATCGATCCTGTATAATCCGCGAGCATTGGTCGGGTTGCAAAAACCCCCATGTGGGAATGGCGCCATACGTGGAATAGATCACACTTACGCTGGTCAGCGTTCGATTGCAACAGATCGAGGGCTGACCTCATTGTCTGGCGAAGGAGTTAAAGCCGCATTCCGCAAGTAGCCAGCGCCGGTGTATAGCGACAAAGTAACGTTGACAGTTTGAGACAAATCGCCTTTATCCTTGAGGGCACCCAGGAGAATTTTATGTTACAGCACGAGGACGTAGTCGCCGAGGTTTTGAGCCTGCCTGATGGCCCGCAGATCGGGGCCTTCTTTGATTTTGACGGGACTGTGATATCCGGTTACTCGGCTTTCACATTTGTTGAAGAGCAGATCAAGCGTGGCCACCTGTCGCCCCGCGAAATCGTCGAGTTGATCGGCGCCATGGTCAGCTTCGGCATGGGTAATATGGGCTTTTCCGCGATGATGCTGGGAACGGCACAGTTTATGCGCGGGATGCATGAGGAAAGCTATGCGGCTTTCGGTCGTGAATTGTTTGAATCACACATTGCGCGCCTGATATATCCTGAATCACGCGCACTGATTGAGGCCCATTTGAGCAAGGGGCACACTGTCGCAATCATTTCTGCGGCTACGCGCTATCAGGTAGAGCCAGCGGCACAGGATCTCAATGTCGAGCACGTCCTGTGTACCCATCTTGAAGTCGAAAAGGGTGAGTTCACCGGGGCTGTGGTGCGGCCAACGTGTTTTGGCACGGGCAAGGTATCTGCAGCCGAAACGTTCGTCGCAAGTCATGGTGTCAAACTTGAGGAGAGCTTTTTCTATTCAGACAGCGATGACGATATTCTGTTGCTGGAGGCCGTGGGCAATCCGCGGCCGCTGAATCCGAATAAGAAGCTACTCGCCATTGCCGAGAGCAGGGGCTGGCCGGTGCGCAGGTTCGGTAGCCGTGGCAGCACGCGTGTATCGGATTGGATTCGTACATTGCTTGTGCCGGGTAGTCTTGTCGGTTCTTTTATTGCGGGCCTGCCTATATGGCTGCTAACCGGCTCCAAGCGCGATGCCCTGAATTTCTCGGTATCACTGTTTGCGGATACGGCGAGTGCGTTGATCGG
>CAXMOT010000118.1:0-3000 GCA_964195105.1 uncultured Gemmatimonadales bacterium | reverse complement strand
ATATGCACAACACCTGCAGGGCAAAATGAAAATTCGGATTGATTCCTGTCCCTCCCGGGCGAGCATCTGGAAAATTAGCTAAACCCGCATTCTATTGATGCGGGTTTTTTTATGCGCGGAAGTTGTACTCAATTCCTCTTTCATTATAGCGCTGTGCGGGCTCGCGAAATACTCAAGCGGTATGTCATACAGCAGGTAGTCACATCATGGATCGGGGTTGTTGGCTGAGTGCTGATCGCTCGGCTACGCCGGCTAAAACCTTTGCATCGGCTTGGGCGCCAGCAAACTTCCCGATCTTTCTATGTTCGATTTTGGAAATTGCCGTTATAATCCCGATCACAAAAACAAATCATCCAGTGCGCCCAGTGCGCACGTGATACGAGGTAGGCAGCGTGACTTGTAACAATAATATTTTAACCGGCAAGATTATTTCAACAATTGCGTTGGTTTGTGTTTCCGTGCTTGCGGCGACATCTGCTGTTTCCGCGTCCGACCGTGAAGACCAACTCATTGAGCGTATCGCTCCGGTGGGTAATGTGTGCATAGAGGGTGAAGAATGTGGCGGTGTGGTCGCGCCTGTAGCCGTAGCATCGAATGAGCCGCGCAGCGGCCAGGCAGTCTATGATTCAGCGTGTTTCGCATGCCACGCTACCGGAGCAGCCGGAGCCCCCAAGGTGGGTGACGCGGCCGGCTGGGCACCCCGGATAGCCACTGGAATGGATTCGCTGGTGACTAACGCAATTAATGGCGTGAATGCAATGCCGCCGAAGGGCACCTGCATGGCTTGCTCGGATGATGAACTCCGTAATGCCGTACAATACATGGTGGATGGCAGCCAGTAGGATTGTTAAGCAAGGTTGTTCCGGCCAAGTTGCAAGGCGACTGCCGGCGCGTTAAGGAACACCGGTGTCCCCTGGCGGGACGTATTCTTGAATTTAAATCCAGTCAAGTATGGCGCATGAGCTGATGCTTCACCCATGGAACGCATAGACAAAACCCTTCAGGACGAATTCGTTCGAATACTCTTCGTTAACGACCAGCATACAGAAAAGCTGCATTTAGAACACACCCTCCAACAACTCGAAGGCCTGAGCTACCAGCTCACCTGGTGCAGTACGATTGGCAAGGCACTGCGAAATTTATCCAACCAGGTATTTGACGTTGTAATTACCGAATACCTTATGGGTTCGGATTCCGATGCCGATTATCTCAGTGAGATCAGGACACTCAATCCAGGCGCGCAAATTATTGTGGTCAGCGCGGAGATTGACAGTGCGCTGGCTGCGTCACTGATTAAAGCCGGGGTGACTGATTATCTGACCAAGGGAGAGGTCGATACGCTATCCCTCGAGCGTTCGCTGCGCTATGTGCTGAAACTTAAGGAAGCCCAACTAAAACTTGCCTATCACGATCAATATGATGCGTTGACGGGTATGGTCAACCGCACTTTGTTCAATGACCGCCTGTCACATGCGCTGCAGCGTGCTGAGCGCTCACGGCAAAAGGTCGTGCTATTGGTGATCAACCTGGATAAGTTCAAGTCCATCAATGATTCCTACGGCCGCAAAATGGGCGACTTGATTATTCGCGCGGTGGCCGATCGGTTGCAGTCCTGCGTGCGTAAAAGCGATAGCCTCGCCAGGACCAGTGGGGATGAGTTTGCCATTATCCTGGAAGGCGTTGCCGCGGAATCTGATGTGCTGCGCATGGTGCACCAGATCAATGAAGAGGTTGGCAAGTATTACCCTATTCCCGGCGACCAGGTTAAGTTGGCCTGCAGTATCGGGATTGCGTTCTATCCCGCCGGCGGCATGAATGCCGAAGCCCTGTTCAAGGCGGCCAATCTTGCAATGAGTCATGCCAAGACCGAGCGTGGTTGCAGCTATTGTTTTTATACCCAGGAGTTGAGCGCCAGAGCGTCTAGCCAGCTGGTCCTTGAAGCCGAGTTTCGGCGCGCGTTGCGGCGTAATGAATTCCGCCTGTTATTCCAGCCACGGGTGGATATCGTAAGTGGCGCGATTGTGGGTATGGAAGGCTTGATTCGCTGGCAGCACCCGACCAGGGGTATGTTATCCCCGGATGAGTTTATTCCATTGGCGGAAGAGACCGGCCTGATCGTGACCATGGGCTATTGGGTGATTCACCAGGCTTGCCTTGCGCTTAAGTACCTGCAGGACGAGGGTACCTTTGTGCGTATCGCGGTGAATCTGTCCTTTCGCCAATTCCAGGATCGCAAGCTTCACGAGACGGTGGCCCGAATTATCAAAAAAACCGAGGTGGACCCCTCATACCTGGAGTTTGAATTGACCGAGACCGCAGTCATGGCTAATGAGGAAGAAACCCGCCGCTGTATGACCGAGTTGAGTAAATTGGGGGTGCACTTTTCCCTCGATGACTTTGGTACCGGCTATTCCTCCTTTGCACATATCCAGGGATTGCCCATTACCTCGCTAAAGGTGGATAAGAGCTTTGTGGATAATGTTGTGAGCGATGAAGGGGATGCGGTTATCGTCAAGGCGATCATCAATTTAGCCCATAACCTCGGTATGCACGTTATTGCGGAGGGCGTTGAGAACTTCGAGCAGGTTGTGTTGTTGCGCGATTTCGAATGTGACCAGGTGCAGGGCTATTTTTATAACAAGGCTATCTCGTTCGATAATATCTGCAAAAGCCTGGCCAAACAAAGCCTGCAAACCGCTTAGTTCGGCTCTCTTTTCTGTGCGTTGTGCGCTGCACCTTCCTGAAATCCCCTGGTTATTAAAGACGCCGAATGCGGACTATCTCTGTGTAAGTCACCCCTTTCTTACGCGCTAAAAATCAGTAAAATCCCATAATATCTTTTTTGTTCAGATAGTTATGGCGATCCGCCGTTCCAAGGTAATGCTTAAATAAGTGTTTTTTAGTCTGGACATTCATTGAAAGCACCATTAATATGCCCGCTATAAAATTCTGCGCTGCACAATAACGCGCGCACTAATTTTGTGCCCTTTAAACGGGTGG
>CAXMOT010000117.1:0-17675 GCA_964195105.1 uncultured Gemmatimonadales bacterium | reverse complement strand
TATTCCCCACTGCTGCCTCCCGTAGGAGTCTGGGCCGTGTCTCAGTCCCAGTGTGGCTGATCATCCTCTCAGACCAGCTATAGATCGTCGCCTTGGTGAGCCTTTACCCCACCAACTAGCTAATCTAACGCAGGCTCATCTAATGGCGTGAGGTCCTAAGATCCCCCACTTTCTTCCGTAGAACGTATGCGGTATTAATCCGGGTTTCCCCGGGCTATCCCCCACCACTAGGTAGATTCCTACGCGTTACTCACCCGTCCGCCGCTCGTCAGCGAGTAGCAAGCTACTCCTGTTACCGCTCGACTTGCATGTGTTAAGCCTGCCGCCAGCGTTCAATCTGAGCCATGATCAAACTCTTCAGTTTAACCTTTTAACCTCCAATTCATGCCCTTTCGAACAATCCTACAGAGGAGTAAGTTACGCAGCTACCCGAAGGACCCGCTTGACTTACTAAAATCTCGGCTCGGAATAAACAAATGTACAACAACTCTTCACTACCTAAATAGTTATGAGTCTATGGACACTCGCTTTCCGATAATTCATCGCCTGAATTAACCTCAGCAAGTACCCACACGTATTGTTTCTATCCAACTAAATTTTTAAAGAACATGGCTAACCGCGTTTGTGGTCAGCTCGAAAGATGGCGCATTATACACGGCTAAAGGGCCTGCACAAGCGCTTTTTGTAATTAATTAAAACTCACAAAAAGACCGCTTTTGCGACGCCTAAAAACGGGCATTAACGCGAAATCGGAGTGGAATTATAGTCCTGCCAATACTGGTGTCAAGGTCTGCCCTGATTATTATCCCAGGGCGCCAAAGACTAGCGGGGAACAGCGGAACACATGGCCTGTAGCACGTTGCTGCTAGGTGCTACTGCGCTTGCGCAATAACAGCATCACAGGCCCTGACAAGGCATAGACCAGCGCCATCGTAAACAGGGTTAGCGCGGGGTCAATAAAGATCACGGCGAACACGAAAATGATCGCCAATAAACCGATAAAAGGAATGCTTTCCTTAATGTCGATATTTTTGAAGCTCAAGTACCTGACGTTGCTCACCATCAGGAGGCCCGTGCCGGCAACCACCACCGCCCCGATGATGGCTATATTGTCTGGAGCAAAGCCGGCCTCGGCGCAGACCCACACCATTGACGCAACCAGCGCCGCAGCGGGGGGACTCGCCAGCCCGATAAAGTACTTCTTATCTACCGATGCTATCTGCGCATTGAAGCGTGCGAGCCTCAGCGCAGCACAGGCCAGATAAATGAATGCCGCCATCCAGCCAATCTTACCCAATGTGGACAAGCTCCAGCTAAGTGCGACCAGCGCAGGAGCGACACCAAACGCGACCAGGTCGGACATACTGTCATATTGGGCACCAAATTCACTCTCGCAGTGAATCAAGCGCGCAACACGGCCATCGAAACCGTCGAAAAGAAGCGCAGCAAAGATCGCTATGGCCGCCGGCTCAAAGTAACCATGTATCGCAGACACCACCGCGTAAAAGCCACAAAACAGCGCAGCAGTGGTCAACAGGTTAGGTAGCAGGTAGATCGCCCTGCGGCGTGGTTTAGGCTCTGATTCGCTCATGCAACGTTAACGCTCTATTATTCTTGGAATTTAACGCCTTATATTAAGCCCAAAGTACTGCTGACGCCAATATTGCGTTACTACAGACCAAAAAAAACGCGGCTAATACCGCGTTTTTTTATCCCGGGTGGATGCGTTATGCATTTCCCTCGGTCTTATCTATGATCTTGTTTGCCTTGATCCAGGGCATCATGTCACGGAGCTTTTTACCCACCGCTTCAATTTGATGCTCGCCCGAAATACGACGACGCGCCTTCAGCGTAGGTGCCCCTGCCTGGTTCTCCAGAACGAAATCCCTCGCAAACTTACCCGTCTGGATATCATCAAGCACACGCTTCATCTCTTTTTTGGTCTCTTCCGTGATGATGCGCGGCCCAGAGACATAATCACCATATTCAGCTGTGTTGGAAATCGAGTAGCGCATGTCGGCGATGCCTCCCTGGTACATCAGGTCAACAATCAGCTTTAGTTCATGCAGGCATTCAAAATAGGCCATCTCAGGCGCGTAGCCGGCTTCTACCAGCGTTTCAAAACCCGCCTGCACCAGCGCAGTCGCACCGCCACACAATACCGCCTGCTCACCGAACAGATCGGTTTCTGTTTCCTCACGGAAATTGGTCTCGATAATGCCTGAACGACCACCACCGTTTGCGGAGGCGTATGAAAGGGCGATTTCCTTGGCCATACCCGAAGCATTCTGCTCAATCGCGATCAGGGTCGGCACACCGCCACCTTCCATGTAAGTGGAACGAACCGTGTGCCCCGGACCCTTGGGCGCGACCATAAAGATATCAACGTCCTGCGGCGCTTCAATCAACTGGTAGTGGATATTAAAGCCATGCGCGAAAGCCAGCGCAGCTCCAGGCTGCAGGTTTGGAGCGATGTTTTCTTTATATATCGCCGCCTGGTGTTCATCTGGAGCAAGAATCATCACGATATCTGCACTCTTCACCGCATCATCAACCTCAGCTACGCGTAATCCGGCATTCTCGGCCTTCGCCCATGAGGATGAACCCTTACGCAGGCCAACCACTACATTATTAACACCCGAATCTTTCAGGTTATTAGCGTGCGCGTGTCCCTGTGAGCCATACCCAATGATGGCTACGGTTTTGGACTGAATGATCGATAAATCAGCATCTTTATCGTAATAGACTTGCATAGTTAACCTCGAATTTCTGTTAATAATTTAATAAAAAATGTTACGCGCTCAGTCGGCGCTCGCCGCGGGCAATTGCGGACACACCACTGCGCACCACTTCCATAACAACCTTGGGATCCACCGCTTCTATAAAAGCATTTAGCTTGGAACTCGTGCCGATCAACTGGACGGTGTAAATCGTCTGGCTGACATCGATAATCTGCGCGCGGAATATATCCACCACTCGCTTGATCTCCTCCCGCTGGGCGCCAACTGCCTTTAACTTGATCAGCGCCAACTCCCGCTCGACATGCTCTCCCTCAGACAAGTCGATCAATTTCACCACATCTATGAGCTTGTTGAGGTGCTTGGTGATCTGCTCGATCACCTGGTCAGAACCGGTGGTGATCAACGTCATACGAGACAATGTTGCATCTTCCGTAGGCGCAACGTTCAGGGATTCAATATTATAATTACGTTGCGAAAACAGACCTACTATACGCGACAAGGCGCCCGGTTCATTCTCGACAAGAACTGAAATAATATGCCGCATCAGGTACGCTCCGTTTTACTAAGCCACATGTCGCGCATCGAGCCTTCCGGCGCAATGTGCATCGGGTATACGTGCGCCATGGGATCCACGTAAACGTCCAAAAACACCAGCTTGTCTTTCATCGCGAAACATTCGCGCATTTTGTCTTCCAGCTCTGATCGCTTGGTAACCTTTATGCCAACGTGCCCATAGGACTCCATCAACTTGGTGAAGTCAGGCAGGGACTCTTCATACAGGCTTTCCGAGTAACGCCCCTCGTATTGCATGTCCTGCCATTGCTTAACCATGCCAAGGGCCTGGTTATTCAAGTTGATGATCTTGAGCGGCAAATGATATTGGGTGCAGGTAGACAGTTCCTGAATGCACATCTGGATACTGCCTTCGCCGGTCACACATGCCACGGGTGCCTCACGGTGCGCAAATTGTACGCCCATCGCAGCAGGCAAGCCAAAGCCCATCGTGCCGAGGCCGCCGGAGTTAATCCAGCGACGCGGCTTATCAAACAGATAGTATTGTGCCGCGAACATCTGGTGCTGGCCCACATCAGAGGTAATAAAAGCATCACCTTCGGTCACCTTAAACAGGGTCTGGATGACTTCCTGCGGCATAATCATTTCGCTGCTTGTATCAAACCGCTGGCCAGTATACAAGCCATGGCGCTGGCGCCATTCATTAATCCTCGCCCACCACTCTTCAAGCGCAGCCGCATCCGGCTTTGCTGTGGACGCCTCGATGACATCAAGCATCTGCGTGAGTACGTTTACGACGCTACCCACGATCGGGATATCCGCAGGTACGGTCTTGGATATCGAGGTCGGATCAATATCGATATGAATAATTGTCGCTGTCGGGCAGAATTTATTGGGCGTATTGGTAACCCGATCGTCAAAACGGGCTCCGACAGCAAACACAACATCACTGTGATGCATTGCCGAATTGGCTTCAACCGTGCCATGCATCCCCAACATACCCAGAAACTGCTCGTCGGTGCCGGGATACGCACCCAACCCCATGAGGGTATTGGTAATTGGGTAATTCAATTGCTGCGCCAGGGCTGTCAACAGCGCCGGACCTTCGCCGGCAATAGCTCCACCACCGGCATAGATAACCGGCCGCTTGGCTTGTAGCAGCGCCTTGACCGCCTTCTTGATCTGCCCGCTATGACCCTTAACAGCAGGGTTATAGGAGCGCAACTTAATAGACTCCGGGTAGGCGTACTCAAACTTCTCACCGGGCGCAGTCATATCCTTGGGTATATCGATCACTACCGGCCCGGGACGGCCCGTCGCTGCCAGCAGGAATGCTTTTTTAACCACCGCGGGAATCTCTGCCGGATGCTTGATCATAAAACTGTGTTTCACGATCGGGCGAGATATGCCCATCATATCCGTTTCCTGGAAAGCGTCATCGCCGATCTTGTCAGACGTTACCTGACCGGAAATAACCACCATCGGGATAGAGTCCATGTAGGCAGTAGCAATGCCTGTTATGGCATTGGTAGCACCCGGACCGGACGTAACCAGCACCACGCCAACCTGACCGGTCGAGCGCGCGTAACCGTCCGCAGCATGGGTTGCCGCCTGTTCGTGGCGAACCAGAACATGCTTGATTTCTTTTTGCCTGAATAACGCATCGTAGATGTGCAGAGCCGACCCGCCAGGATAGCCGAAAATGTATTCGACATTCTCCTCCTGAAGCGCTCGCATGAGCATATCGCCGCCAGATAGTAATTCCACCTTAAACCTCTCAACCATTCCTGAGTAAAAATCAAAAGTACAAGCGAATGTGATGTCGCCTGAACCGCTCACTCCCGGCATCACTCGGTAAGTGATGCACAGGCTCCAGACATTGATTTACCGCGTCACCGCAGAAGTCTGTGCCAAAAAAATGCCCGTATGTTTTACGGGCACTTACCTTTCGGTCTGGTATTGCCGGAACCCCGACAAGCCGCTATATACAAGGAGGCGGTAATTTTGCCATCTTATCGAGCCTTGTCAACCGAATCTGCAGCTTCTGCGGGCAAATTCCAACGTAACTTGCAAAAAGTGACCAAAAAATAGCTATACTAAACTAAACTTCGGGCGCAATGTCTGAAATTGACATCAATCAGCGACCGTTATCTCAATCTAGGAGATCGAAAATGAAGAGGATTATCTGCTTTATCCTGCCCTTGGCACTAATCGTTGGCGCACCAGGCGCGCTCGCAGGTAAAGTTTTTAAATGGATCGATAACCAAGGTGTTCCCCAATTCACCGACCAGGCGCCTACAGATCGGGAATACACGGTTGTAGAGACATTCGGTGCGCCGAAAAGCGCTGAAGCGGCATTAAAAAGGCGTGCCGAAGCAGCTAGCGCGGCCGCGGCCGCGGGGGAAGAGACCGGCGACGACTTTGAGGCACAAAAGCTGGAGCGTGAGCAACAGGCTAAGGTGCGCGAAGAGAATTGTAAAAACGCACAGATCAACCTGAAGACGATGAAGGAAAACGCGCGAGTACGAATTCTGGGCGATGATGGTGAGTACAGTTATCTGAGCGAGGAAGAGCGACAATCCCAGATTGACCGGGCATCTGAAATCATTGCCAATAGCTGCGAACCCAGCAAATCATAATTCTACGTTAACCCGGGCCCCAGCGGAGCCCGGGTATTTTACTAAAATTCCTTGCGCCGCTCCCGTGGAATAGCCGGCTTAGCTGGAAACCCGGGTACGCCTGGGTCCAGACCAAAATAGCAACCAACCGGCCAGCGCCAGCATTACCAGTTGCGTGATCACGCCTTGCAGGTTCGGATATAAACCAAGAATTTCCACCGCATTGAAATTCAACGGGGTGACGGGAAACCATCCCGCTTCCTGCATCGCAACAATACCCTTGCCCGCGAACACCATAGCGAGAACAACCAGGAACACACCTGTCACTGCGAAAAACTGTCGTAGCGGCAGCTGCAAGCCATAACGCACCATGCCCCAGCCCACCAGTAACAAAACAAACGCTGCCGCGCCAAAGCCGAGCATAATCATTGACTGCCCGTCGCCCTGCGCCTGGGCCCAGATCGCCTGGTAAAACAGAATGGTTTCAAACGCCTCACGGTAGACGCTGATAAAAGACAACCCCGCCAATGCCCACAGGGTAGGCGCATTCAGAGCCTTGTTCACACTCACCTGGATAAATTGCTGCCACTGCGCCGCAGGTGTCTTGCTATGCAGCCAGAAACCCACATAAAACAATACCCCGGCTGCGATGAGTGCCGCGAAGCCTTCGGTTATCTCTCGCTGCGCGCCGCCGATTTTTATTACATAGGTCGCCAGGTACCAGGTTGCCAAGCCGGCCAGCAATGCCCCGATCCAGCCGATATGGAGATAGCGCATCGCCTCACGACGCTCGGTCTTGATGAGGAAAGCCGCGAGCGCGGCGACCACCAGAATTGCCTCCAGCCCCTCACGTAACAATATGATCAGCGAGCTGGTAAAAGCCGCGACGCCGGTGAGTTTTCGCTCGCCAAGCCTGACCTGCGCCTGGTCAAACAGCTGTTGTAGACCAGCGACACTCGCGGTCACCTCAGCCACCGGAGCGCGGGACTTGATCAGGCCACGCAACGCTATCATCTCTGCCTCCACCTGCCGAACGAGGCGCGGCGACGTGGTGCGCACTGCCGCCTCTGCCAACTCAAATCCATCAAGATACGAGGACAAAGCAAAGCGGCGCGCCGCGTCATAGTCCTGGTTTTGATAAGCATCCAGCGCGTTAACCAATTCACTATGGGCTACCACCAACGGCTCGGGCTTTTCCGAGAACACACGATCGGGATTGGCACGCAGGTAAAGCAAATGCGCTGCTCCCTGCGCCCCGAATTCCAACGCAGCTTCCTGGGGCGCCGTCGTCGTGATCCATTGCAGATTATGCCAAACGTCACCTTCGAGCGCGTGTAGTGACCCGCCTCCCGCCAACTGCCCCACATAGAATGCCAGGCTCCAGCGCTCATGATCCGAGAGCCCAGCGAATGCCACCATGGAGGTTTCATCTACGCCCAGGGTAATCGTTCCGTATAGCCCATAGAGGGTCCGCAACGACTGGCGTTGCCCGTCAGTGAAATCGGTGGGCGCGGGCTCGAGTCCCGCTGCTGCAATGCCGCGCCCGTTGCCGGTTTCGCCATGGCAACTGACACAGCTTGATCGATACAGGGTAGCGCCCAATTCCAGGTCGGGGGCCCGCCGAGGTACCACCACAATCTGGTAGTTATCAATGATCTGCTTGCGCATGGTCACGACGTGCGCGGCAATCTCAGCAGGCTCAGCCCTTACCTCGACCAGCTGTCGCAGTTGGCCAGCGTCAGACTGCAATTGATCAAACACCACCGATTCGCCCAACTGGGTCGTCAACTGCGCGATAGTGCCGCTGAAGTCGTTCATCTCTGCATATTCGGCGGCATTGATCACTTGGCCATCAAGCACGGCCTCTGGGTAATCAACGCTGACGTAATCCAGCATCTGCAGCAGGTACGCGTTATTTGAGTTTGCCTGCGCGTTTGCGACAAACATCCATAACAATACAAACCAGACAATCTTCAATTGCTTCATGACCCGTAAATCCGCTCTAAACAGCTACTAAAAGTTAGTGATTATCGTAATGATAACGATTTGCATTAACAATTGCGAATGGTTTTGCGGCGCGAAAGGCCCGACCCAACTGGTCAGCACCTTCAGTTAGTTAACAGGTTGAGGGAGCGTGATCGACGACGGAAAAGCGGAGGCCAGGGCCAGCCCCCGCTTGAATATAGCTTCGATCCAAATTCCCCAGGAAGCTAGCGGAACGCGATTACATCCCCGTCCAGGTCGGCATGAATGGTAGTGCCTTCTGCAAAGCGACCGGCAAGAATCGCCTGGGCCAACGGGTTCTCGATGCGCTGCTGAATGGCGCGCTTTAACGGCCGGGCGCCATATACCGGGTCGTAACCCGACTCCACCAGGCTCGCCATAACCGCATCGCTCAACTCCAGCTCCAGTTCCATATCTGCCAGGCGCTTCTTCAGGTGCTCCAGCTGGATACCGGCAATGCCCGCAATTTGGTCCTTCTTCAAAGGATGGAAAACCACCATTTCATCAATACGGTTGATGAATTCCGGGCGAAAATGCTGCGCCACAACATCCAGCACGGCGTCGCGCATTTGCGCATATTGGGTCTCCCCCGCCAAGGTCTGGATCATATCTGAACCCAGGTTGGAGGTCATAACTATAACCGTATTCCGGAAATCGACGGTACGCCCCTGGCCATCGGTCAAGCGACCGTCATCAAGCACCTGCAGCAGGATATTGAACACGTCCGGATGGGCCTTTTCGACCTCATCGAGCAGCAACACCGAATAGGGCCTGCGCCTGACGGCTTCAGTCAGGTAGCCACCCTCTTCATAACCGACATAACCCGGGGGAGCACCAATCAATCGCGCCACGGAATGCTTTTCCATGAACTCCGACATATCGATCCGCACCATCGCATCTTCGGTATCAAACAGAAACTCAGCCAGCGACTTGCAGAGCTCGGTTTTGCCCACTCCGGTTGGGCCTAGAAACAGGAACGAACCGTTCGGCCGGTTCGGCTCGGCAAGACCCGCGCGTGAGCGTCGCACCGCGTTGGCAACCGATATCACCGCCTCATCCTGGCCGACGACGCGTTGATGCAACTCCTCTTCCATGCGCAACAGCTTATCCCGCTCACCCTCCAGCATCTTGGCCACTGGGATTCCGGTCCAGCGGGCCACGACTTCGGCGACCTCCTCTTCCGTTACTTTGTTGCGGAGCAATGTCAGCTCCGCTGTCTGCTCAGCGGATGCCGCTGCCAGTTGTTTTTCCAGTTCCGGAATCCGGCCATACTGAATCTCCGACATCCGGCCAAGATCCCCTGCCCTGCGGGCTGCCTCCAATTCCAGTTTGGCGTTCTCCAAATCACTTTTAAACTGCTGAGCACCATGCAGACTGGCTTTTTCCGCCTTGAGTATTTCGTCCAGGTCGGAGAATTCGCGCTCGAGTTTTTCGATATCCTCACTCAAGCTCTGCAATCGCTTCTTCGCAGCAGGGTCCTCTTCCTTCTTCAGGGCTTCGCGTTCAATCTTTAACTGAATCAAGCGCCGATCAAGCCGGTCCATAACTTCCGGCTTGGAATCCATTTCCATACGAATCCGGCTACCCGCCTCATCAATCAGGTCGATTGCCTTATCCGGTAGCTGCCTATCAGTGATATAACGATTGGATAACTTGGCTGCCGCAATAATTGCGGAGTCGGTAATCTCGACGCCATGGTGTACTTCGTAGCGCTCTTTCAGGCCGCGCAGGATCGCAACCGTATCTTCCTCGGTCGGCTCAGCCACCAACACCTTCTGGAAGCGGCGCTCCAGGGCGGCGTCCTTTTCCACATACTTGCGATACTCATCCAGGGTTGTCGCCCCGACGCAATGCAATTCACCGCGCGCCAATGCCGGCTTGAGCATGTTTCCGGCGTCCATGGACCCTTCCGCCTTGCCCGCACCGACCATGGTATGTAGCTCATCGATAAACAGGATAACCCGGCCTTCCTGTTTGGATAGTTCATTCAGAACCGCCTTCAAACGCTCCTCGAACTCGCCGCGGAACTTGGCACCTGCAATCAGGGCACCCATATCCAATGAAAGCACCCGCTTGTCCTTCAGGCCCTCCGGTACTTCGGCGTTTATAATGCGTTGCGCCAAACCTTCAACAATGGCGGTTTTACCGACACCCGGCTCGCCGATCAGTACGGGATTATTCTTGGTACGGCGTTGCAGCACCTGGATGGTACGGCGAATTTCCTCATCACGGCCGATCACCGGATCCAAATCGCCGCTTTCCGCCATGGCAGTCAAATCAACCGTATAGCGATCCAGCGCTTGACGGTTTTCCTCTGCACCTGGATCAGTAACCTGGTCACCGCCGCGAACCTGTTCCACCACCTCTTCGACCCGGGCTTTGCTGGCACCGGCCTGTTCCAGCAGCCCGGCGACGGCGCCTTTTGCAGAAAACATCGCCAACAGCACCAGTTCACTGGATATATATTGATCCTTGCGTTGTTGTGCCAATTTGTCCGCAAGATTTAGCACTCGCACGAGGTCACTGGACATAGCCACATCGCCGCTATGGTCCTGTACCTGGGCCATGCCATCCAGGGTACGGTTCAGGGCCTGGCGCAGCTGCCGGGTATTACATCCCGCCGGGCTAAGAATCTGCTCGATCGAGCCACCCTGCTGTTCCAGCAATGCCAGTAGCAAATGCGCCGGCTCAATAAAATTATGATCCCTGCCCACAGCCAGGGATTGAGCGTCTGACAGCGCCACCTGCAGTTGCGTTGTAAATCGATCTATACGCACAAAATTACCTCATCAACATTAGCGTGTTCATGGAACACTGGTTATCTATGCTTAATAGATGAGGCCGTGAAGGTAAGGATTCAAGTCGAATGGATTGATCTAAATCAAGATTGGAGCTTTGAACTCAGCGCGACTCCAGCCAGACCAGGCTCACCATGCGACCGGTAATCCCATCGCGACGATAGGAGTAAAAGCGCTCATTCTCGCGGTAGGTGCAGAAATTGCCGCCATAGACCTGGCTGACATCATTGATCTGCAAACGTACCCGCGCAAGCTGGTATATATCAGCGTGCCAGTGCCCTGCCCTCATCTCACTAGGCCTGAATCCCGAACCGCACTCGGCAGAATAATCCATAAACACCCGGCGCACTTCAGGGCCCACTTCGAAGTGGTCAACACCGATTGCCGGGCCTAACCAGGCTATCAGCTCCTGCGCCGGAACGTTCAGCCCGGCAAGGGTTTGCTCCAGAATTCCGGCGGCCAACCCCCGCCAACCCGCGTGGGCAACCGCAACCCGATCGCCACTGGCGGTAGTAAAAAATACTGGCAGGCAATCGGCGGTCAGCACCGCACACGGAAGTCCGGGTTCGCTGGTCATCACGGCATCGGCCTCAACTGGCCCCTGCCCGGGTAATGCTTCGACAGCCCGAGTACCGTGAACCTGGTCGAGCCATTGCGGTTGATGAGGGGTATTTATGAGCGCCTGCAAGCGCTTCCGGTTCTGCGCTACCGCAGCGATGTGATCACCGACGTGGCCCCCCAGGTTAAAGCTCTGGTAAGGCGCCTTGCTGACGCCACCACTGCGAGTTGTGACCAGCGCCGTGACACAATCCGGTGCGGGCCAATCGGCGTAAACCAGATTTGAGGAAGCATCGCCGGGCGCAGCCACTAGCTCGCGTCGGTCATGGCGTTTTCCAGCAGATCCTCCTGCAGTCGGCCTAGCAGATTCTCCATATCATCGGGCAGCGGCACACTCCACTGCATTTCCTCACCCGAATCAGGATGAGTGAGTCGCAGCAACTGTGCATGCAATGCCTGCCGATCGAATCCCTGCAAGCACGCGATCAGCTCGGGGCTGCAGCCCTTCGGCAGGCGCGCGCGACCTGCGTAGACAGGGTCGCCCACAATCGGGTAACGAATGTGCGACAGGTGGACGCGGATCTGGTGGGTTCGGCCGGTTTCCAATTTGACGCGCAAATGAGTATGCGCGCGAAACCGCTGGACGATCTTGAAGTGGGTAACCGCGGGCTTTCCGGACGTGATAACCGCCATTTTCTTGCGCTGCATGGGATGCCGGCCGATCGGCTCATCAACCGTGGCTCCGGCCGTCACCGTACCCATGACCACCGCCTCATATTCGCGCCCCATCGTCCGGGTCTGCAATTGTTCCACCAGGTGCGCATGCGCCTGCAGGGTCTTGGCGACAACCATCAGGCCGGTGGTGTCTTTATCCAGTCGGTGCACAATGCCGGCACGCGGCAAGGCGGCCATGCCGGGAACATGATGCAGTAGCGCGTTAAGCAGGGTGCCGTCCGCATGCCCGGCCGCCGGGTGCACAACCAGGCCTGCCGGCTTATTGAGCACCAGGATAGAGGCATCTTCGTGGACGATATCGAGCGGTATGTCCTGCGCCTGCCACGCTTGGTTCTCTTCCAGCTGCGCATTAATTTCCAGCAACTCGCCGCCAAACAACTTTGATTTTGGCTTGCCAGGATTGCCGTCCAGCGTCAGCTCGCCGGACTTAATCCAGGACTGCAGACGCGAGCGAGAAAACTCGGGGAACATTTGCGCCGCCGCATGATCGAACCGATCACCGGCATATTCCATGGGCACGCGCATTTTAAACTGAATCTCTTCCATTGAAGTTTTATAAGGTAGGTCCGGCCGCTATTTCTTTGCTTGAGTAAAAAGCTATGTTCTAATACCGACCGAAATTATTAGGGAGCTAAAGAAGCTGCTCTTTATACCACAATATTCACTGTAGGTGGCGCATATCCAAATGACCTTGTATCGGCTCAAGCTAATCGCACTAATTTTAGTTAGCAGTATGCTACTGGCAAACTGTTCTTCGAAGGACGTGCAAGACCCGATCGAATCAACTGAACAGGCGTATTACCAGAATGCCAAGCAGGCCTTGAAGGCCGGAAGCTATACGCGGGCTGTGGAAATGCTCGAGGAACTGGAGTCCCGCTACCCGTTTGGCCGTTACGCGGAACAAGCCCAGCTGGACCTGATCTACGCCCACTACAAGATTCTCGACTATGAAGCCTCGCGCGCTGCAGCCGACCGCTTCCTCCGCTTGCATCCTAGCCACAGGCAAATCGATTACGTGATCTACCTGCGCGGGCTGGCCTCGTTTGACCGGGACCGCGGCGTCTTTGATCGCTTTGCACCGAGCGATATCAGCAAACGAGACCCGAGCTCCTCCAACGAGGCGATCGCAGATTTTTCATTATTACTGACCCGTTTCCCGGACAGCGAGTACGCCGACGATGCACGCTCACGGATGCTGTACCTGCGCAACGTACTGGCGGCGCATGAAATACATGTGGCACGCTACTACCTGAAACGCCAGGCATACGTCGCGGCTGCCAGCCGAGGCCGATACGTGGTAGAGAATTTCCAGCAAACACCATCGGTGGCTGATGGGTTAGCGGTTATGATCGCAGCCTACCAGAAACTGGAACTCGACGACCTGGCAGATAAAAGCCTGAATGTCCTTGCCCTTAACTATCCCGACTATCCAGCACTGCGAGGCAACGGTGAATTTGATATCAACCGCAGTGCGGTCGGATCCAGGCGCTCGATACTCAATATGGTTACCTTCGGACTGCTCGGAAAATCCTCAGATCAGTTGTAACGCGGCGCTAATGCTGCTCCAGAACAAAACCCGCGCCGGCTAACGCGCACCCCGTCCGGCGCCCCTCTCCTTATACTCATTGATATCCCCGGCCGCAAAACCCTGTGTACGGTCGAGGCGTCGAACTCCTGCACGGTATTGCCCGTAATATCGCCCACCAGGAAGCCCTTCTGGGCCACCAGGACCGGTAGTTCAGTCGCCATAAAAACCTCGGTTCAATAGGCCATCCCGGGTTTGGGGCTATTCTGCTTTAAACGCCCCGAGGGTGCAGAATATAGAATAAATCCGGAACCAAACAAGAAACCACAAGCCCTGATTTTGGGTCTATACTTATTGGGTCTTTACTTGTGGGTAGCACGCCGGGAAGACTCAATAACAAATGCATTAGGGAAGATTTTTTGCCAGTGAAGCAAACCGAGCCATTTTCCGATCGACTGGAAGACCATCAGCTTATCCAGAGCCTGCAGTTGTTCAGGATTTACAACTACTACCGCCTGGTCATTGCGGTGCTCCTGCTCATCACCTATTCCAATGAAGTCGGCAAAGCGTCCATAGGGCTTGAATACCCGCTGTTATTTGTTACGGCAGCCAGCGTCTACTTTCTCGTCGCTGCGACCATGGCTATATTGTTTCAGATCAGGGCTCGACTGGGCAAAGATCATATAATCCTCAATATATTCATAGATATAGCGACGATCACCCTGCTAATTTACGCCAGCGGCGGAGTTGGCAACGGGTTGAGTAACCTGATGATTGTGGTCATTGCCGCCGGCAGCATCCTGCTTACCGGAGCCTATGCCCTGATGTTTGCAGCGTTGGCCAGCATTGCTCTGATGCTGGGGGAACTGTATCGATTTAGCATGAACGCTACTAACGGCCAACATTATGTCCAGTCCGGGATGCTGGGTTTGATATTCTTCGCCACGGCGATATTTATTAAACAATTGGCAAAACGTATTCGCGTCTCCGAGAACCTGACCCAGCGCCAGAACACCGATATCGTCAATCTTGAGAAGCTCAACAACCTGATCATCCAGAGAATGCGCACCGGTATCGTCGTAACCAGCATGGAGGGCAATATCCAAATGATGAATGAAGCTGCCCTCGAGCTACTGACGGACAGCCACGACGGTGAACGCCCCGAGCTAAGCAGGCTGCCGCAACCATTATTGGAACGACTGACGGGTTGGCTAAACAACCCCCAGGTACGCACTTCACCCTTCAGGAGTACGTCAGAGAACCCCAAGATACAAGCAAATTTCACCTCCCTGCGCGCGGAAGACGGCCAGGACGTATTGATCTTCCTCGAAGACAGCACCAAGGTCATGCAGCAGGCTCAGCAGTTAAAGCTCGCATCGCTCGGCCAGTTAACCGCCAGCATCGCCCACGAAATTCGCAACCCGTTGGGGGCGATCAGCCATGCCTCGCAATTATTGAGCGAATCAACAACCCTCGGGCGCGCCGAAGATCGCCTTGCAGACATCATCCAGGACCATGCCCGGCGGATGAACATCACCATAGAGAATATCCTGGAGTTATCCCGCCGGCATAATCCCGCGCCCTCGTCGATTAAACTTCGTGCCTGGCTCAAGGATTTCGCCCACGCCTATAATCAATCCGAGCAGAACCCCGGCGAGTTTGCGATCGATATCGAACCGGCCAGCCTTGAAATCCAGGTTGACCCGACACAATTCAGCCAGGTGGTAACCAACCTGTGCAACAATGGGCTGCGTTATAGTCAGGAGCACTCCGGCAAGGCACTGATTACCATCAAGGGCGGCATCAATCCCGAAAGCGAGCAGCCCTATCTTGATATTATCGATAGCGGCCCCGGCATTGCCACAGAAGCCCTGCCGCACTTGTTCGAGCCCTTTTATACCACCGCCTCCAAGGGCACAGGCCTGGGTCTCTATATATCCCGGGAACTATGTGAATCCAACCACGCGCGGCTGGAGCACATCGAATCGCACGCCGCCGGCTGTTGCTTTCGAATCATTTTCCCGCACCCCAGGAAACTGGCCGCCTGAATAGCTGAGTAAAGACGATGCCCAATACCGCACTGATTGTTGACGACGAGCCGTATATTCTCGAGCTTCTCGATATCACCTTGTCGCAGATGGGGATTGAAGCGCAAAAGGCCGAAACGATCGGCGCCGCTCGGCAATTACTGCAAAGCCAGGAATTTGACCTTTGCCTGACCGACATGCACCTGCCGGATGGCAACGGCATCGACCTCGTGGCGCATATCCGGGAGAATCACCAGCGCTTGCCGGTTGCCGTGATTACCGCATTTGGTAGCATCGAAACCGCGATTACGGCTCTCAAGGCCGGCGCCTTCGACTTCGTTTCCAAGCCGGTAGACCTGAAACAGTTGCGCGGCATGATCCAGCAAGCACTCAAGATAAGCACTACCGATGCAGCCGCCGGAGATGCACAAGCCAAACGCAGCGGTTTGCTGGGCGAGTCAAAATCGATCCATAAGCTCCACTCCCAAATCAAGAAAGTAGCGCTTAGCCAGGCACCCATATACATCAGCGGGGAATCCGGCAGCGGTAAGGAAGTCGCCGCGCGCATGATTCACGCGCTCGGGGCCCGATCAGACCACGCATTTGTGCCAGTGAACTGCGGGGCCATTCCCGGCGAGTTAATGGAAAGTGAATTCTTCGGCCACAAAAAGGGCAGCTTCACGGGCGCCATTGCAGATAAAGAAGGCCTATTCCAAAGCGCCGATGGCGGCACACTGTTCCTCGACGAAGTGGCCGATTTGCCCATGCATATGCAGGTGAAGCTGCTGCGGGCCATACAGGAGAAAGCGATTCGGCCGATCGGCGCGCAGCAGGAAATCCCTATTGATGTGCGCATTCTCAGCGCTACCCATAAGAACCTTGCAACTGAAGTCGATGCGGGAAACTTTCGCCAGGATATGTTTTACCGCATCAACGTCATCGAACTAAAGATACCCAGCCTGCGCGAACGTCGCGAAGATATCCCGTTGCTATCCGATCATTTTCTGCAGCGACTCGCGGAGGGTGCTGATTTGCCCGCAGCCACGCTCAGCAGCGATGCCCTGTGGGCACTGGAAACCTATTCTTTTCCTGGCAACGTGCGGGAACTCGAGAATATACTCGAGCGCGCCTATACCCTTTGTGAAGATAATCGCATTGAGGAAGGAGACCTTCAGCTATCATCCGCAGCAACCGCTACGAGCGACACTGAAACCTGCCAGCCAATATTAAACGAAGTCCTGCCGGGAGAAGGTTTGCCCAGCGACTCGCTGGATGATTATCTGGAAGAGATCGAGAAGCAGGCTATTTTGAAAGCCCTGGAAGAAACCCGCTGGAATCGCACCGCGGCAGCAGAAAAACTGGGCATCTCATTCCGCCAAATGCGCCACCGCCTGAAAAAGTTTGGTATTGATTAGCACTCCGGCATTACTTGCTTAACTGAGTACTAGCCCGCCTCCGGCGCTGGCGAGCCCGTCAGGATTGGGGCACCAGGCGCAATTCCCTGGGCAGTGAAAACACAATATTCTCCTCCCGACCCGATAGTTCAACCGGGGCCTCAGCACCCAGCGTACGCAGCTTATCGATAATCTGTTGCACCAGTATTTCCGGCGCCGAGGCACCTGCGGTAACGCCAATTGCCTGCCGGCCACTAACCCACTGTGCTTCAATCTCGCTGACGTCATTTACCAGGTAAGCGGTGGTTCCCAGGCGCTGCGCCAACTCACACAAGCGATTCGAATTGGAACTGTTCGCGGCGCCTACCACCAGCACCAGGTCGCACTCGGCAGCCAGTTGTTTAACCGCATCCTGGCGATTCTGGGTGGCATAACAGATATCGTCCTTGCGCGGCCCGACGATCTCGGGAAACCGCTCTCGCAGCGCGTCAATAATGGCCGCAGTATCGTCTACGGATAATGTGGTCTGGGTCACATGGGCGAGGAAATCGGGCTTGTTCACCTGCAGCTCCGCAACGTCCTCTACTTTCTCTACCAAATACATGGCCCCACCTGCGCTGTTATCGTATTGCCCCAGCGTACCTTCGACTTCGGGGTGCCCTGCGTGGCCGATCAATATGGTTTCGCGGCCTTCGCCACTGTAGCGCGTCACCTCAAGGTGCACCTTGGTCACCAGGGGGCAAGTCGCGTCGAATACCTTCA
>CAXMOT010000116.1:0-7885 GCA_964195105.1 uncultured Gemmatimonadales bacterium | reverse complement strand
AAGCTCTCATCACCAATAAGGTGACCTTGAGTTTTTCAAATTCCCCATGCACATCAATATGTTGCACATCTTTTTCACGCTCAACTGAGGCTTCTAGGATAATCCTGAAAACCAACTCACTTCGAACCCGTAAACATGGATGACTCTCGATGCCGCTGCCCTTGGGTAGACCATAGCAAACCCGATTATGTTGCCTACCATGACGAGGAGTGGGGCGTGCCGGTACATGACGACCGGAAGATGTTCGAGTTTATTATCCTGGAAGGCGCCCAAGCGGGCCTTAGCTGGTACACCGTGCTTAAGAAGCGCGCCAATTATCGCCTTGCCTTTGACGATTTCGATCCGCTCAAGATCGCCTCCTATGACATGAACCGCGTCGAGGAACTGCTACAGAATCCGGGCATTATTCGTAATCGGCTCAAAGTGCTCGCTACTGTGAACAATGCCCAGCGCTATCTGGAAGTGGTCGAAAGGGAAGGCAGTTTCTGCGATTTTCTCTGGCAGTTTGTTGGCGGGAAGCCCATCGTTAATGAGCTGAAGTCGATGTCGGACTACCCCGCCACCACTGATAAATCGGATGCCATGAGCAAAGCGTTGAAAAAGCTGGGGTTCAAGTTTATCGGCCCAACCATCTGCTATGCCCACATGCAGGCCTCCGGCATGGTTAACGATCATTCACTGGATTGCTATCGTCGTGCCGAAATTATTGCCGGCTATTAATCGACCCGTGAGATTACCGAGCCACACTTGATTCAAACCGCTCCCAGATTAAAAAAGCCGGAATTATTGGTAATCCTTGTAGGATTTTTCCTCGACCAGCAACGATCCCAGCAGGGTATTAATTTCGCGCTTTAATGCCGCGCGGCGATCATTAGTCACGTACACCGCACGGGCCAGCCTGATAAACTCGGCATCAAATTCCTGCGCAAGTTCCTTGTCCCGTATATCATCCTCAATTTCCCACAGGTCTTCGTTGACCTGTTTCAAGGCCGCCCGCTGCGTGGCGACATCCTGAATAGGGAACGCCGACGCTTCCCAGGTTTGGGTGAGCATGCCGAGTTCTGTCATCACGTTGCGGTTCTTTTCCGGATCATCGATGCGCTCAGACTTTATTTCCAGGATAGTAAGCTTGTCTACCAGTTCGCCCGGGGAGATGGGCACACTTATTTCTGCCATGATTTACTCTCTCAAGATTCTATTCATGTATTGATTGATCGGCTTGCCGTCAGCCGACGTCGCGTTGCATATACTGGTCCAGCTTTGCGATTACATCCTCGACGCTGATAAGATCCATAACCCCGGCAATTTCAACCTTTTGCCCCCACTTCAATTGTGCGGCCGGCTTATCCAGGTAGCGCCTGCAGGCTTCATCAAATTTATCCACGCAGAGATCGATAGACTTGTAGGGGCCAGACCTTTTGGGGTTGGTCGCAGCATATAACCCAATGACCGCAGTGTCTACACTGGTGGCGATGTGCGCCGGACCGGAATCAGGCGTAACGATAAGGGCCGCGCCCGCAAGCAGGCCGACAAATTCCGGCACCGTATCGCGCCCCACCAGGTTGGCACAGGTATGCTGCATCGCGGCCTCAATATCTGCACCCACACTGCGCTCCAGCTCGCTGGGACCGCCACACAGAATAATCTGCAGGTTATACCGCTCTATCGCATAGTCGGCGACCTCGGCGTAACCCGCTGCATGCCAGTTGCGCAGTGCATGGCTTGAGCAAGGGCTGATAATGAGTGCGCGACGATCTTTTGCTAAATGGGTAGCGGCGAATGCCTTGCCTTTGTCGGTGACGGGTAAATTCCAGCGGCGCTCCGCTTCATCCAGCCCGGCAACCTTCAGGAACTCGAAAAAGCTGTCCACCACATGCTGCTGCGGCCGGGATGGAATTCGGCGATTAACAAACAGGCCATGCAAATCCTTGGCCCTGGTTGGATCGTAACCAATCCGCGTTTTCGCTTTAATGAACATACTCGCCAGATTCGCACGCAGCGCGACCTGCATCAGGAACAGGACATCAAAGCGTCGGCCGCGCAGTTTATCCCGTAGCTGCAAATACTCGCGCCAACCGCCTTTCTTGTTAAAGGTAATAAACTCGACATTCTCCAGATGGCTCACCAGCCGGTGTTCAAACGCGCCAATAATCCAGGTTATCTTTGTGTTCGGCCAATGGGACTGTATGGCATTGATGACTGGCAGCACATGGCTGACATCGCCGAGGGCGGAAAGTCGCAGGATGCAGATTGAAGCGGGCGCTTGGGACGACAATAGACTACGGGCTCTTAACGGCTGACGAAGTAGGGCAAGGATAAACGGCTTTGTCCTGAAAGTCATCCGGATCGGCATGCCGCTTTACGATGTCGCGGAGCACCAAACCGGAGGCAATAAAAAAGAGGGCAACGCCCTCTTTTTTATTTACTGCCTAAAGCTAACCGGGAAACTACTCCGAAGGTTGCTCCACTTCGGCAACCGGCGCTGCCGCTGCCGCTGCTTCAGCTTCTTCTTGCAATGCCTTCATGCTCAGTTTGATGCGGCCTCGACCATCAACGTCGAGAACCTTAACTGAAACCAGCTGGCCTTCTTCCAGGAAATCCGACACATTCTCAACCCGCTCTTTAGCGATTTGGGAGATGTGCAGCAAGCCGTCAGTGCCCGGCAGAACCGTAATAAATGCACCGAACTCTACGATACGGGCAACCAGGCCCTCGTAGACCTTGCCAACTTCAACTTCAGCTGTGATCTCTTCGATACGCGCCATGGCAGCGTCTGCACCCTGCTTGTCATCGGCATAGATGCGGACTGATCCATCATCTTCGATATCGACCTGCGCACCGGTATCTTCACAGATAGAGCGAATAGTCGCGCCGCCTTTACCGATAATGTCACGGATCTTGTCCTGTTTGACATGAACGGTGAGCATGCTCGGCGCATTATCAGAAAGCTCTTCACGGGGCTTCTCGATAACCTTGGCCATTTCACCCAGGATATGAACACGCGCGTGGTGCGCTTGCTCGAGGGCAGATTCCATGATCTCTTCAGTGATACCCTGGATTTTGATATCCATTTGCAGGGCTGTAATACCCTTGTGAGTACCGGCAACCTTGAAGTCCATGTCACCGAGGTGATCTTCATCACCCAGGATATCGGTCAGGACTACGTGACGATCACCTTCCTTAACCAGGCCCATCGCAATACCGGCAACGGCATCACGTAACGGTACACCCGCATCCATCAATGCCAGGCTGCTACCGCAGACACTCGCCATGGAACTGGAACCGTTAGACTCGGTGATTTCTGAAACCACACGAATGGTGTAAGGAAATTCCTCTTCGTTCGGTAACACGGCAGCGATACCACGACGCGCAAGGCGACCATGGCCAATCTCACGGCGTTTTGGACCGCTCATGAAGCCGGTTTCACCGACACAGAAAGGAGGGAAGTTGTAATGCAGCATGAAATTATCATGCGCCGTGCCCTGCAGCGACTCAATCCGCTGTGCATCGCGCATGGTGCCCAATGTGGCGACCACGATCGCCTGGGTTTCACCACGAGTAAACAGTGAAGAACCATGAGTTTTGGGTAGGATACCGGTTTCAACCGAAATCGGGCGAACCGTAGTGGTATCACGTCCATCAATACGCGGATTGCCATCCAATACGCGCTCACGCACGATCTGCTTTTCTACGCTGCTGAATGCACCACCGACTGCGTCGGAATCTAGACCGGCTTCTTCATCAATCAGCTGCTCCTTGATGCGTTTTTTCAATGCACCAATCTGGTCGTAACGGGCCATCTTGTCACTAACGGTATAGGCTTCGCCGAGTTCTGCGCCAACACTGTCCTTAATAGCTTGCTTAAGTTCTATGTTTTCCGCAGGAGCTTCCCAATCCCAGGCTTCGTTAGCGCATTCACTGGCCAACTCGCTAATTGCGTCAATCGCGACCTGCATCTCATCATGGGCGAACAGCACCGCACCGAGCATCATATCTTCGCTCAATTCCTGTGCTTCGGATTCAACCATCAATACTGCATCTTTGGTACCCGCGACAACCATATCCAGAGTGGAAGATTCAAGCTCTTCCTGACCCGGATTAAGGAAGTAACCGTCTTCATCGGTATAACCAACGCGTGCTGCGCCAATCGGACCGCTGAACGGAATACCAGAAAGCGTCAGGGCCGCAGAGGCGCCGATCAATGCTGCAATATCCGGATCGTTTTCCTTATCGGCTGACATAACAGTACAGACAACCTGCACTTCATTCATGAAACCCTTGGGAAACAACGGCCGAATAGGTCGATCGATCAGGCGCGAAGTCAGCGTTTCTTTCTCGGAAGGACGTCCTTCGCGTTTGAAAAATCCACCGGGGATCTTACCAACCGCATAGGTCTTTTCCTGGTAATTAACGGTAAGCGGGAAAAACGCCTGCCCTGGCTTCGCAGTCTTACGACCGACGACCGTAGCGAGCACTGACGAGTTACCCATTGTAACCAGCACTGCGCTGGTCGCCTGACGCGCTATGCGTCCTGTTTCTAATGTGACGGTGTGACCGCCGTACTCAAATGTCTTGGTTACCGGGTTCACGGTATACTACCTCAATTGGTTAGTTTATTAACGACGTAGGCCGAGTCGAGCGATAAGCTTTGTATAGCGATCGGCGTCTTTACGTTTCAGATAGTCGAGCAATTTACGACGCTGGTTCACCATCCTGATCAGTCCTCTTCGCGAGTGGTGATCTTTCAGGTGTTCCTTGAAATGCGGCTGCAAGTGTTCAATATTTGCAGTCAACAGCGCGACCTGTACTTCCGGAGAACCGGTGTCGCCCTTACTTTGTGAATAGTCCTGGACTATCTTTTCTTTGCTTTCAGCTGTTAAAGCCATGATGAAACTCCTAATAATATGCAATTAAAATGTTATGACCCCCGTGCATATTTACAGAGGCATAACTCGTTGTTTGAATAGTCCCGCGGGCGCTACCCAATCTTTACCAGACGACGTGGCGCGACTCGCCCATCGTCCAACACTTCACCAATCCCGAGAAACCCGTCCTCTTCATTGGCCTCTTTGTTAAGCAGCACCACCTTACCCTCAACGTGAGTGTTCGGCACAAATACCGGCTGGCCCTGCTTAATGTAATATGCCAAAAGATCTGTCAATTCAACCTCCGGCAATCCCTCAACCGCTGTCCTGACGGGCAACAGCAGTTCAAGTAAATTCTGTTCGCATTCGGGTGACCCTGCACCGTCCGTCGCGATTTTCTCCAGTTCCTCAAGCGTATACATAGGCTGGCCAGCCAACCCGCTGACAGCTAACCGCCTTAGGGCGATCACATGGGCACCGCAGCCCAGAAGTTCGCCCAAATCATCGACCAGCGAGCGCACATAGGTACCCTTGCTGCAATGCAGTTCGATATCCAGCTCGGCTTCTCGCGATGCCAGCAGCTCGATCCTCGATATCACGATCTTGCGTGCCTTGCGTTCCACCTCAATGCCTTCACGCGCCAATTTATAGAGCGGTTGGCCCTGGTGCTTAAGGGCGGAAAACATCGAAGGCACCTGCTGAGTCTCGCCTTTAAACGTCTGTAACGCCTTCTCTATCTGTTCAACGCTGAACGACGGCACATCGTGTTCTGCAATTATCTCGCTATCCGTATCACCGCTGGCGGTGCGTACACCCAACCGGGCGGTGGTACGATAAACCTTGTCCGCATCCAGCATAAACTGCGAAAACTTGGTCGCTTCACCAAAACAAATCGGCAGCATACCTGTCGCGAGCGGATCCAGACTACCGGTATGCCCGGCCTTGGCCGCACCGAACAGGCGCTTTACCCGCTGCAACGCGCCATTTGAGGACAGTCCCAGGGGCTTGTCGAGCAAAAACAGCCCGTCTAGCGCCTTACCGCGCCGGCTACCCCTGCGCCCCAAAACTCAGTGTTCCTCGTCTTCGCCGTGGCTCCGGGCATGATCTTCTCCCACCGCCTTTTCGATCAGCGCGGACAGGTGCTGGCCACGAGCGATGCTTTCATCGTAATGAAAGCGCAAATTGGGTACGATTCTCAACTTCATCAAACGCGCCAGGCGGCTGCGCAAAAAGCCCGTCGCGCCATTCAATATTTTCTCGATCTGTTGCTGCTGCGGCTTGTCATCAACCCCCAGGGCTGTCACGTAGACTTCCGCATACGCGAGATCCCGGCTTACCTCCACCGCGCTTACCGTGAGCATGCCGATCCTGGGATCCTTGATATCCTGCTGAATCAGCTTCGCCAACTCTTTCTGGAGTTGGTCGCCTACCCGCTGGGTACGACTATAATCTGCCATCGCTTTAGAGCACGCCGGTTACAGCGAGCGCTCGACCTCAATCATGTCGAAGACCTCAATCTTGTCGCCTGCCCGGACATCGGTATAGTTCTTCACGCCGATACCACACTCCATGCCATTGCGCACTTCGCTGGCATCATCTTTAAAACGCCGCAGCGACTCCAGTTCACCTTCATAGATCACCACGTCTTCGCGTAACACGCGAATCGGTTTGCTTCGCGATACGGTACCTTCAATCACCATGCAGCCGGCGATCGAACCAAATTTCGGTGAAGTAAAGATATCCCGCACTTCGGCCACACCAACAATTTGCTCTTTGAATTCAGGCGACAACATACCGGTCAATGCGCTCGTAACATCATCGACAATATCGTAGATGACGCTGTAGTAACGCAGATCGATGCCGTTCTTTTCAATGATTTTGCGTGCTGTCGAATCCGCGCGGACATTAAACCCGATGATTACCGCACTGGTCGATACCGCGAGGGTGGCATCGGATTCAGAGATACCGCCGACACCCGAGGAAACGATCACGACCTTAACTTCGTCATTACCCAGGTGCTGCAATGCCGCCGACAATGCTTCCAGCGTACCGCGCACATCTGTCTTGAGCACCAGGTTCAACGACTTCACTTCGCCCTGCTCCATGCTCGCGAACAGGTTTTCCAGCTGGGTAGCCTGCTGCAGGGCTTGCGATGTTGCACGCGTCTGGGAAGCACGCTCCTGGGCAACTTCCCGTGCCTGCTTTTCACTCGGTACAACGGTAAACTCGTCGCCGGCAGCCGGTGTGTTCGCCAAACCAAGCACCTCGACCGGAATCGAAGGGCCCGCCGTCTTAACGGGCCTGCCATTCTCATCCGTCAACGCCTTGGCGCGGCCGTAAGTCGAGCCTGCCAAAATCGCATCGCCCTGCTTGAGCGTGCCATGTTGCACCAATAAGGTAGCGACGGCACCACGCGCTTTATCAAGCCGCGCTTCCACAACAATACCTTTGGCCGGAACATTCTCGGCAGCCTTAAGCTCCAGGATTTCAGCCTGCAAGAGTACCGCGTCGAGCAAATCATCAATACCTTCACCGGAGTGCGCAGATACTGGAATAAATTGCACCTCGCCACCCCAGTCTTCAGGGATAACTTCTTTTGCGGCAAGCTCGGTCTTCACCCGATCAACATCTGCGCCGTCCTTATCAATCTTGTTCATCGCGACCACAATCGGCACACCTGCGGAACGTGCGTGCAGGATTGCCTCTTCGGTCTGAGGCATGACGCCATCGTCCGCTGCGACCACCAGGATAACGATATCCGTGGCTTTCGCACCACGCGCACGCATCGCTGTGAAAGCGGCGTGGCCCGGTGTATCCAGGAAGCTGATCATGCCCTTATCGGTCTCAACATGGTAAGCGCCGATATGCTGGGTAATGCCCCCGGATTCGCCCGCGGTTACTTTGGTCTTTCTAATGTAATCGAGCAGCGACGTTTTACCGTGATCGACATGCCCCATCACTGTTACGACAGGGGCTCGGGGGACTTCGTCACCCTCGTAGCTAATCCCCGACAAAAGTTC
>CAXMOT010000115.1:0-5871 GCA_964195105.1 uncultured Gemmatimonadales bacterium | reverse complement strand
AGAAATAGATCAGGCCGGTCTTAACCGGTTGGGCCTGGTAATAATCATCGATCGCCTGTTTCTGGGTCTGGAAATACTCGAGGGTCAGGTAATCCCCCAGGCCAAAAACAAAGAATCCGCCGACCAGTATTACGATGATGGCCAGCAGGCCGAACTTCTTAGTAAACATAGATTGTTGTTCCCTTACTGCCCTAAACCACAGGCCATTATCAATTGTGTCGTTATTGGAAAGGCTGCCGCAACATCCACAACAGCGATCCCGTGTTTTGGCTGTTCGTTTCACCCAGGCCCAGGATCATCTGTTGCTGGCCTGCGCCGGGGCGGGAGCAGTAACTGCCAAACAGCCTGTCCCAACAGCTTAAGTTAAAGCCAAAGTTGCTATTATGCTCATGATGCTCGATGGAATGGTGGATGCGGTGCATATCCGGCGTGACCAACAGCAGGCGCAAGCAACGATCCAGCGCAACAGGAACCCCCAGGTTGGCATGGTTAAACAGCGCCATGCCGTTCAACACAATGGCGAATACCAATACCGCCTCAAGGGGAATTCCCAGCAATGCTATCGCTGCCGACTTGATCAACAACGAAGCAACTATTTCCATTGGATGAAAGCGGAACGCGGAGGTTACATCCAAATCGACATCCGTGTGGTGCATGCGGTGAATACGCCATAACCACGGTACGCGATGGAACAACCGATGCTGCCAGTAAATCACCAGGTCCAGGATCAACAACGACAGCAGTAGCGCCACTGCGGGATGCAGTGTGAATTGATGTAGCAGGCCGACATTGTGCTGCGCGCAAAACGCAGCAATGGTGGCCGGAGCCAGCCAGGGCAACAGGCGCTCCAGCAACCCGTTCAGCAACTGCACACCGATATTACCCCGCCAGCGCTGGCTGCGCGGGCGGGTTCTTGCGCGCCGCGGCAGCAGCCATTCCAGCACCGCAAACAGCAACAACAGGCCGACAGCAAATCCCAGCCGGACGCCTGCATCCAGCGCCAAACCTGGATCAGTCATGACCTGGCCGAAAACCCGTGCTGGAAAATAGCACTCGTTAACCTCTCCAACTTAGACCTTTATGCCGGCACCCGATACACAAGGCGTGTATTGATGGTGAAGCATATCAGCACCGCCCGCCGGTTTCGAGCTAATCGGGGCCTAAGCAACGGGCCACAGCTCCCGGTTTGTTACGCGCGGCAAACATGATAATCTGCAGGCAATATTAAATCTCCAGGAGTGCCAGGTGGCAATCGAACTTCCAGACCGACATTTTCCAGCAACACGCCTGCGCCGGATGCGCGCGGATGACTTCTCACGCCGACTAATGCGCGAGCACACCGTGACGGTAAATGACCTGATCTACCCGATGTTCGTGAAGGAAGGTTCGGGGCTGCGCGAACCCATCGCGACCATGCCCGGGCAGTTCCGCTACAGTATCGACCAACTGGTTCAGGAAGCGGGCGAGGTTGCAGCCCTCGGGGTTCCGGCAATCGCCATCTTTCCCAATATTGAGTCGGCACACAAAAGCGCCGATGGCGCCGAGGCATTTAACCCGGATGGCCTGGTGCAGCGGGCGGTCAAATCGGTCAAGGACGCCCACCCGGACCTGGGCATCTGCACCGATGTGGCGCTCGACGCGTACACCCGCGACGGCCACGACGGTATTACCGACGCAAACGGTTACGTGCTGAATGACCCCACCCTGGAGGTGCTCGAAAAACAGGCACTCAGCCATGCCCGGGCCGGCGTTGATATCATTGCCCCGTCAGACATGATGGATGGCCGCATCGCGCGGATTCGCGCAGTACTGGAAGCGGATAACCACATCAACACCCGCATCCTCGCCTACTCCGCCAAGTACGCCTCCAAGTTCTACGGACCTTATAAGGATGCGATAGGCTCGGCGAGTAACTTTGGCGGCGGGCATAAAAAGGGCTACCAGATGGATCCCGGCAATAGCAATGAGGCCCTGCATGAGGTTGCACTGGATATCGCCGAGGGCGCCGATATGGTGATGATAAAACCCGGATTACCCTACCTGGATATCATTTACCGTATCAAGGAAACCTTCGCTATGCCCACCTACGTTTACCAGGTGAGCGGCGAATATGCGATGCTGCAAGCGGCATTCCAGAACGGCTGGCTAGAGGAAGACGCGACCATCATCGAGTCACTGACCTGCTTCAAGCGCGCCGGCGCCGACGGCATCCTGACCTACTTTGCCAAACAGGCAGCTCAGCTGCTATAAGCCCAGGATGCGTTACGGTGCGAGCCGCAACACGATCACCGGTTGCGAGCGGCTTTTGAGAAATGTGCCGCGCGAATTTACATCTCGCTCATATTTGCTTAACATGTCGCCCCCTTAAGTTATTTACCTGCAGCTACATATCTGCAAACCAATCCCCTTATCGGTGCAATTACCCTTGTTGAGCGTCGGTTCGATAACTCGAAGCCAGCGCCGGGGACTGAACTATGAACCAAGAGTAGGACTGAATAAAAAATGAGTGAAATCGCCAACGTAACAGACAGCTCCTTCGATGA
Source organism: uncultured Gemmatimonadales bacterium (assembly GCA_964195105.1). Lineage (GTDB taxonomy): Bacteria > Pseudomonadota > Gammaproteobacteria > Pseudomonadales > IMCC2047 > CAMYKE01. The sequence continues at coordinate 3,328 of CAXMOT010000115.1, read as the reverse complement.
AGATGTGCTGCAATCTGATATTCCCGCACTGGTAGATTACTGGGCGGAGTGGTGTGGGCCATGCAAGATGATTGCGCCTGTTCTCGAAGAAATCGCGCAGGAATATGATGGTCGGATTAAAATCTGCAAATTAAACATCGATGAAAACGAAGCGACTCCGCCCAAATATGGCATTCGCGGCATACCTACCCTGATGCTATTCAAGAACGGTAACGTCGAGGCAACCAAGGTCGGTGCTATCTCCAAATCACAGCTTGCAGCGTTCATCGACAGTAACATATAAACTGTTCCCCGGTCGGTCCGGGGAACCACATTATTTCTGCGCAATGAGTAGACGCTTCGCGCAATGAGTGTTATCTTTAGCGCGTTGCTCCACTCCCTTTGAGCACATCTCCCACTATATTAATCCCAAATTACAAGAACATAAATTTCAATCGCGCGTCGATCCCATTTCGAGTGCTTCAATCCAGTGTCATTATTCTATGAATCTTACAGAACTCAAATCAAAACCCGTTCCTGAACTCATCAACATTGCCTCCGAAATCGGCCTCGACAATCTGGCCCGGTCACGAAAACAGGATGTGATCTTTTCGATCCTCAAGCGCCACGCCAAGAGTGGTGAGGATATTTTCGGTGATGGCGTCCTCGAGATATTACAGGATGGTTTCGGCTTCCTGCGCTCGGCGGATAGTTCCTACCTGGCCGGCCCGGACGATATCTATGTATCGCCCAGCCAGATCAGGCGCTTTAATCTGCGCACCGGGGACACGATTTCAGGCAAGATTCGCCCCCCCAAGGAAGGCGAACGGTATTTCGCGCTACTTAAGGTCGACAAGATCAACTTCGACCAGCCGGAAAATGCCAAGAGCAAGATTCTGTTTGAGAACCTGACGCCGCTGTTTCCGGACGAGCGCATGGTACTGGAACGCGGCAATGGCAGCACCGAAGACTTGTCGTCTCGCGTAATCGACCTCACCGCACCGATTGGTAAAGGACAGCGCGGCCTGATCGTATCTCCGCCCAAGGCAGGTAAGACGCTGATGCTGCAACACATCGCCCAGTCGATCGCGACCAATGCCCCCGACTGCCATCTCATCGTATTGTTGATAGATGAGCGGCCGGAAGAAGTGACCGATATGCAACGCTCGGTACGTGGCGAAGTCGTAGCCAGCACCTTTGATGAGCCGCCGTCACGTCACGTACAGGTCGCCGAGATGGTCATCGAAAAGGCCAAGCGCCTGGTCGAGCACAAGAAAGACGTCGTCATTCTGCTGGATTCCATCACGCGCCTGGCACGTGCCTACAACACCACTGTGCCCTCTTCCGGCAAAGTACTGACCGGGGGTGTAGACGCCCACGCACTGGAACGGCCGAAGCGCTTTTTCGGGGCGGCCCGGAACATTGAGGAAGGCGGCAGCCTGACTATACTTGCCACCGCGCTGGTCGATACCGGATCAAAAATGGACGAAGTAATCTACGAGGAGTTCAAGGGTACCGGTAATATGGAAATCCACCTCGATCGTAAAATCGCCGAGAAACGTGTTTACCCGGCGATCAATGTGCGTCGCTCCGGTACGCGTCGCGAGGAACTGCTCACCAAGGAAGACGAGCTGCAAAAGATGTGGATCCTGCGCAAGATCCTCAACTCGATGGAAGACACCCAGGCGATGGAGTTTTTGCTTGATAAGCTCAAAGACTTCAAAACCAACGAAGAATTTTTCCTCTCCATGAAGCGTAGTTAGGCAGCAGGCCGGTTTAGTCGGGCCTCGCGATGCAATACAGGGATCTGCGTGATTTTATAGCCGCGCTCGAAGAGTGCGGGGAACTGCAGCGCATTAGCGCCGAAGTCGATCCCAACCTCGAAATCACAGAAATCTGTGACCGCACGCTACGCGCGGGCGGTCCGGCGTTGTTGTTCGAAAACCCCCGCGGTCACTCTATCCCCCTGCTCGGCAACCTGTTCGGCACCCCCCGGCGGGTCGCATTGGGCATGGGTGTCGAGGACGTCACCGCGTTACGCGAAGTCGGCGAGCTACTAGCCTTCCTGAAACAGCCCGATCCGCCCAAAAGTGTGAGAGACGCCTGGTCCAAGCTACCGATCTTCAAGCAGATCATGAACATGGCGCCCAAGGTTGTCAAAACCGCTCCTTGTCAACAGCACATCCTGACCGGCGAGCAGGTCGACTTGTCCATGCTGCCGGTGCAAACTTGCTGGCCCGGCGACGCTGGCCCATTGATCACATGGCCTTTGGTAATCACCAAAGGCCCCTATAAGGAGCGTGCTAACTTAGGCATCTATCGGCAACAGGTGATCGCTCCCAATAAAGTTATCATGCGCTGGCTTTCGCATCGTGGCGGCGCACTGGATTTCCAGGAGTGGCAACAGGCACACCCCGGCGAACCGTTTCCGGTGTCAGTCGTGCTGGGCGCTGATCCCGCGACCATTCTCGGCGCAGTAACCCCGATACCTGATTCGCTTTCCGAATATGCCTTCGCCGGACTATTGCGCGGCAACAAAACCGAGCTGGTCAAGTGCGTGAGCAACGATCTGCAGGTGCCGGCCAGCGCCGAGTTTGTACTGGAAGGCTACATTGCCGCCGACGAGCTGGCCGACGAGGGTCCGTTTGGCGACCATACCGGCTACTATAACGAAGTTGAACGGTTCCCTGTTTTCACCGTCACCCATATCACCCATCGCGACAAACCCATCTACCACAGCACCTATACCGGACGGCCGCCGGATGAGCCGGCCATTCTCGGGGTCGCGCTGAACGAGGTGTTCATCCCGATCCTGCAGAAGCAGTTTCCCGAAATAGTCGATTTCTACCTGCCACCTGAGGGTTGTTCCTATCGGATGGCGGTGGTCACCATGAACAAGCAATATGCCGGGCATGCCAAGCGGGTGATGATGGGCGTCTGGTCATTCCTGCGCCAGTTTATGTACACCAAGTTCATTATCGTTACCGATGCAGATGTGGATGCGCGGAATTGGCAGGACGTTATCTGGGCGATGACAACTCGCATGGATCCTGCAAGGGATATCACGGTGGTAGAAAATACCCCGATCGACTACCTGGATTTTGCCTCCCCGGTCGCCGGGCTGGGCTCCAAGATCGGCTTTGATGCGACCAATAAATTACCGGGTGAAACCACCCGCGAATGGGGTTCGCCAATCAGCATGAGCGACGAGGTCACCAGCCATATCGATGAAATCTGGGATAGCCTGGGAATCAACTTGCCCAGAACTTCGTCAAAGTATCCGTCAAGCTAGTAAAAGTCTGTTTAAGAACCAACCAGCTGCGTGACCCCGGCAGGACGTGGTTCCGGC
>CAXMOT010000114.1:0-3987 GCA_964195105.1 uncultured Gemmatimonadales bacterium | reverse complement strand
GACGTATAGGCACGTTCCTGGTGACTCGTAGGAACAGCCTCGGGAAGTTTGGTACCAAATCGAAACGCGTCGTATACGTACCAGGGCGGAGTAGGAATCTCCAGCACGCGCGCGTAGTAAAAGGCACTTTCCGCAGCATCGAAATCCGGATCGGTCCAGACTGTCGCAAGCTCGGATGCGCCTATGGTGTTACTCCAGGTTGCGGCGGCAATGTCAACAGTATTACCCACCGCTGGCAGCTTGCCATCGGCACCAGGCTTGCGGCCATCTGACCACGCGACGTTATAGACTTTCTCATGTGTCTTGCCAGCGCTATCGAGCCAGCCCTTGACTATCTGGATGCGGTCAAGGTTGGCGCCAATCACGTCACGAAGCGCATATACCATGAAGGCTGGTGCCTTCGCGCCGTCGTCCGGTCGCGCGGGCAAGTCTGCACCCATCGGCACACCCTTCGCATATCCCTGGAATGCGGGTGCCCGGTTTCTTAAATCACTATCCGTGAAGCGCCAGCCGCCGAAGAAACGCACTCCAATTCGCGGACCGGTGGTTGCATAGACCTCTTTGCGATCCATAGCATCGAAGAGTGATGCGCGAGTGTTCTCTTTCGCATAGACGGCCGTAATACCCGAAGCGACCATTTGCCAGGCAAAAATTTCGCCGTTCTCGGTTTTCACGAACGGATGCGATAGACGTTCCGGCGATGGTTCGTAGCCGGTGTGCTTGCCAAAGAAGTTGTTCTCCTCTGAGGTGCTCAGTGAGGTGTGGCTGTCGGTGGCTCCGGTGAAGCCGAACTTGTACGGATTGGTACCAAATGTCGCTTCCAGGGCCAACCCACTCTTTAGCGCTTCGCGGGTATATTCGCCCGCGAGCATGTCGTTCGTCTTGGCTTCCGACAAGTCAAGGTTGCCGACATCCCAGGTCATGTAGTCGGCAAACTCGTCATCCGGGGACAGAAACGGATGCGCCTCACCGTCGCCCTTGATCTGCGTGATCTCATACATGCGCTCCCATTTGGCGCGCTGCTCGACATAGTGCTTATCGATCTTTTTGCCGGTGTACTGGGCATCAACCGGAAACATAAGGCCGTTAGACAAGTTACCGTTGTGCGCGAGCGCCATGACCGCACCATTGGTCTTCGTTTCGTAGTTCTCGAGGTACTTGAATAGATCAAGCGGGTCCGGGCTACCCATCGGTGGGGCCGTTGTGTATGGCACCACCAGCCGGGCGCGATCTCCGTCATCGCGGAAAATTACGTTCCTGTGCATGTTAGAACCCTTCACCAGCGAGGTCCACTCAAAGGAGATGAAGGCAGTGAATTCGCCAGGATCGTTGAATTTCTCCGCATTCTTGATTACCCGGTTCCAGAGCGTGGAGTAACGCCGGGCGCCAGGGGAATAGCTGGCCATCATGTCGGGGTTCATCTTGCCCTGTGAGAATGTCTGGATCATGTCCAGCGTAGCTTCGACCGCATCCTGGCCGCCCGCTCGAAAACCTTCGGACCAGCGCGCACCTTGCTCATACCTGGTTACAAACGGTGACGAGGCGAGAGCGTCATTGGTAAACCCCATGCCGTCCGAATGGTCGGTGATTGCCAGCCAGTCGAGTGGGCGGGAGAGGCGCACTGCCTGGCCTGACGATGCAATAACCTCTTCGCCCCGGGCGAATCGGTATGCATCGTGCGGGCCCAGACGATTGCCGAAAGCGCCGGCATCGAATGACAAAGATGTGTGCAGATGAGTGTCTCCCCACAGTGGCCTTTCTGGAAATTGATATCCTGCATAAGGCGAGTATTGCTCCTTTTCATACAAAGCAGAAATATCTTCCTCATCCACATCAAATTCCTGCGCCAAAGACGCAGTGGTCAGCGCAGACAGGCTGATCCCGAGGCATGTCAATAGCAACTTTTTCATCATTTTCTACACCGTTTCACTTTGGGGTTTTCAAAACAATAGCACATAAAAAATTCAAAAAGCAGAGGAAAAATACGCAGTAAACCCTTTCCTGGTTTCGCGGCACCTGGTAACCGGATCGACCAGCTCCTTGGCCGCAAAACACGCCGCTTCTTGATCAGAATTCTGCCTGACCCAGCGGATCAATCGCTCCGCAACCCACTGTGGATTTTCCAACTGGGGGAAATGGTCGACACCTGATATAAGTTCCAGCGTAAGGCCATTGGGGAAGGATTTAGGGCGTATCATATTTCAGGTGGCCTTCGGGACTGGCTCATTCCAGCCGCTTCACTGAAGTATTGCCGGTGCGGCTGGCACCGACCCGTCATGGCCCTGTTCGGCGGTGCCGGTCAACACCAGCACCGAGGAGGTCGTGCCGACCCGCAGCGCGATGCCTTCGGGCAGCTCACCCAGTCGAATGCGAACCGGCACGCGCTGCGCCAGGCGAATCCACTCGAACGTGGGGCTGACATTGGGCAGCAAGTCGAAGCCGGTGCTGCCATCGTTCTGCGCGATCCCCCAGCCCAGGCTATCCACATAGGCTTCGATCGGCTTATCCGGGTAGGACATCAGCGTAACAATGGCTTTGTCACCTATACCGATTCTACCGATATAGTTTTCCTGGAAAAAACCGTCAATCCAGAAGCTGTTTACATCCACCAGTGCCATTGCCGGCTGGTTGGCAACCGCCTGACTGCCGAGTTGCAGATTGAGATTGGTAACATAACCGTCCACCGGCGCGCTGACTTCGGTGAACTCCAGGTTCAGCATGGCTTGCTCCACTGCAGAGCGCGCTTCACGGATACTGGCATTGGCCTTTCCTGCTGCACCCAGGTTGGCGCGTGCCTCTGCCAGGTCGGCTTGCGACTGGGCTAACGAGGCTCGCGCCTGGGCCAGGCTTGCGATTGCGCCCTTACGTCTTTCCACCGAGACTTCGTAGTTCGCCCTGGCGCGATCGACAGACTTTACCGAAGTCGCCTCTTGCTGCAGCAACCCTTGCTGTCGCTGAAACTCGGCCTTGTCCTTTGTGATCTGGGATTCCGCTTCCCTGATGGCGCTTCTCGCCTGCGCCAATGCAGCTCGCGAGACTTCTACATGCGCCTGTACCGCCTCGACCTGTTTTTGCTGACCCAGGTAGCTATCCCCGGTTTTATCGTAGCTCGCTTGCGCACTTTCCAGGCTGGCCTGGAAAGTGCGTGGATCAATAGCAAACAGCAAATCGCCGGCCTTGACGAACTGGTTATCCTTTACCGCCAGCTTGATGATTGGCGCCGATACACGCGGCGTGATCTGTATAACCTGGGCACGCACCTGGCCGTCCCGGGTCCAGGGATTTACGACGTAATCCCAGTATTTGAGTAATACCAGGACACCTGCAATCAGGACGATCGTGCCAGTCAGTAGATATTTGCCGAATTGATTCAATGTTAAACCCTGATAGCAAACGTCCCGATGAGGACAGTATAAATGACCGTTATCGCCACGAAGGCCAGTGGGGGATAAAAAAAGTACCGCGAGAGCCTATAGCGGTTGAGCGCGCGAGCAGTGACGACGGCAGCGATTACTCCAAGCAGTGAAGCGATCAGCAACGGCGGCATATAGACACCACCGATCGCTATCTCGTGAGGGTATATATTCATCTTGCCCGCCTGCGCTTCATCGCTAGAACTTTTCCTCGCCCCATTCGGCCCAGTCGATACTAGCAGCATTGCCGGCATAGGCAACGGTTGCCTCGGAAACACCTCTGTAGGCCCCCAGCAAACGGTAGAAGTGCTCGCCGTCTGCCTCGCTGATTGCTTTCCTGTCCAGCTGCTCGATGATTGCGTCGATGCCCTGCTCCAATACGCCAAGCCTGGCCGCCAGGCGTTGCTCGAGATCGACTGCAGGCACACTGCCAGGATTATCGGACCATTTCACGAAGATCGATTCGATGCTTTCGAGCCAGGTGAGGGCACTCGGTTTTATCTCCTGCACGAGCGATCCCGACTGGCCGGTTTCTCGAGTCTCAAGCAGGTACTCGATACGATACTTCAACCCT
>CAXMOT010000113.1:0-5598 GCA_964195105.1 uncultured Gemmatimonadales bacterium | reverse complement strand
GTGCTCATTGATCAGCGGATCGATGATACAGCCCAGGTCACCTTCGATAACCTGCTTCAATCTGTGCACCACGAGGTTGATGCGGTGATCAGTGACCCGACCTTCCGGGTAATTATAGGTGCGGATGCGCTCCGAGCGATCACCGGATCCGACCAGGCTCTTGCGTGCATCCGCCTGCTCGGCATGTTGGGCGTCTTGCGCGGAACTCAACAACCTTGCCTGCAGCAGCGACATGGCTCGCGCGCGGTTCTTGTGTTGCGAGCGCTCATCCTGGCACTCCACCACCACACCCGAGGGAAGGTGGGTGAGTCGAATAGCGGAATCGGTTTTGTTGACGTGCTGCCCGCCCGCGCCGGAGGCACGAAAGGTATCCACGCGCAGGTCCTCTTTCTTAATCTGGATCTCATCGACGGCATCGGCCTCGGGCATTATCGCCACGGTGCATGCCGAGGTATGAATACGCCCCTGGGACTCGGTTTCCGGCACCCGCTGCACCCGGTGCGCGCCGGATTCAAACTTGAGGTGACCGTAGACATCCTTGCCCACCACCCGGCTGATAATTTCCTTGTAACCACCGTGCTCGCCCTGGCTTTCACTCACCACTTCGATGCGCCAACCCTTGCCCTCCGCGTACCGTGAGTACATGCGAAACAGGTCGCCGGCAAAGATTGCCGCCTCATCGCCACCGGTGCCGGCGCGAATTTCCAGGAAGGTGTTGCTGGCATCGTGGGGATCTTTAGGAATCAACAGCTTTTGCAGGCCCCTTTCCAGGGCCGCCATTTTCTCTTTGGTCTCGGAGACCTCCTCCTCAGCCATGGCACGCATCTCGGCATCAGAGTCCTGCATCATTTCCTGCGCAGATTCCAGGTCACCTTCCGCGTCGACATAGGACTGGTAGCACTGGGCCACCGGTTCGATCTCGGCATACTCCTTGGAATAATTCCGAAACCGATTCTGGTCCGAAATGATGTCCGGATCGGCCAGCAACGCGGCGAGTTCCTCGTACCGATCTCCCAGATGTTCCAGTTTATTAACGATCGATGCTTTCATTGTCACCCATTACTATTGTCATTATCTTCAGATAAATCGAAGAGCGCCTGGGCCCACTCGAGTAAATCCTTGCGTCCCAGCGCCGATGCCTTTTTCAGCTCGATGCTGGGAGTATGTATCAGTTTGTTGGTCAACGCGTTGGCAAACCTGACCATCACCTGTTCCGGATCCTGGCCACCCTCTATTTGTTTGACGGCTTTTTTCAACTCTATATCCCGCAATCCTGCCGCCTTTGCGCGATAAGCCACCAGCGTTTCTACGGCTTCAAGGGCGCGTAACTCATGGCTATACTTGCTCGCCCCCTGTTCGATCAGGCTCTCGGCCTCCGCTGCCGCACCTTGCCGGGTCTTCATATTCTCATCGACAACCTTGGCGAGATCGTCCACCGAGAACAGGTACACATCCGCCAACTCGCCTACTTCCGGCTCGATATCTCGGGGCACGGCAATATCCACCATGTACATCGGGCGGTGCTTGCGGCGCTTCAAGGCCCGTTCAACGGCGCCTTTACCCAGAATCGGCAACTGGCTCGCCGTCGAGGCGATGACGATATCCGCATCGACCAGGCACTCCGGCACATCCGACAGCAGCACCGCGCGCGCATCAAACTGTTCGGCCAATTCTTCCGCCCGCTGCAGGGTACGATTCGCCACCACCATATTGCGCACCCCGGCCTGGCGCAGATGCCGTGCCACCAGATCGATGGTCTTTCCCGCGCCGATCAGCAAGGCACTGGTTTTCGCCAGGTCGGAAAAGATATGCTGCGACAGACTCACTGCCGCATAGGCCACCGAGACAGGATTCTCACCAATTGAGGTCTCCGTCCGCACCTGCTTTGCCACTGCGAAGGTATTCTGGAACAACTTCTCCAGTTGCGGCCCCACGGTCGCCGAATCCCGCGCCACGGCGAAAGCCGATTTAACCTGGCCCAGGATCTGGGGTTCGCCCAGCACCATTGAATCCAGTCCGCTGGCAACCCGCATCACATGCTTTACCGCGTCATCGGCCCAATATGCGTAGCTGCAGTTCTCCAGCACATCAGCCGCCAGGCCATGATGTTCCCCCAGCCATTCAAGAACCGCCCGGCTGCCCGTCAACTCAGCGACACAATATAGCTCGGTTCGATTACAGGTGGACAGGATCGCCACTTCAGCAATCGCCAGCTTTGCCTGCGCTTGCTGCAATGCATGCACCATTTGCTCGGGCGCAAACGCGATCTGTTCGCGCACCTCAACGGGAGCAGTCGTGTGGTTGATTCCTAAAGCTAACAGCGGCACGTGAATCCTGGGTAATGGGACAAAGGCGAAATTATATAGAAACGAGTGCCGCAGAAGCTACGGATAAAGACAATTAGTGTTGAACTAGTACTCTAATCACCTGATAATTTAGGATGCAGAGCTTGCCAGATGATTCAATACAAGACGCAGCCCGCAGATAATGGCCAGCCCTTTTCAAGGGTTGCAACGCCGTATTGGATCATCTGACAAGCTCCCGCAGGGCGGGTCGAGAAGCGGTCACCCGCGGTGTTGCGATTCTTGGCAAGGGCTAGCCATTCCCTGCGAATCGCGCCTGGCGGGCAACCGCTTCTCGGCTCGCTGAATCCTAGATTATCAGGTGATTGGAGTACCAACGCCACTTGAAGGTGGAAATTAGTGGTCAACCTCTTTAGTATCGGCATTCTACAGCATCTACAACGCAATCCGTCGATGCTTTCTTCAACTCGACTTCGCCCTGTAAATACGGGCAATCGAGACTACGCAGGCAATCTTGGCTCAAATGCAGTACCTATCTTACAAACCGGGCAGTTGGTTAGGCGCGCTAGCGCTGCTGGCTAGCGTTATGCTGTCTGGCTGCGCCACCCTGGTGGGTTCCGCCACCCAGAACCTGGCCGACAGCCTGTCCAGTTCTATCCTGAACAGCAACGATCCGGCCACTGTAGCCCAGGGATTACCAGCCTATTTGCTGCTACTCGACGGATTATTGGCCGATGACCCTGATAACGCAGGGATGCTGAGAGCCTCCGCTGAACTCAACAGCGCCTACGCAGGGGTATTTGCCCGCGAACCAGGACAGGCCGGGCTGCTCGCGAGCAAGGCGCTGGGCTATGCGCGGCGGGCGTTTTGCCAGGCCAATTCGACCTCCTGCTATCTTGAAACAATCGACTTCAAGGAATTCGAGACCCGCGTCGCTGCTTTTGGCTCCAAGGACATCGACTTCCTTTATACGTTGGGGTCTACCTGGACCGGCTGGATAGACGCACATTCGAACGACTGGAATGCCGTGGCCCAAATTGATCGCGCAAAAATGCTATTACAACGCGTCGTGAGCCTCGAAGACGACTATAATGAAGGCTTCGCGCATATTTACCTCGGCAGCCTGGCAACCCTGTTGCCCCCGGCGCTGGGCGGCAAGCCGGAAATCGGCAAGTACCACTTTGAGCGAGCGATTGCCATCTCCGACGGTGCCAACCTCATGGCGCAGGTTAGCTATGCGCAGCGCTATGCACGCCTGTTATTTGAGCGCGAGCTACACGACCGCCTGCTTAAGCAAGTGCTGGCCTCCGAATCGAAGGTCGATGGCCTGACCTTAAGCAATACGCTGGCTAAACAACAGGCCGGTGAATTATTGGACAGCGCCGACGAGTACTTCTAGCAGGCTGCCAGCAGCGATAGCACGCCAGGGCCATTAAACGGACTTTTCTCGCAGACAGGCTGTCAACACATCAACAATTAACATGAAGGACGCACTTTGAATCACCTGAAAAAACTTGCCGCACTGATAGTTGCTGCCGCATTGGCCTGCTCCACCCAGGGCGCGGTGCTGAAAATCGCGACGCTCGCGCCGAATGGTTCGGACTTTATGCAGCGCATGCGCAGTGCTGGCCAGGAAATCGCCGAGAAGACCGATAGTCGGGTAAAGCTGAAGTTTTATCCGGGCGGCGTCATGGGGGACGATAAAACGATCCTGCGCAAGATGCGGGTCGGGCAATTGCATGGCGGCACATTTACCAGTGCCGCGCTTGCCAAATACTACTCGGATAGCCAGGTCTACAACCTGCCACTAAAATTTCGCTCCTTTGCTGAAGTGGACTATGTGCGTGCGCGCCTGGACAAGCGGATTATCGCGGGCTTCGAGGAGGCCGGCCTGGTCACTTTCGGCCTCACCGAAACCGGCTTTGCCTATACCATGTCGCGCAGCCCGATCAATTCAGTGGCGGACCTCAAGCAGCACAAGGTGTGGATTCCCTCCGACGACAAAATGGGCCTGGTCGCAATTCGCGCATTCGATGTCGACCCGATCCCGCTGGGTATCGGGGATGTGTTGACGGGCTTGCAAACTGGCCTTATCGATACCATCGCATCTTCACCGGTAGCGGCAATCGCGCTGCAATGGCATAACCAGGTCAGCCACATGACCGACATACCGATCATGTATATGTTTGCGATACTGGCTGTAAACGAGAAAGCCTTCGCGAAAATAGAGGCCCAGGACCAGGCCACAGTGCGCACCATACTGACACGGGTGGTAAAAGAGATCGAAACACAGACGCGCGCAGACAATATTGCGTCCTACGACGCGCTTCTCAACCAGGGACTGACCATGGTAACGCCACCCCCGGAAGCGCTTGAAATCTGGCAGGCCAAAGCCGCCAACTCGGTTGCGAAGCTGGTTGAACAAGAGATTGTTTCCAAGTCCATACTCGACCTGCTGGAAAAACATCTCAACGAATTCCGGACCCTCCAAGCCAGCAGTCAATGAGCCCCGGCCGTATCCGCAAGCTGGTTCAAGGAATCGAATATTTCGAGGACTTGCTGCTCGCGGTCATCCTGCTCCTGATGATAGCACTGGCTTTCGCGCAGATCGTGCTCCGCAACATGTTCGACAGCGGCATCGTATGGGGTGATTCGCTGCTCCGGATCGCCGTCCTGTGGGTTGCCCTGATCGGCGCCATGGTCGCCAGCCGCTCCGGCAACCATATCAACATTGATTTGGTGACTCGCTGGGTGGGCATCCAGGCCAGGTGGATCGTCACCAGTATTAGCGCAACCTTTACCATCGCGATCTGCGCGGTCCTCGCCTACCACAGCTACCGGTTTGTACAATTTGAATTTGAAGACGGCTTTACCGCCTTCGCCGCCGTTCCCAACTGGGTTTGCGAATTCATCATGCCCCTGGCATTTGTCGTGATCGCGCTGCGTTACCTGGCGATTCTGGTCTACTGCCTGCGCTACCGCCAACCTATGGAGCCAGATTCATGATCGTCACACTGGCGATTCTGGCCTTAATCCTGCTGGCATTTCTCGGCTCCCCCCTGTTTGTAGTTATTGCAGGCGCCGCGATGCTCGGTTTCTATACCTCCGACATTGACCTGATGGTTATCATCATCGAACTTTACCGTATCGTCGATACGCCATTGCTGAGCGCCTTGCCCTTTTTTACACTGGCGGGCTATCTGCTCGCGGAGAGCAATACCTCAGCGCGCCTGGTGCGGGTGACCCAGGCACTGCTCGGCTGGTTGCCGGGCGGTTTGGCGATCGTCGCCTATAT
>CAXMOT010000112.1:0-7434 GCA_964195105.1 uncultured Gemmatimonadales bacterium | reverse complement strand
AGTCTGGCACTTCGCAAATCGGCGCGCCCACAACACCTGCAGCGGCTTGTCGAACTGCGCGATGCCGGCCGCCTGGTATTGGCGGGCCCGCACCCGGCAATCGACGCCGACGACCCGGGCACTGCAGGCTTTACCGGCAGCCTTATCGTCGCCGAATTCGCCTCATGGGACGACGCCCGGACCTGGGCGGATGCGGATCCTTACCTAGCCGCAGGCGTCTACCAGCAAGTTACCGTCAAACCCTTCAAGCGTGTATTACCTTAAATTATGAGATTCAGGAACGAAATCGTGGGAAAAATCATTAGCATCACATTAATGCTCCTCGTGTCATTATCGGCAGCGGCGGAAACCGTCTATGTAACGGATCAATTGAGCGCCTTCCTCCGTCCGGAACAGCGCTCCAGCTCCGGCATCATTACCCCGCTCGCCAGTGGCACCAAACTGCAACTAATAGAGAACAACCCCAACACGGAGTATTCCCGCGTTCTCACTGAGCGCGGCGCCGAAGGCTGGATCCTGACCCGGCACCTGTCAAGCAAACCGGTAGCCCGACAGGTCCTGAAACAAGCCCAGACCGAGTTGAAAAACTTCCGCGAGCAAACTGCCCTGCTGAAAGAGGTCAACGAGAAGTACGAGGGCGAACTCAAGTACCTCAAGGAAATTTCCGGCAATACGATCGCCATTAACCAGCGCAACCAGCAACTGACCGAAGAAAATCAAAACCTGCAGAACCAGGTGGATATATTCGCGCTCGAAAACGAACGCCTGAAGGACGAATCCAAGCAGGATTTTTTCCTGATTGGCGCGGGCACGATTTTGCTGGGAATGATACTTGGACTGGTAATCCCGTCGATTAAACCAAAACGTAAAGATACCGGGTGGGTATAAATATGATTGTTTTCCGCAAATCTCGCGCCCTGCAAATTGGGCTGCTACTCCTGGCAACCTTGTTTGTTCTGCCGAGCTATGCCGCCGGCAAAGCTAATCCGCGCGTAACCTTTGATACCAGTATGGGAAAGATCGAGGTGGAATTATTCCAATACGACGCGCCAATTACGGTTGCCAACTTTCTCGAGTACACCGATAAGAGGTTCTACGACGATACGATCTTTCATCGCGTCAAGGCATGGTTCGTGGTGCAAGGCGGCGGTGTCAGCCCGTTTTATAATCGCAAGCCGGTCGGCGCAATGATCCGCAATGAATCAGCCAACGGCCTGAAAAACGCCCGCGGTACCATCGCCATGGCACGCTTCGCCGACCCGGACAGTGCGGCTTCGCAGTTTTTCTTCAATGTTGAGGACAACGACGGACTCAACCCGAAGCACAACAAAACCGGCTATACGGTTTTCGGTAAAGTGGTGAGTGGCATGAACGTGGTGGATGCGATCAGCGAAGTCAAAACCCATTCCTCACATGGCTTCGCCAATCTGCCAGTTGAATCGGTAGTGGTGAAAACTGTGCGCCGGGCCAAACGCTAGGAGCCTGTCCGAGGATAGCGATCGTAGCGAGGGAGCATCATTTTGAGTTATTTTTTTTGATTATTTGAGAAGAATAGTTATTCTGTTTGCCGAAAATAAGCGGGAAAAAGGGCCAAAATGAGGTTGCCGTAGTAGATCAGTCTATTCTCGGACAGGCTCCCAGACTATCCCTAAAGACCAGCCCCAACGACTACCCCTGACGGATACTTCCTGTTGGGCCGCGCGAAGCGACAAAACAGGGTCAGCAGCGAGTTACGTGACCCTGGTTTTACTATTCCAATTCGAACGTCAGGCCGGCATTAGCGACCAGTCGCTTGATCAGCTTATGGCCCATGGCCGGCGCGCTGGTGTAGATGCCGCCGGGGAGATCAGGGCAATCCTGCACCAGGCAGATGGCGCTTTCCGAAATCATCTTCGAGGTTGAGCCATAGCCCGGATCCATATCGCCGGTAACACCCGCGCGAATTGCCTGGCCGTCATCGGTAGTGCCCACGAACAGCACATCATAGTTACCCGCTTCCCGCGCCTCACGCGAAGGCCCTTCGCCGGGCTTGGGCACGTCATCCCCCTTCAAGGGATTAGATGCAGCCACCATATCGCCGATAGCCTTGCCTTTTTCTCCGGCACCAACCATCATCATTTCATCGTATTCAAAATCGGTACCATAAGGATGGCCCATCAGGGCGTTGGAGCGGTGTACATTCCTGGTGTTGATTGCCGCCATGATAAATGGCGCAACCCATTGGCCGACCACCTCATCCTCATAGACCTTGTTGTCGGCTGGCTGTTTCGGCCCCTCGAAACCATTTGCCAGGGAGAAGGGATTCGCGAGAATCGCGTATAATTCCGGGTTCATGGCAGCTGCCGCCATGGTCGCACCAAATGATGCAGTGGTACCACCTGACAACTCGCCATTCATGGCCCTGACTCGACCGCGAACCCGCGGGCAGGATTTGCCAAATTTGTCTCGTGCCGCGTCCTGCAGAAACAACACACCCAGGTCAAACGGCAGCGAATCAAAACCACAGCTGTGCACAATCCGCGCGCCGCTGGTGGCGGCAGCGTCACTGTGAGCGGCAATCATTTCATGCATCCAGGCCGGCTCACCACAGAGATCGACATAATCGGTTCCCAGTTCGGCGCAGGTCGCCACCAGGTCAGAACCATAGAGCTGATAGGGCCCGACGGTAGTTAGGATGCATTTGGTCTTGAGCACCATGTCCCGTAACGATTCAAGATCGCTGGCATCCGCTACGATGAAAGGCGTATCCGGGTCGGCGCCAATTTCATCTCGGACGCTGGCCAGCTTATCAGCGCTACGGCCAGCCATCGCCCAGTTAAGGGTGCGGCCATATTGCCTGTCCAGGTACTGGGCCACGAGGCGACCGGTGAATCCGGTCGCACCATAAACTACAACATCAAACTCGGCATTCTTTGGCATGGATTCTCTCCTGAAGTGTGGCTGCAGCTTATTGCGGTTATAACCTGACTGTAAAGGTAGTGGGTCCCTTGCAGCACAGACTGCTAGTTCTGGATCAACTCGATCGCATAGCCGTCGGGATCCCTGACGAAGGCAATCACCGTCTTGCCGCCCTTCACCGGGCCGGGCTCACGGGATATAACCCCACCGCCGTCGCGAATCGCCTCAGCGGCCTGGTAGATATCATCGACTTGCAACGCGATGTGGCCGTAGGCGTCTCCGAGATCATATTCCGACACACCCCAGTTATAGGTGAGCTCAAGCACCGCGTTGTCCTGCTCGGCCCCATAGCCCACAAACGCCAGGGTGTATTTGTATTCGGTATTATCCGACTTGCGCAGCAGTTGCATACCCAGCACGCGGGTATAAAAATCAATAGACCGATCCAGGTCCCCGACTCTCAACATGGTGTGCATGATGCGCATAAAATCTCTCCTGCCGTTCTCTATTAACCCTGTAAATCCAGCCTGCAGCTATTAATCCAGCTTGCGGCCCCTGCTGGCGGCAATCTTCAAGCGCAGCGCGTTGAGCTTGATAAAGCCGGCTGCATCTTTCTGGTCGTAAGCACCGGCGTCATCCTCAAAGGTGGCGATGCTCTCATCAAACAGGCTGTCTGCGGATTCGCGGCCATCGACAATCACATTGCCCTTATACAGCTTGAGGCGCACATTGCCGTTAACGTGCTGTTGTGAGTTATCGATCAGCGCCTGCAGCGCCTTACGCTCGGGCGACCACCAAAAACCGTTATACACCAGTTCGGCATAACGCGGCATAATCGAGTCCTTGAGATGAGCGAGCTCACGGTCCATGGTGAGAGATTCGATGGCGCGATGCGCTTTCAGCATGACCGTGCCGCCGGGTGTTTCGTAACAGCCGCGTGATTTCATGCCGACAAAGCGATTTTCCACGATATCTGTGCGGCCGATACCGTTGGCACCCGCCACCTTGTTCAGGTGCTCGAGCACCTGTGCCGGCGTCATCTCTTTGCCGTCAATCGCGACGATGTCGCCATCGGCGTAGGTCAGCTCAATAAACGTCGGCTCATCAGGTGCTGCTTCCGGGGATACGCTCCACAGCCACATATCTTCTTCCGGTGCCGCCCAGGGATCCTCCAGGATGCCGCCTTCATAGGAAATATGTAGCAGGTTGGCATCCATCGAGTAAGGCGATCTCTGGCCCGGCTTGCGTTCAACCTCGATACCACGCTCATCGCAATAATCAAGCAGTGTTTCACGCGACGTCAGGTCCCATTCGCGCCAGGGTGCAATCACATGGATACCGGGTTTCAGGGCATAGGCGCCCAGTTCAAACCGCACCTGGTCATTACCTTTACCGGTCGCGCCATGGGAGATCGCATCGGCACCGGTTTCATTGGCAATCTCCACCAGGCGTTTTGCGATCAACGGGCGGGCGATAGATGTGCCTAACAGGTATTCGCCTTCATACAATGCGTTGGCGCGAAACATCGGGTACACGAAATCGCGCACGAACTCTTCGCGCAGGTCATCGATATAAATCTCCTTGATACCCATCGCCTCAGCTTTGGCGCGGGCCGGTTCAACTTCCTCGCCCTGCCCCAGGTCAGCCGTAAAGGTGACCACCTCGCAATCGTAGGTCTCCTGCAACCAACGACATATAACCGAGGTATCCAAACCCCCTGAATAAGCTAAAACAACTTTATTGATTTCCGACATCTTGCTGGCTTTCTCCCGCACGAGCTCTATGAGAGCTATAATATAAGGGGCGGTATTTTAACCCTAATGCGGAATGAATTGGCGAACTTTTTCGCGGCAATTACAGGTTAAATTGCCGGGTGGGGAGGCATACAGCTGCGAAGATTAAACTGGCGGCTGGAACCGGCCTAATCACGCTCCAACCGAATGGTGACACGCCGGTTACGCGCGCGGTTCTCGGCCGAGTCGTTTTTCAACGCCGGATACTTATCCGCATGATGCCGGGACACGATAATCTTCTTTTTAACCCCGGCCTTCCTGAAATAATCCGTCACGGCGGCTGCACGGGCTTTAGAGAGATTGATGTTCAGGCGTTTGGCGCCCTTATCGTCGGTATGGCCATCGACATAGATACGCTGAACGCGATCATCCGCTTTGACATAACGGGCAATCAAGTCGAGCTGCCCCTCTACCGAGTCACTGAGGCGAGACTTGTTATTCTTGAAAAATATTGCCGACCGGGCAATGTGCTCAAAATCGACCGGTAACAATTGCGCCAGGCAGTCCATATACTTGCTGTAAGGGGCCTGGAAATTGGCGGCGGACAACGCGATCTTTACCGGCCGCTGCGAATCGCTGGCAATAACGGGTTGCAGCCCCTGGCGCAGTGACTCCAGCATCGAGTCCGCATGCCCCGGCTCTAGTTCAAGCGGCACATAATCGTCGGTAATCTCGACAGTCGCGATCTCGGCGGGTGCGGGAGCGTGTTTCCAGCCAGGACTCTCGATGACAATTTGTGCCGGGCCAGGACGCAGCACCGGATTGAAGGGCTTGAGATAAAAACCGAAATGACCGCCGGCACGATGACTAAACACACCATCCCCGAACTCAGGGATCGCCTGCACCATCTGACACTCAAGCTCGCTGCTCTGAACCTGCCACCGGCTCTGTTCAATCGAGGCACCGAAACTTATCGCGGCAACGGGACTTATGCCCAGGGCTGTCGCGCTCGGCAACGCCAACGCAACACCCAGCGCCATACCATGCACAGTCGACCGTTTCAGTAATTGATTCGCTATACCCATCATAACCTGCAGCAGTTTATTTTTGTCCAGCGTCACTTAAATCGACCCAAAACGTAAAAACTTTAGCCGGTATATCCATAATCCCGGGGTTACGGTAGGATGCACGGCTACGCAAAACCTAATTCGCAGGCATCAATGGACAGCATTGGTATTACCCGCCCGGACGACTGGCATATTCATTTACGCGATGGCGACTTTTTGCCCCGGACCGTAGCGGATGTTGCCCGGTATTTTGGCCGCGCCATCGTTATGCCGAACCTGGTACCGCCGGTCATTACCTGCGCGGACGCGGAAGCCTACAAAACCAGGATCCTCGCACAGGTTCCAGCCCACAGCGGCTTTGCGCCACTGATGACGCTCTACCTGACCGATAACACGGCGGCCGAGGAGATCGACCTGGCCGCGGCAGGAGACTGTGTATTTGCGGTGAAATATTATCCCGCCGGCGCAACCACCAATTCGGACTCCGGCGTTACCGACATTGCCAATTGCTACGACGTGCTGGAAAAGTTGGCGGAGCACGGCATCCCGTTATTGGTGCATGGCGAAGTTACCGCGCCGGAGATTGATATCTTCGATCGCGAGAAGGTCTTTATCGATCAAGTGCTGGCGCCGTTGGTGCAACGCTTCCCGACGCTAAAAATAGTGCTGGAACATATTACGACGGCCGATGCGGTCGATTTCGTTGCAGGAGCATCGGATAACGTTGGCGCCACCATCACCGCGCACCACCTGCAATTCAATCGCAACCATATGCTGGTGGGCGGCATCAAGCCGCATTACTACTGCTTGCCTATCCTGAAGCGTAACTCACATCAACAGGCCCTGCGCGAAGCGGCGGTGAGCGGCAACCCGCGATTCTTCCTGGGTACAGATTCTGCGCCACATTTACGCAGCGCCAAAGAAACGAGTTGCGGATGCGCTGGCTGTTATACTGCACCCGCCGCGCTGGAACTGTACGCGGAGTTCTTTGATCAAATGCAAGCGCTCGACAAGCTGGAAGGCTTTGCCAGCCATTTCGGGGCAGATTTCTATGGCCTGCCCCGCAACCAGGATTCAGTGCGGTTAGAGAAGTCACCCTGGCCGATGGCTGCGGAAATCGAGATGGCGGGGCAACCAATAGTGCCCCTGCGCGCCTCCGAAACAATCAGCTGGAAGATCTCCAGTTAACTAGCAAGGAACCGGCTCCATGCCTGAAAGCAACAATCAACCCAGCCAGATGGCGCAACGCTTCAGAAGCTTCCTGCCAGTGGTGATCGATGTCGAAACCGGTGGCTTTAACTCGGCCACCGACGCCCTGTTGGAAATTGCCGCGGTTCCGTTGAACATGGATCGCCAGGGTATTATCTATGCTGAAGAAACCATCGCATTCCACGTTGATCCCTTTGAAGGCGCCAATGTCGAGGAAGCGGCACTCAAATTCACCGGCATCGACCTGAACCACC
Organism: uncultured Gemmatimonadales bacterium; assembly: GCA_964195105.1. GTDB lineage: Bacteria > Pseudomonadota > Gammaproteobacteria > Pseudomonadales > IMCC2047 > CAMYKE01. The sequence goes on along the minus strand of CAXMOT010000112.1, from coordinate 273 downwards.
CTCTGCGCATTGCTCACCATGAGAGGGACGCACTAACAGAGATTTTTCGTGTGGTACGCAAGGCCGTCAAGGCAAGCGGCTGCAGAAGAGCCGTCATTGTGGGACACAACGCCCATTTCGATCATGGCTTTGTAACGGCTGCCAGCGAGCGCAACGATATCAAGCGCAATCCGTTTCACCCGTTCTCAAATTTCGACACCGTAACGATGGCCGGACTCACCTATGGGCAAACCGTACTGGCGCGAGCGTGCGATGCCGCGGGCATTGATTTCG
>CAXMOT010000111.1:0-10810 GCA_964195105.1 uncultured Gemmatimonadales bacterium | reverse complement strand
CCGCGGAGACTTCCTCTTCCTGCAAGCGCATAGGCTCGCCTGCTTCCAGCGTCACGGTCACGATGCCCGCGTTGGTGGCCGCCGCGCGCAGGGTTCCCTGCGCAGGTTTGCTGTGCAAAACCACCAGTGAAGAAAAGGCATGCGCGAGCTCTTCAACGTGCGGGTTGGTCAAATCCGCCCTCAGCTGGGGCAGATTACTGCGATAGAAGGAGCCGGTGTGCAGATCCACCAGCGCATCACAATGCACAATAATTTCATTAAAGAGCGAGTTGGCAATGCGCGAGGCAGAGCTGCCGTAATCTGTGCCAGGGAAAAATCGATTCAGGTCACGTCTGTCGGGTAAATAACGCGAGCCGCGACGAAAACCCTGCAGGTTTACGATCGGCACGCCAATTACAGTGCCGGCCAGGTTTTGCGGATCCATGCGGTACAGCACCCGTCGTACAATCTCGATGCCATTCAATTCATCGCCGTGTACCGCAGCCGTCAGGCACAGGCGCGGACCCGGGTTAGCACCGTTAACCACTAACACAGGGGTTGGCACAGCGATGCCCTCGAAGGTATGCGTTGGCGACCAGGACAATCGGGTCGTCATGTTGGTTGGTACTTCGGTGCCCAGCAATATGAGCGATTTAGCAATCTGTTCGACAGCGGCGGAGGGCTCGGTTGGAGCGGATTTAGCCGCAGCGGGCTCAACTGCGTCCGGCTGGATAGCGTTCAGTACCGCAGGTTCCGCTATGGAAGCGGGAGAGGGCGTCGGCTCCGGCGTCAATTTGAGTTCAGGTGTAAGCGCTTCAAGGTCAATGTTCTCTGCCTTGGGCAATCTGGACTCAGTCCCGGTACTTGCACGAGGATTGGCTCGCTGGTCGGCAGGTTGGTTCCAGTCATTGGGCGCGACACTGGCTTCAAATCCGGTGTGACCTTCATCGGCTTGAACATTCGCGGCTAATGCCGACACTACGACACAGGCAAGCACGCAGAAACCCAGGCCTCTTGCCCGTTTGCGGTTACTAATTTCGGTGTTGTAGTCGTTCACACAGGTTTTTCCGGATACCCACTGACGGCGGAAGAGTATCTTATCTTTTTCAGTATAGACAGCACCAACCGACATGGCTGGGTAATCACGCCGTAGTTACGGCTATTCGCTCAATTCATCGAATATTATTTCTACAAAACGTGCCACCGGATACCATTCCGGCGTGTTTCCCCAGCGCGAGTCGAATTCCCTGGTCGGGTTTGCCGCGATGACTTCCTCGAGTGCCAAGCCATCCTCGATCATTGCGGCAATGGTTTTCTCTATTGCTACCAGCATATTGCGCAGCTCAATCACGTCACTGCGAGTCGCCAGCTTACCATGCCCTGGAATAATCCGGGTATCCTTATCGGCAAGCTCTATGGCCAGCTCAAGCGCGTCGATGGTGCCTGTAAACCTGCCTCCGTTATAGGTATCGATAATCGGGTATCCCGTGTTGCGATACACATCGCCCAGGTGCAGCACATCAGAGCCTGTAAAGTGAACAAAGCTGTCACCGTCGGTATGCGCCGGAGGCACTGGAAATACGAATACTTTCTCGCCATTTATATGGAATGTGACGCCATCGCCGTAGGAAATAACCGGGTGCGCCGCGAGCGGCAGCGGCTCATTCTGCTGGCCGGTGCGCACATCAAAAGACCCGTTTACGAGCCGCTGCTGGGCATTATCATGGGCAAAAATCAACGCACCGTGTTTGGCGATGTTCTCGTTACCACCAACATGATCCGGATGGACGTGCGTATTGACCAGGAACCGAACCGGCTGCTCGGAAAGCTTTCGAATCTCCGCCAAAACCCGGTCGGTGAGGGCGGCAAACTGGTCGTCCACCATAAACACACCGTCTGCACCAATGGATAGCCCGATATTGCCACCGCGGCCTTCCAGCATATACACCGAACCTGCCACCGGATGCATCTTCAGCTCAACATCAGCGAAATCCTGGGCAGTACCTGATTGCCCCAAACAGAGGGCGAGCATAAAAACGAAATGTGTTGTTTTAACCATGTGCCGGCGATCCATGCAATGACCAAGGTTATAACTTAGCACATCTTATGACGGGGCCTAAAGGCTTGATTAACCGCGCTGCAGGTGGTTGCCGGGATGCCCGGCACGCGGAATGGCGTAGTGCCGTAGGGGCCAAAATAACAAGCCCCTCCGGGCAGCACATGCTCGCCCCAAATAATTAGCGAGCACAACCGGTCATTGGGCCTTCTTTTCGCCCCGGGATAACCCGATGCGGTATTCGAAAAGCCTGTGTTAACGACGCATAAGGCGCTTGTTGAGGGGATTAAACAGGCGCGACAGGCCCGATGTAAATACAACAGGGTTATCCTGGACTGTGAAACACAGGCAACCGTCGTTACTTTGCGAGGTATGGGTATCTTCTTCACCACGCCGCACCAGGTCACCTATGCCATACTCTCCCGCAGCATCGAAGAAGCTACCGCCAATAACCAGCGTCGTCTCCTTGCCCACATGGGTATGCATGGCGACTTTGCCACCCGGTTTCATGTATAAAAAGGTGCACAGGTTTTCGTTATCCACTTTCACTTTGGCTAACGATACGCCACCTGGCAACCTGTGCCAGTTTAATCCGGTTTCAGCCAACCGGTCCAAAACCGCTGGCAACTCAAACTGCTGCCCACCCACCTCAACCTTCGCCGTGCTTGATGCTGTGGGCGAGGATTCTGGCAACTCAGGCAACGGCGCGCTGAGGATGGTATCGAGTATTGGCGCAAGTTCGTCCATATCGACATCCTGCTGAGCCGGCAAATTGTTCCAGTCCTGGGCACTCTGCGCTTCCAGCTGGCCTGATTTGCTCGCACAGCTCGTGCAATAGTCCAGGTGGGCGGAAATCGCAACCGAGTCCCCGGTTGTCAATGTGCCGCTACCAAAAGCCAGCAATTCCTGGCTTGTAGGGTGATATGCGATCACTGCACACCTCCTATTGATTCCCTGAGTTTATTGATTGCCAGTCGAAGTCGTGACTTGACTGTACCTAATGGAATGACCAGCTCTTCTGCTACTTCCTGGTGTGTTTTGTCTTCGAGATATACCATTCTTACAATTTCTTGCTGTGCCACGGGCAACTCTTCCAGGCGGCCGCGCAGGTTGCGCAGTTCCAGGAAATCATTTGCCACCTCGTGGCCATGAATTTCGGCCTCTGGAGCTTCGCCCAGTGGCCATATATCATCTGAGCTCACGCACTGCGGTTCGGCCTTGCGCCTGCGTAACATGTCGAAACCACGATTACGGGCGACCGCATAAATCCAGGTATTTGCGGAGCCCTTGTCGGAATCAAACAGCGGTGCCTTTTGCCATACTGTGAGCATGGTGTCCTGGACAAGCTCTTTCGCTTGCTGCTCATTGCGGAAGATCTTCATGCCCAAGCCATACACTTTTCCCGAGCACAGCTCGAACAAGCGGGCGAAAGCCTGTCGATCGCGATGAATAGCCACAGAGGTCAATAAATGATCCAAGTTTTCTCCAGCTTTAACATTACCTGCAACAGCCCTCAGGGGAGCTTCTATAGTGCGGGGAATGGTAACCGCTGGCGATGTGTTAGACAAATATGCCATTTAGACTTCCATTTCAGTTTCGTTCGGATATATACGGCATGAGTTGCGCACCGGATCACTCAAGCCTGTGTTTTTTAGCTAAAAAGTATTGATCCAGTCCCGGGTGGCTCGCGTAGTAAGTCCCAACACAACACGCAATGAACCACCTTACCGGGTCGGTCATGCAGGACAACATACCTAGAGAACAGCGATGGGATCACAAGAACTAGCGAGTCAAATCATGAGCCTGTATAAGACATTGGGGCTCGGCGAAATCGATTCATTAAGAAACGTATACAGCGACAACATCGTCTTTGAGGATCCGGCACATCGAATCGAAGGGCTGGAAAACATGCTCGACTACTTCAAATCGATGTACGCCAATGTCAACGACTGCCAGTTTGATTTTGAATCGGTCATCGTCGACCAGGAGCACATCGTCCTGACCTGGACGATGCATCTTAGCCATCCAAAACTTAACCGGGGTTCGACAATCCAGGTAAAGGGTTCCAGCGTTTTAAGGGTAAATAACAACAAAATCGAGGCACATCGGGACTATTTCGACCTGGGCGCGATGGCGTATGAACATGTACCACTGCTTGGCAGGGTCGTGTCCGGCGTTAAGCGCAGGCTCGGCCAATGAACATCCTGGTCACCGGCGCCAGTTCCGGCATAGGCCAGCAACTGGCGCTTGATTACCTGGCCGAAGGGCATCGCGTGTATGGATGTGGTCGGGACAGGAAGCGCCTGGAGCACTTAACCGCCGCGTTCCCGGATCACGCGACCCCCCTGGTATTCGACATCATGGATCTGGGTGCATGTCGCACCCGGATGGCTAACCTGGAACCACTCGACCTGGTTATACTCAACGCCGGCACCTGCGAATATATCGACGCGAAGCAGTTCGATGCGGCAATGTTCAAACGTGTCGTTGAAACCAACCTGGTTGGATTGGCCAACTGCATCGAAGCCGTGCAGTCGCGCATCGCGCCGGGTGGCAGGCTAGCCCTCATGGGCAGCAGTGTGAGTTATTTGCCACTGCCGCGCGCAGAAGCTTACGGCGCGTCCAAAGCCGCTGTACACTACCTGGCCAGGGCGCTCAGCATTACACTGGCGCCGCTGGATATCCAGGTCAGCTATATCGCGCCGGGATTTGTCGACACACCGTTGACGGGGCGCAATGACTTCCCAATGCCCATGATGGTTACTACGGAACGGGCGTCTATCGCCATTCGCACCGGCCTGGCCAAAGGCAAGGCGGAGATCCATTTCCCGAAACGCTTTACCGGGTTACTCAAGGCGATGGGCGCTATGCCCTGGGCGCTGCAGAAAAGCCTGGTCCGGCGCATGGTTGTGCGTACATGACTGACGCGAAGCAGATTGCAATCATCGGCAGCGGCGTTGCGGGGCTGACCTCGGCACACCTGCTGAGCAAGCAGCATGAGGTCACCGTATTCGAGGCCAATGACTATATCGGCGGGCACACGCATACCGTGCCCGTGACCATGGATAATACCGAGCTAAACGTCGACACCGGCTTTATCGTCTGTAACGACCGTAACTACCCCAACTTCCTGAAGCTGCTGGGGCAGTTGGGCGTCGAGTACCAACCGACCGAGATGAGCTTTAGCGTCACCAACAAAGCGCTGAACCTCGAATACAACGGCCATAACCTGGATACTTTGTTCGCGCAGCGCCGTAACGTACTGCGGCCCAAATTTATCGGCATGGTGCGTGACATCATGACGTTCAATCGCCTTGCCAAACAAACGCTGGAGCAAGATTCTGCAGCAGGTATGACGCTGGATGATTTCATCCGCAAGCTGGGGCTGGGTGACTGGTTACGGAATAATTATGTGTTGCCCATGGTAGCGGCCATCTGGTCATGCAGCACGCAGCAGGCCGGACATTTCCCGTTGCAGTTTTTCCTGCGGTTCTTCAATCACCACGGCTTGCTTGATATAAAGAATCGTCCGCAATGGTATGTTCTCAAGGGCGGCTCACATGCGTATATCGAGCCGCTAACCAAACCGTTTCGCGACAACATACATCTAAACACGCCCGTACAGAGAGTGACACGTAACGAGGGGAGCGTAACCATTGCCACCGCGCAGGGAACCAGGGATTTTGACCAGGTTGTGTTTGCCTGCCACAGCGACCAGGCCCTGGCCCTGCTGGACGATCCCACGAGGTCGGAAACACAGGTTCTGGGCAACCTTGCCTATCAGGCTAACGACGTGGTGCTGCATACCGACGTACGCCTGATGCCCGAGCGGCAGCGGGCATGGGCGGCCTGGAATTTCTACCTGGATCACACTGATGGGGAAGCGGACGCTCTGCCGGTCGTCACTTACAACATGAATATCCTGCAGGGCCTGGTTTCCAGCGAACCATTATTGGTAACGCTAAATGCGAGTCACCTGATTGATCCCGGCAAAATCATCCAGTCTTTTAAATACGCGCATCCGGTATACTCGCCGGAATCCTCACGCGCACAGGCGGATCGACAACTCATTTGTGGACATAACAATACCCATTATTGCGGGGCCTATTGGTATAGCGGGTTCCACGAAGACGGCGTGCGCAGCGCCCTGGATGTCACGCGGCGCTTCGGTATCGACCTGGAGAGCACATGAATAGCGCGATCTACGAGGGCTTCGTGCAACATCGTCGCCACACGCCCAAACAACACGCCTTCAAGTACGAGCTCTTTATGTTCCTGCTGAAACTCGACGAAGTGGATGAAGTGGCAGAGAGATTTCGGTTCCTGGGAACCGGGCGCTTTAACTGGGCACGCTTCAAACGATCCGATTACCTCGGCCCCGGTGACATTCCCCTGGAAAGCGCGATAACCCAAAAGATGTCGTCACTCGCGAACCAGGAATTGAGTGGTGATGTCTACTTCCTCGGCAACCTGCGTTACCTCGGTATTTATTTCAGCCCCCTGAACGTCTACTTCCTCAAGCAGGGGGCGACCTTCACCCACATGCTGGCAGAGGTCAGCAATACGCCCTGGAACGAGACCCACTATTATTTACTCGATGTCTCCGATCCGCAGCCCCACGCCAAGCAGTTCCACGTATCCCCGTTTAACCCGATGAACCAGCAATACCACTGGAAGATTACTCCCCCGGGGGACAGTGTTGGGATACGTATTGAAAGCCACCAGGAAAAGCGTGTATTTGACGCAACCCTGAAACTTCGGCGCCGGGAACTGAACCAAACCAATTTGAACCGCGTATTACTGAATACTCCCGTGCAAACGCTGAGTGTCGTTACCGCCATTTACTGGCAGGCGCTGAAACTCTTCCTGAAAGGCGTGCCATTACATCAACACCCGAAAAAGGATCTCGTATGTCCGAAGAACAATTAACCGCTGGCTCCTTGTCCACTTCACAGCGCGGAGCGCTCAGCAGGCGCCTGTTACTGGGCCTGCTGTCACGCCTCAACGAGGGCGCACTGGTGCTCAAGGAACGCGGCGACGTGATCGCCAGTATTGGTGATGAAAATTCAACGTTGACGGCTGAGGTTGATGTTCTTGATACCCGATTTTATCGAGCGGCATTACTCGGCGGCGGCACTGCCGTCGGTGAAGCCTTTGTCAACGGCTGGTGGACAACACCTGATGTGACACGGGTAGTGCGACTGTTTGTGCGCAATATGGCCACCCTGGACCACTGGGAACACCGGGCATCATGGCTGATGCAGCCAATAGACTGGTTAGGAGAACTGCGCAGACGCAATACGCTGAGCCAGTCCAAGCGTAACATCCTGGCCCATTATGATTTGGGTAATGAACTGTACAAGCGTTTCCTTGATGAGAAAATGCAGTACTCCTCGGCGATCTTCAATACCGATAACGATACCCTGGAGCAGGCTCAATCGAATAAGCTAAAGCGTATCTGCGACACACTGGAGTTGACCCCGGAAGACCACCTGCTGGAAATTGGCAGCGGTTGGGGTGGACTGGCGATCTACGCAGCCAGCAATTATGGCTGCAGGGTCACTACTACCACAATCTCTGACGCGCAGTATGAGTTTGCCGAGGCGCAAATCGAGGTCGCAGGACTATCGGATCGGATCCAGCTACTCAACCAGGATTATCGTTTACTGGAAGGCAAATACGATAAGCTGGTATCGGTTGAAATGGTGGAAGCCGTCGGCAAAAAATTCCTGCCGCAGTTCTTCAAGCGCCTGCAGGCATTACTCAAACCGGGCGGCAAGATCCTTATCCAGGCCATCACCATCGCCGACCAGCGCTACGAACGCTACTCAAACCGCAGCGATTTTATTCGTAAGCACATTTTCCCCGGCGGCTTCCTTCCCAGCCTGTCCGCATTAGTTGAGCAATTTACGCTCCAGACCACCATGGTGGTGAGGGATGTTCATGATATGGGTATCGATTACGCCCAAACCCTGAATTGCTGGCGGCAACGCCTGTTATCCAACCGGGAGGAACTGGCCGAGCTAGGTTACGACGATCGTTTTATTCGCCTGTGGCTGTATTACCTTGGTTACTGCGAAGGGGGTTTCCTGGAGCGCAGAATCAGTACGGTACAAATCCTGGCCAGTGATTAATTGCAGTCTTATATGTTAGCTATATTTCGACATAATATCTTTAACATATTGTTTTTTAACGTTATATGGTTCGCCTGCGTGGTTGGCGGGCTGGACTGGATATGGGTTACTACACTGGTGTTACTGGCATACACTGTTACCAATTTCTCGTCGCCCCGGCAGTTACTATCCCACATTGCCATACCCGCTGCGATAGGCATTAGCATCGATGCGCTGCTGATCCATTTCAATGTGTTCATTTTTCCCGCCTCGGCAACCTGGATGCCGCTGTGGCTGATCGTACTGTGGATCGGGTTTGCTACCACCCTGACCAAGAGCCTGTCCTTCTTCGGTAAACGCGCAGTGTTAGCCATTGCAGGGGGGCTGTGCGGCTTTCCCTTCAGCTACCTGATGGGTCACCGGCTGGGCGCTGTGGAGTTTGGCTATGATCCCATCATCGTGGCGTTGCTGTTGGCGGCTATCTGGGCGGTCATGTTACCAGCCATGTTCTGGGTAGTGTCCAGGGAATCAACCGTCCATGCGTAGGTTTCGCCAGTTAGCGCGCATTGCAACGCTGGCAGCGCTGGCGTTGCTGACGGTTCCGGCCGCCAGTAATACTATCGATACCCCGCCGCGCACCAATCCGGTGACAGCAGAAATGGCGCTGGCGGATCTCAAGAGTGTCGGTGCGGCGACCCTGCGCGTCTTCTTCTGGGATGTCTATGATTCGGAGCTGTTCAGCCGCGACGGCAAGTATCGCGGAATCGAGCCCGGGCTGGCCCTTAACCTTAAATACAAGCGCGCGGTGACCGACGAACAATTGATCAAGGCAACGCAAAAAGAATGGAAGAAGCTCGGCGGTTCCCAACCCGCCGCCAGTGAAGCATGGCTGGAGCGCCTGCTCGAGTTGTGGCCAGATGTCACCATCAATGACGAGATCCTGCTGTACGTTGATAACGAACTGGCAAGTCACTTCTACTTCAATGGCACTAAACTGGGGGTCCTGGAAGACTCGGGATTCACTGAACAATTCCTCGCCATCTGGCTTTCGCCTGAAACCAGCCACCCCAGGGCGAGAGCCAAACTGCTTAATCTATCCAGTAACGAGGTTCAGTAACCACATATGTTATCACTCAAGGCTCTTCGCAATGCCGGCCAGGCGCTCCTGTTACTCCTTACCCTGACCGCCTGTGGTTCGGCAGGCATAAAGGATGTGATCATCCAGGAACCTGCATTAGTCCCGGAGCAGTTTTTCGAGGGTAACCTGACCGCGTCAGGGGTAATCAAGAACCGCTCTGGACAGGTCATACGCAGTTTCACCGCAGCAATCAAGGCGTACTGGATCGACGGAGTAGGGACGCTTGAGGAAGACTTTATCTTTAATGACGGTGAGACCCAGCGCCGCGTATGGACGCTAACACCGCAACCCGGCGACAGCTATATTGGTACGGCTGGAGACGTCACCGGCAACGCGACTGTCGAAGTCGCAGGCAACCAGATGATCCTGGATTATGTGCTGCAGGTGCCTTACAAGGGCCGTACGCTGGATATCCGGATCGATGATCGTATGTACCTGGTAGAGGAGGGACTGCTGCTCAACGAGTCGCGCATGACCAAATTCGGCTTTACTGTCGGGTATATCCTGCTCTCAATTACCCGGAATGATCCGTCCTCGACCTGATCGATAACCATGCCAGCATGCGGTCCTTGCTGCAGCCCATTGAACTGACGACAGGGCCTGCCTGGACCACTCCTTCAGTCGCATCTTGCGGCTTGGTCATCCTCTAAGCAGCGTTATTCCATGCCTGCCTGACCAACTCCATTCGACCTCTCCATGTTTTTTTCAAAAACACGAGCAGGATCAAGTTTTCATGGAATACCTGAAGGTATATTTAATAAGTAATACCAACAAGTGTAGAGTTTCTACCTGTGTCGCGTTTTGCAAAAAAAGTAAACTCAGATTCGGAGAAAAAGGGTGCACAAACACGAAGTCGATTTCAATTATTATTCCCAGGAACATTTACTCAGCGCCGGCTGTTTCGACATGCCGCTTATTATGGATGTTGTGGAGCAAGCGCTGCTGGCCTTTGAAGAGGGCTCCATCATGTTTCCTGATAAGATTGTGCAGATCTTCAACCAGGGTACCCAGGAGCGAATCAACTGCCTGCCGGCGACTATGCTGGATGAAAAGATCTGCGGCATGAAGTGGGTATCGGTGTTTCCCGAGAACCCACGCAAATATGACCTGCAAAATCTCTCGGCCATATTTGTACTTTCCGAGATTGAACACGGTTTTCCTGTTGCCGTTATGGACGGCACGCTTGCTTCCAACATGCGCGTTGGTGCAGTTGGCGCTGTGGCTGCCAAATATCTTGCCAGGGAAGCATCTGAGACCATTGGCTTTATCGGCGCCGGAGAGCAGGCGAAGATGCATCTGTTGGCGATGAAGGTGGCGCGGCCCAGCCTTAAAGTGTGCCGGGTTGCAGCGCTTACCGCAGCCGAGGAGAAAGAGTTTATCGACCAGTTGGCGCCAATCGTGCCGGATATGGAGTTCATCGCCGCGGATGGTAATGCCAAAACGGCTATGCAAGACGCGGACATCCTGGTCACCGCTACCAGTGCCCAGGCGCCGTTACTCAAGGCCGAGTGGGTTAAGCCCGGC
>CAXMOT010000110.1:0-9744 GCA_964195105.1 uncultured Gemmatimonadales bacterium | reverse complement strand
GCGGGCCGAAAATCAGCGTATGGTCGAGCGCCTCGGATCGACCCCGTGCGGCCTGGATGAAAATTTCCATTTGCTCACGAACCACCCGCTGCCCGATATAATCCTGCAACGTTGCGGGGCGCACCGCATAGTCCATTCGCTCCTCGACAGGATCGGCGATGGCAGACACCATTCGATCAGCGTCAATTTGGTCAGATTCAATCATCGGTTTATCCTATGCTGCCTATCGCTATCCACCAGTACTCTCACCACCTGATAACTCAGGATTCAGCGAGCCGAGAAGCGGTTGCCCGCTAGGCGCGATTCGCAGGGAATGGCTAGCCCTTGCCAAGAATCGCAACAACGCGGGTGACCGCTTATCGGCCCGCCCTACGGGAGTCTGCCAGATGATCCAATACGGCGTTGCAGCCCTTGAAAAGGGCTGGCCATTATCTGCGGACTGCGTCTTGTCTTGAATCATCTGGCAGGCTCTGCATCCTGAGTTATTAGGTGATGAGAGTACTATACTTTCACCATGATCTTGAGCGCCTGGCGAATCAGGTCCTGGCTACTCATATTCTCCTGCGCGATATTCTTGACCGCGCGACTGGCTTCCCGGGGCTTATACCCCAGCGCCACGAGCGCACTTTCGGCCTCTTCGAGCGCCTGGCGCTGATCCCCCGGCAACGCCTCACGCGCGCTGGCGCCGGCCGCATCGTTGTCCTGCCAGTCCTTCAGGCGATCGCGCATTTCAATGATCAATCGCTCGGCGGTCTTTTTGCCGATACCCGGCAATCGCTCGAGGGCGGCGGCGTCGTCAGTGCGCACGACCCGTACAAAATCATTCGCCTCAATACCGGACAGGATCGCCAGGCCCAGCTTCGGGCCAACGCCATTGGTCTTGATCAGGGCACGGAACAGCGCCCGCTCATTCATATCATAGAAACCGTACAGCAACTGGGCATCTTCGCGCACCACAAAATGCGTATACAGGTGCACCGGCTGGCCGGTCTCCGGCAACCGATAGAACGTATTCATGGGGACCTGGAGCTCATAGCCAACACCCTGCACATCGACCACGACGTCGGGGGGAATCTTCTCCAGCAATAAGCCTTTTATTCGACCGATCATACCGGTTTACTTTATATCCTGTTTGTTAGGTTGCAGGCGCCCGCGGCGGACCGAACCGACCCCTGCCATGCGGATAAGGCTCTGCCGGGTGTTAGCGTGGCAAATCGCAATAGCCAGCGCATCGGCGGCATCGGCCTGGGGAGTCTTGGAGAGACCCAACAATACGGTAACCATATGCTGTACCTGGGTTTTATCGGCCGCGCCCTTGCCAACTACAGCCTGCTTTACCTGGCGCGCGGAATACTCCGCCACCGGCAGGCCCTCGTTAACACCGGCCACCATAGCTGCGCCCCGGGCCTGGCCCAACTTCAGGGCAGAATCCGCATTACGCGCCATGAATACTTTTTCGATTGCCATTTCCTGCGGGCAGTGCATTGTGATCAGCTGGGTGACGCCATCAAAAATTTGCTGGAGTTTTTCCGGTAATTCGGCCGCGGTAACCCGAATACAGCCGCTATCGACGTATTCATAGCGAGCACCCAGCGAGTTAATAATACCGTAACCGGTAATGCGCGAGCCGGGGTCTATACCGATAATCAATGCCATATTATTGATCTATTCTCCACCAGCTTGCCATCCGCCTATTGCTATCAACCTATTGCAATACTTCCTCCGGGAAGTCCGCATTGGTAAACACTTCCTGCACGTCGTCCAGGTCTTCCAGCATTTCTACCAGGCGATAGACCTTTTCGCCGGCCTCGACGTCCAGCTCTACAGTCAGGGAGGCGATCATTGCCAGCTCGGCATTGACCGGCTCGAGACCCGCCGCCTGCATTGCTTTTTCAACCACCAGAAAATCTTCCGGGGTGGTGAACACGTCAATCGAGCCGTCGTCATTACTGACCACATCCTCGGCGCCGGCTTCCAGCGCCAGGTCCATGACCTGTTCCTCATCGGCGCCCGGTTCGAAGGTTATCTGGCCCTGCTTGGCAAACAGGTAGGCCACCGAGCCGTCGGTACCCAGGTTGCCGCCGCACTTGGAAAACGCGTGGCGTACTTCGGCGACGGTACGATTACGATTGTCGGTCAGGGTCTCTACAAGGACGGCAACACCTGAAGGCGCGTAGCCCTCGTAGACAATCTCCTCCATCTGGACGCCTTCACCACCGCCGGCACCGCGCTCAATGGCGCGCTTGATCGTGTCCTTGGGCATGTTGGCGCCCATGGCTTTGTCCATGGCCAGGCGCAGGCTCGGGTTGTCGTCAACATTACCGCCACCAGCCTTGGCCGCGACGGTCAACTCATGGATTATCTTGGTGAAGACCTTACCGCGTTTCTTGTCCTGCGCGGCTTTGCGGTGCTTGATATTCGCCCATTTACTATGTCCAGCCATTGCTCTACTTTACTCCGATTTCTGGAAAAGCCCTGAAAGCCCCACTTACCGTATTAATGTGCGGCGCTGACTGATCACGATCACACCACGCCGGTTCAGAGGGAACCCTGGGAGGCTGTCGAACTTACGATCACCTAAATCCGACAGTCTCCTAGCCCTCTTCTTCTGTTGCCGCTTCCGGTTTGGTTTCAACGACCGGCTTGCGCACCCGAATACTGAGTTCCAGCAGTTGCTCCCGCGTTACGTCGCTCGGTGCGTCGGTCATGACGCAGGCGGCACTTTGCGTTTTCGGGAACGCGATCACTTCGCGTATCGAACTCGCGCCGACCATCAACATGACCACTCGATCCAGGCCAAAGGCCAGGCCTCCGTGGGGCGGGCAGCCAAACTTCAGTGCATCCAGCAGGAAGCCGAACTTTTCCCGGGCCTCTGCGTCGCTGATACCGAGGATCTTGAATACGGCGCTTTGCATGTCCTGGTCATGGATACGAATTGATCCACCACCGAGCTCAGTGCCGTTCAACACCATATCGTAGGCCCTGGACAAAGCATTGACGGCATTGCCCTTGAGCTCTTCGAGGGAGCCCACTGGCGCGGTAAACGGATGGTGCAATGCGGTCAGGCCACCTTCATTGGTGAGATCAAACATCGGAAAGTCGACCACCCAGCAAGGCGCCCACTTCTGTGTGATCAGGTTCATATCTTCGCCAAGCTTAACGCGCAGCGCGCCCAGCGCTTCATTGACGACTTTTTCCTTGTCCGCGCCAAAGAAGATTATATCGCCATCGCGCGCACCGACCCGTTCAAGCAGCTGGTCGACAACCATGAACGGCATAAACTTGAGAATCGGCGACTGCAAGCCTTCGAGACCCTTGCTGCGGTCGTTGACCTTGATCCAGGCCAGGCCCCTGGCGCCATAAATACCGACAAAATTGGTGTAGCCGTCGATTTCCCGGCGGCTGAGCTTAGCGCCCCCGGTCACCTTGAGAGCGGCAACCCGGCCCTTGATGTCATTGGCTGGCCCACTAAATACCTTGAAGTCGACATCCTTCATCAAATCCTTGACGTCGATCAGCTCCAGCGGAATCCGCAAGTCGGGGCGATCGCTGCCGTATTTCTGCATCGCATCGGCGTAGGTATAGCGCGGAAACTCGCCCAAATCGACGTTCAGCAACTCCTTAAACAGCTTAACCATCATGCGCTCGGTGAGCTCCATGATCTGCTCTTCGTTCATGAAGGAGGTTTCAATATCGATCTGGGTAAATTCCGGCTGCCGGTCTGCGCGCAGGTCTTCGTCACGGAAGCATTTGGCAATCTGGTAGTAGCGATCCATTCCCGACACCATCAGCAATTGCTTGAACAACTGGGGCGACTGGGGCAGCGCAAAGAACTCGCCTGGATGGGTGCGCGACGGCACCAGGTAATCACGGGCGCCTTCCGGCGTCGCACGCGTCAATATCGGCGTCTCGATGTCGAGGAAACCCTCGTCATCCAGGAAATTACGGATATTGCTGGTAACCCGGGAGCGAAAGCGTAATTTTTCCAGCATCTCCGGTCGACGCAAATCGATGTAACGGTACTTGAGTCGCACATCCTCGCCCACATGGGTATGTTCATCGATCTGGAACGGTGGCGTGTCGGACGCGTTGAGAATAGTCAGCTCTTTGCCCAGCACTTCGACCGCGCCGGTAGGCATATCCGGATTGACCGTGCCCTCGGGGCGCGCGCGCACCCGCCCCCTGATCTGCAACACGAATTCGCCGCGCACTTGCTCAGCCGTCGCGAAGCTCTCTTCGGTATCCGGATCGAACACAACTTGCGCAATACCTTCACGGTCACGCATGTCCAGGAAAATAACTCCACCATGGTCGCGGCGTCGATGCACCCAACCGCTAAGCTCGACTTCCTGGTCGATCATTGATTCATTTAATTCGCCGCAATAATGACTGCGCATAAGGTTCTCTTTCGCTCCCGCTACTGTATTAAGGTTGCACTATTGGCCAGGCTTGGCACTTTGTGACTTGGTTTCGGTTTTCTTGCCCGAGTCCTTACTCGACGACGGTGCATCGCTACCGGACGATGACTTGCTGTCGCCGTGAATATTCTTCTTGTTGCTGGTCTTGAAATCGGTTTCGTACCAGCCGGCGCCCTTGAGGCGAAACCCGGCTGCAGAAATCATTTTTTTCAACTCAGGCTTGCTGCAATCGGGGCAATCGGTAAGGCGTTCATCGCTGATTTTCTGCAACTTCTCAAACTGATGACCGCATGACTCGCATTGATATTCGTAGATCGGCATTGATTCTCCCCGACAATCTCGGCGTCGGCGTAATGGCGGGGTATTCCGACTCTGGGGACCCCCGGCAAAAGCGGCTAATTGTAACGCAATAAATTAGGCCAGAACAGCCGAAAAGCGGGGGTGAGGCGTTATTTCTGCCTAGCACTCCAACCACTTGATAATTTAGGATTCAGAGGTTGGAGTACGAGCTTCGGCTTCGATAAAAATCCGTTTGACGATGGTTTGGTCTGCCTTGATACGCCGATCCAGTTGCGCGATCAAATCTTCCATGGCGCCGGCCGGAAGGGAGTCACGAAAATCCACACTGATATTCACCAACACGAAATCCGGCCCCATGTGCATGGTCAGGATCTCGTTTATATGCTCGATCTCGGCATATTGCTCCGCGATTGCCCGAATCCCGCTCACCACCTCTTCGTTGGCACTTTCGCCAATCAACAGGCTTTTGGTTTCGTAGGCCAGCCAGATCGCGGTACCCGCCAGGATGCAACCAATCACGATCGACGCCATGCCATCAAAGAAGAGCAGCCCCGTAGTTTGCGCCAGCCAGATACCCAACAGGGCCACCAGCAACCCCAGCATGGCCGCCGAATCTTCGAACAGCACCACAAAAATGGTCGGATCCTTGGCCCGCTGAATCGCTCGTATATAGCTCCACTTACCCTTCGACTTACGGAACTCGATCAGCGCGTATGACCAGGCGAAGCCCTCGAAAACAATGGCAAGCGCCAGCACGATGTAATTAACCATGGGGCTAGCGATGGGTTCCGGATGGAGGACGTGATGTATTCCCTCATAAATGGAAATACCCGCTCCCAGCGCGAAAACCATGATCGCAACGATAAAACTCCAGAAATAGATCTCCTTACCATGCCCGAACGGGAAGCGCGCGTCCGCCGGTTTCGCGGCCGCCTTCATGCCATACAGCAGCAGCAGTTGGTTGCCCGTATCGACCAGTGAGTGGATACCTTCGGATAGCATCGCCGAGCTACCGGTAATGGAGGCGGCGAAAAACTTGGTCACTGCAATCGCGGCGTTGCCCAGCAGCGCGGCATAGATTACTTTTTTCGAGGAACCAGCCATATTAGGACGCCAGATTAATGTATCGGGATGTAATTGAGGGTAAGGGCGGCGTTAACCTGGTGCTTGATCTCGAGCATGGTACTGGTCTCGTAGATGCTCGCCGGCACTTTTCCCCACACGGGGCCCGGCCACGCCGGATCATTGGTATAACGCACAATATGATGAATATGCAGCTGCGGCACCATGTTACCCAGCGCCGCGATATTCATTTTATCGGCCTGGAACAATTCATCCAGGGTGCGACTCAGATAGCTCGACTCCCACAACAACAGTTCCTGGTCTTCTTCGGGCAACTGGTAAATCTCACGGACATTATCCTCACAGCGCGGCACCAGGATAAACCAGGGGTAGTTTGAATCGTTGCACAGCAGCAAGCGACAAAGGCTGAAATCACCCAGCTCAAAACAATCCTGTTGTAGTTGCGGGTGCAGTTCGAACATTGAAATCCCTGTTTATTTAACTTTTTTAGACCAAAGCTTGATCGGCAATGTAACATCAACCGCTATGGAGACCAAGATCATTGCACAGAATATGGAAGTCCAGTTTCATCCGCGCATCCGGGACATCGATCCCGCAATATGGAACGGCATCGCCGGCACCGGATACCCGTTCCTGCGCCACGAATTCCTCGCCGCACTGGAACAATCGAACAGTGTCGGCATAGAAGCGGGCTGGGAGCCTCGCCATGTTCTAGTCGAGGATGATGGCGTGGCCGTCGCACTGATGCCGCTATATATCAAACATAACTCCTACGGCGAATATGTGTTTGATTGGGCCTGGGCAGACGCCTATCAGCGCCATGGGATTGAGTATTACCCCAAGCTACTCACGGCAATACCGTACACCCCCGCCACCGGACCCCGCCTGTGTATCGCCGCCGGCGCGAACGCGAACGCGCAGGCGATCGCCACTGCGGTGTTCGAACACATCAGGAGCTACGCTGAACAGCTGGGTTGCTCAAGCTGGCACCTGCTGTTTCCGGAGCAGCGGGACATGCCACACTTCGACGGGCTACCGCTGGGCGAAAGGCTGGGCTGCCAGTATCACTGGTTCAACCGGGACTACCACGATTTCGACGAGTTTCTCGGGCGCTTCGTGTCCCGCAAGCGCAAAAACATCAAACGGGAACGGCGCCGCGTCGCGGAACAGGGGATTACCCTCAGCCGCATCGCAGGGCCCGATATCGAGGCAGCCGATATGGAGGTATTCTACGACTTCTACCAGGCCACCTATCTCAAGCGCGGTCGCCAGGGTTATTTGACGCCCGATTTTTTCTTCCAGCTACGCGAGACCATGGCGGAGCAACTGCTGCTGGTCATGGCATACAGGGAGAACAAGCCCATCGCCGCGGCACTCTGCCTGGTGGGCGACGACACGCTGTATGGGCGCTATTGGGGCTGCTTTGAGGACTATGAATGCCTGCATTTTGAAGCCTGTTACTACCAGGGTATCGAATATTGTATCGAGCAGGGTCTGGCCCGCTTCGATCCCGGCGCGCAGGGGGAACACAAGATACTGAGGGGCTTCGAGCCGATCGAGACCTACTCACTGCACTGGATCAAGCACCCCGGGTTTCGTGCTGCCATCGAGGATTTCCTAAACCGCGAACAGGCCGGCATGCAGGACTATAAGGCGGAAGCCGCCACGCTGTTGCCGTTCAGGAAAGACACGGCGGACTGAAGAAAGGATTTATGAGACGCCTGGCAGCGCGCGAAAACCAGGCCAAGGCAGCCTGCTATGCAGACTCGCCAGGCGCGGATTTACGCCAGTGTAACAAACGATTATTAGCCGGCATTTCGTGGTCTTCGACCAGCACCAGGCCCGCTTCCGAGGCCAACTGATTCACCCACTCAAAATCGCGAATCGCACTGTCGGGGTGTTGCGCGTACAACCACTGGTCAAAGCGGGCATTGCTGGCACTGGTATAACTGCCGGCATAATTAAACGGGCCATATACACACAGCGCGCCGCCCCGCTGCAGGACGTTTTGCAGACCCCGAAAAAAACATTCGACGCCGGGCTTGCCCATGATATGCAACGTATTGGCGGTGAAGATGGCGTCGCAGCGCACGACACCCCAGGGTAATTGCGTGACGTCCAGCGCTACGGAATCCGGTACATTCGCCAATCCCGCCTCCGTAAGCCACAGGTTAATGCCTGCGATATTTGCGGCGACATCGCTGGGCTGCCATGTCAACCAGGGCAGGTTGCCGCCAAAATGCACCGCATGCTGGCCGCTACCCGAGCCAATCTCGAGCGCCTGCGTCGCCTCGCGAAACGCGTCACGCAACACCGCCAATATGGGTGCCTTGTTGTTTTCACAGGCCTGGCTAAAGGGTTTAGGGAACATCGGGTCACCCCCCATGAAGCCGGCGCTCACCAACCATTAAGGAACCTCGGGCAAATAACTTAATACGACTTACCCACGATCACCTTGCCACCATCGTCGGCAAACGGCAGGCAGCGCGAGGTCAGGGAATAGTCTTTCTTGATGCGCTCGTATTCTGCGTCATCCACCACGGCCGCATCGAGGCGTGCGAATCCGCAGCGATCGTCTTTAAAGAAATCTTCCAGTGCTGGCAAATCCGCCAGGTCATGAACATTCTGCCCGAGGAAGGCCTTGGCCCGGTTAAACAGCTCGTCATGCACCTGGTCCAGAATGCCGGCCGCGCCAGCAACGAAGTCGGCAACGCTGCAGTTGGTCTTTGAATCCCGACCAAGGTCGCGGCGCACATGGGTCAGGGTGCCTTCATCGACTTCACGCTCGCCTATTTCAACTCGTATCGGTACGCCCTTCTTGATCATTCCCCACATCTTGTTGGGCGTGCGCTCTTCTCGGGCATCGATATGCGCACGGATGCCGCTCGCCCGCAGCTGGGCAACCAGGTCCTGCGCATAATCCATAATCTTGTCGGCGTTCTGGTCGCCCCTGGTGATCGGAATGATACCGACCTGGTAAGGCGCTACCCGCGGCGGCAGAATCATGCCGTCGTCATCGGCGTGGGTCATAATCATGGCCCCGATCAGGCGGGTCGAAATACCCCAGGAAGTCGTGTAGGCGAATTCCTCCTGGCCTTCGCGACCCTGGAAACTAATGCCGCATGATTTAGCAAAATTCTGGCCCAGGTAATGCGAGGTGCCGGCCTGCAGCGCCTTGCCGTCCTGCATCATGGCTTCGATGGTCAACGTCATGTCGGCACCGGGGAACCGCTCATCCGTGGTCTTTTCACCCTTGATGACTGGAATCGCCAGGGTCTGCTCGGCAAACTCGGCGTAAACATCCAGCATTTTGCGGGCATCCTCGACAGCGGCATCGGCCGTTTCAAAGGCGTTATGACCTTCCTGCCAGAGAAATTCCGAGGTGCGCAGGAACATGCGCGGACGCATCTCCCAACGCATCACGTTACACCACTGATTCAGCTTCAATGGCAGATCGCGATATGACTGGATCCAGCGCGCCATCGAATCGCCAATAATCGTCTCCGAGGTAGGCCGGATAACATAGGGCTCCTCGAGTTTGGCTGACTCGGCGGGCTGCAGCTTACCGTCCGGCCCGGCTTCGAGGCGATGATGGGTTACAACCGCGCACTCCTTGGCAAAACCCTCGACATGCTCGGCTTCTCGGCTGATAAACTCGAGCGGGATTAACAGCGGAAAGTAGGCATTCTGCACCCCGAGCTCCTTGATCATGGCATCAAAAATGCGCTGCATCTGCTCCCAGATGGCATAGCCATGGGGCTTGATAATCATGCAGCCACGCACAGGTGAATTCTCCGCCATGTCGGCAGCCTTTATAACTTCCTGGTACCAGGTCGGAAAGTCTTCCGCCCGGGTGGGGGTAATCGCTGTCTTTGCTTTCTTGCTCATTGTTAATTCGGTTACTGGTGGGTAGGTTAAACCTGGAATCCGCAGTTGGAGAGGG
>CAXMOT010000109.1:0-26598 GCA_964195105.1 uncultured Gemmatimonadales bacterium | reverse complement strand
AAATGGTTTAATCGTTCCAAGGGTTTTGGTTTTATCACCCGGGACACGGGTGAGGACGTATTCGTTCACTACCGTTCGATCCGCGGCAGCGGCAGACGCAGCCTCAATGATGGCCAGAAGGTCAGGTTTTCAGTATCCGTCGGGGAAAAAGGCCTGCAGGCGGACGATGTGAGTGTTAGTCGCTAGGAGGCTGTCGGATTTAGGTGGTCGTAGCGAGGGAAAGATCGGTTTGAGGCAGATTTACCGATTATTTGAGGCGAATAGCCCACTATTTAACGAGAATAATGGGTAAATCTGACCCCCCTCTATTACGTGAGCGGCTTTTCCGCAGTAGATTCATCCTAAGTCCGACAGCCTCCTAGGGGTCGTCATTGAAAAACTTGAACAACCGCAACAGGCTCAAACCAAGGTAGCCGAACAGGGCGGTCAGGCCGCCACCCGCCATACAAAGCAAACCGCCCAGTGCAATCAGCTCCTGTTCTACGGATGATGCCAGCGACTTGTTGGCCCAAACGATCAGCCCGACGCCAAGGAAGAATATTCCCGCACCGGTGATCAACAGTTCCATGTTGTTCCTGTGGTTGTCTGCGCGCGCTATAAGCCAGCTTTTCAGGTTGAATCGAGTCTGGTTTTGCGCAGGTTTTGGCATCAAGCGTTATCCACCAATAGATTAGTCATGACGTGCTGGTAAATCTGTGCCAGTTGATCCAGCGCTGCAACCTCGACACACTCATTAACCTGGTGAATCGTGGCATTGCAGGGGCCCAGTTCAATCACCTCTGCGCCGCTCGGGGCAATAAAGCGGCCATCCGAAGTGCCACCACTGGTTGCCAGCACTGGAGTAATGCCGGTCACTGACCTGACCGCTGCCTGGCAGGCGGCCACTAACGTTCCTGGAGGCGTCAGGAAGGGTTCTCCAAACAGGGTCCAGTCCAGGTCGTAATCGATGCCTGTACGGTCCAGGATCTGCTCGGTACGCTGCTTGAGTTCGGCGCAGGTGACCTCCGTAGAGTAGCGGAAATTAAACACGACTTTGACTTCTGCAGGGATAACGTTGGTTACACCGGTGCCACCATTAATGTTGGAAATCTGGAAGCTGGTCGCGGGAAAAAAATCATTACCCTCGTCCCATACTTCGTCGATCAATGCCTGTAATGGCTCGGCGCACTGGTGAATCGGGTTGCGGGCTTTTTCCGGGTACGCGATATGCCCCTGGATACCCTTGATCGTCAGGTCGCCGCCAAGCGAGCCGCGTCGGCCATTCTTGATGACGTCTCCCAATTCGGAACTGCTCGATGGCTCCCCGACCACGCACCAGGTGATTTTCTCCCCGCGTTCGGTCAGGTGCTCAATTACCTTGCGGGTGCCGTTGACGGCCGGGCCTTCCTCGTCGCTGGTAATCAGGAATGCGATTCTGCCGGTATGGTCGGCATGCTCAGCGCAGAATCGCTCGGTCGCCACCAGCATGGCAGCAAGGCTACCTTTCATATCTGCGGCGCCGCGGCCATAGAGGATTCCTTCCCTGACCTGTGGTTCGAATGGTGGACTGAGCCATGCGCTCTCGAGTCCTGCGGGTACTACATCGGTGTGGCCGGCGAAAGCCATTATGGGTCCGCTGTCGCCGCGCACCGCCCAAAAGTTGACGACATCCTCGAAGCATAACCATTCGATCCTGAAGCCCAGGGCCTCGAGACGGTGTGCCATGAGCGCCTGGCAGCCGGCGTCTTCAGGCGTTACTGACACGCGGGACATCAGTTCGCAGGTAAGGTCTAGTACGGGTGATTTGGTCATGCGGGGGAAATAGTCTCTGCTAGTACTGTATATGGACTTTATAGCAGATTATACAGAGAGTTGAACGAGCAGTTTTAATTTATCTGCGAAGGGGTTATAGTTTTGGGGCTGCGCAAGGAATGTGCGGCGTACATCAACAAGGAGGTTGATCATGAAGAAGTCGAACGCCGGCGTCCTGCTGGCATGTATCACAATTGTTTCCCTCACCTGGTTGCAGCCGCTTCACGCGACGCCCGTGTTCATCAATGAAATCCATTATGACAACGCCGGCGGTGACACTAATGAAGCGGTCGAAATTTTCGGCACCGCCGGTGTCGATCTTAGTGGATGGCTACTGCAACTCTATAACGGCAGCAGTGGCTCCGTATATCGCTCGCTCGACCTCGGTGGCATTCTCCCGGACCTGGAGTCCGGGTTTGGTGCGCTCGCCTTTCCCGTCGCGGGTATCCAGAACGGGGCGCCCGATGGCATTGCGCTGGTCAACGCTGGCAATATGCTTGTCCAGTTTCTCAGTTACGAGGGGGTATTTGAGGCCAGTGATGGTTTTGCTACAGGATCGACCAGTGATTTGATAGGTATTGCCGAATCCGGCGCGACGCTGGCGTCTGAATCATTGCAACTGGTGGGCAGCGGTTCGGCTTACGAGGACTTCCAGTGGCAGGCCGGCACCAGTAGTTTCGGGGCGATCAATCCGGAACAGCACGTCCCTGTGCTGATGGCATCGGTTCCGGTGCCCGCCAGCTGGTTGTTATGCCTGCCGGGACTGGCGCTGTTATGGGTGCGCCGGAAACGGATGCTAGTTTAAGGGACCTCTGATCAATTATTGGCGTGTAGTTCTTCGTTGAGGGCAATGGCGGACTTGTTGGTCAGGCATTCCACGCGGCCATTATTGGAATTGCGCCTGAACAGCAGGTCCGGCTTGCCGGCCAGGTCCCGCGCTTTGACGCTCTCCACTACCTGGCCCTGGTCATCCAGCAGGGTGACTTTGGCGCCGGCGGTGATATAGAGACCCGACTCGATGGTGCAGCGATCACCCAGTGGAATGCCGAGCCCCGAGTTTGCGCCGAGCAGGCTCTCTTCGCCGACGGAGATCACGATATTGCCGCCACCGGAGAGGGTACCCATGGTGCTACTGCCGCCACCGAGGTCGCTGCCATTGCCGACGACGACGCCAGCTGAAACGCGTCCTTCGACCATGCTGGTGCCGAGGGTTCCGGCATTGAAGTTGACGAAGCCGGCGTGCATGACGGTGGTGCCTTCGCCGAGGTGGGCGCCCAGGCGAACCTGGTCGGTATTGCCAATTCGAACTCCCGTGGGTACAACATAGTTTGCCATCTTGGGGAATTTGTCGACCGACAACACGTTGAGTACTTCGCCATTCAGGCGTGCTTCAAGCTGGCGTTCGGGCAGTTCATCAATCGCTATCGCACCGGCGCTTGTCCAAGCGACATTCGGTAACAGGCCGAACATGCCGCTCAGGTCGGTCGCGTGCGGCTTGATCAAGCGGTGCGACAGAAGCTGCAGTTTCAGGTATACCTCGGGGACTGAGGTGGGTGCGCAATCTTCGGCGATAATGGTCAGCACCAGGGGGCTTTTGCTAACGCCGAGTTTGTTGATTGTGGCCGCTTGGTCCTGCAGTCCGGCTGCGGCAAAGGCCTTGCTGAGTGCTGGCAGGTCATCCGCGCTGAGCGACAGGGCTTCATTGCCTCCGGTGTAGCCGGTAACTTTTGCGAGTGACTCGAGCAGTGCCGCGTCGGGGTGCAGTAGCGGCTGTGGATAGTAAACTTCCAGCCATTCGCCGTTACGATTCTGCGATCCCAGGCCGATGGCCAAGCTAAACAGTTGTGAGTCACTCATAGTTATTAACCTTTATCCCCTAATAATTGTTGGTAGTGCGCCGGGTCAAACCCGACACTCAATTGTCCGTCTATTGCCAGCACGGGACGTTTGATCAAGGTGGGCGTCTCCAGCATCAGCAGCGCGGCGCGCGATTGGTCAAGACCGTCTTTTTGGCTGTCAGGCAGCTGCCGCCAAGTGGTACTGCGCTTGTTCAGGACCTTCTCCCAGCCCAACTGGTCACACCATCTGTTCAATATCTCCGCAGAAAGAGTGCCGCCGCGCAGGTCACGAAACTCATATTCGCAGCCGCGCTGTTCCAGCCAGTTGCGGGCTTTCTTGACGGTGTCGCAGTTTTTGATGCCGTAAAGTTGGGGCATGGCGCTCATAGTTCCAGCACTTTCATCTGGCCAGGTTCTTTCGCTTGACTGGTGTCGTCAAGAACGGCGCAAATTTCGGCTTCAAGTTTTCGGCACAGTGATTCATCTGTGATGGGAGTCGACTGCTCCGTGGTAATAAAAAACACGTCCTCTACCCGCTCGCCAAGGGTGGCGATCTTGGCTTTCTGCAATACTATATTGTGATCCAGCAGAAGGCGGCCAATGCGCGCCAGTATTCCGGGTCGATCCGGTGTGATGACTTCAAGCACCGTATAGGGCTGGGTCTTGTCGCTATAGATCAACACTTCGGTGGGCATATTGAAATGCTTCAAGCGACGCGGTGTGCGGTGCTCGGTTGCCACCGAGAATTGCTCCGGCGTTTGCAGCGCTTTGGTCAAGGCCCGTTCGATATCCGCTATGCGTTGCGGATTGTCACCGATGGGATGACCGTTCGCCTCGAGAACAATATACGAGGTCAGGTTAAAATCATTGGCCGAAGTGTTGATGCTTGCGGCCATTATATTCAGCCCCAATTGCTCCAGCATCGTCGCAGCGGCGGCGAACTGCTGGTGCCTGGTCTGGGTATAGATAAATATATGTGAACCGCCCAGGGTTTGCTGCCGGGAATGATCCTGCACCATTACCAGCGGGGTACTAAGATCCGTATGCTCCAGGATAGCCCGGGTATGCCACACGATATCAGGGCTACCATGCTGGATAAAATAGTCCTCGCCGAATTCCTGCCACAAACCGGTGACCACGATCGGGTTGAAGGGCAATAACTCGAGGGCGTCCTGCTGCTTGATGGCAATGGCCTTGGCTCTATCGATCGGGTTATCGAGGCCGCGGCTAAGCGCGCGCTTGGTGTTAACGTATAGCTGCCGCAACAGGGAGGCACGCCAGCTGTTCCATAGCTTCGGATTGGTGGCATTGATATCCGCTACAGTGAGGACGTAGAGATAGTCCAGGTGGAGCTGGTCGCCCACCAGTTGCGCAAATTGCTGGACAATTTCAGGATCCGATATGTCGCGTCGCTGGGCGATGCTTGACATGGTCAGGTGGCTTTCTACAAGCCACGCTACAACGTTGGCGTCCCAGTCACCCAGGTGATGCCTTTTGCAGAAATCGAGCGCGTCCTTGCGTCCGAGTTGCGAGTGGTCACCGCCGCGTCCCTTGGCGATATCATGGTATAGCCCGGCGATATATAGCAATTCAGTCTTGGGGATTTGCAGGGCAACCCTGGATATGAAAGGGAAACGGTCCGTTTCGGCTTGCAGGCAGAAACGGCGCAGGTATTTTACCAGCAGCAGGGTGTGTGCATCGACGGTATAGATATGAAACAGGTCATGCTGCATTTGGCCGATGATCTTGCCAAATTCGGGCAAATACCGTCCCAGGATGCCATAGCGTCGCATGCGTTGCAGTTGGGCGCTCAATCCGCTCGGGTTGCGGATCAACTCCATGAAAATGGAGGTGCTACGGATGTCGCTCCGAAACGAATCGTCGATAAGGTTGCGGCTATCCCGAATCAGGCGAATGGTCGCCGCCCGGACGCCTTGAATCTCCGGATTCTGTGCCAGTAACAGGAATATTTCGAGCAGTGCAAAGCGGCTGCGGTGGAATACCTGGGGATCGGTTACCTCGATGTAGTCGTTGGTAACCTTGAATCGCGAGTTGAGCTGTCGGGATATGGATTTTTCCTTGGCGCGCACGATAACTTCATCGAAGTCCTGCAACAACATTTCGTTAAGCTGCAGGATGCGCATGATCACCAGGTAAAATTCCTGCATCAGCTTTTCGATGGCCAGGGAGCTTTTGGTGTCCTTGAAGCCAAAGATTTCCGCCAACGCGCGCTGGTAATCGAACAACAGCCGGTCTTCGGGGCGGCCCGCCAGCATGTGCAATCCGTAGCGAACCTTCCACAGGAAATCCTGGCCGCTGCTGAGCTGCGCAAACTCGGAATCATTGAGGAATTCGTTGCTTACCAGATCGTCGAGGTTGCTGCCGCCAAAATGGCGTTTCGCAACCCAGCCTATCATCTGGATATCACGCAAGCCGCCGGGGGAACCCTTGACGTTGGGCTCCAGGTTGTATTCGGTATCGTTATATTTATGGTAACGCAGGACTTGCTCTTCGCGCTTGGCGGTGAAGAACTTCATCGGCGACCAGATTTTGCCCGGGTGGGTGAGCTTTAGAAGTTGCTCCAGTAACTCACCGGAGCCGGCCAGCGTGTGGGATTCCATCACGCTGGTTGCCACCGTAATATCATCCTTGGCCAGGTCACGACATTGTTTGACGGTGCGCACGCTGTGGCCGACCTTGAGGCCGATATCCCACAGGAAGGTCAGGAACGAGCCCAGCTCGGCCTGGTGTTTTTTCAGGGCGCTGCCCTGGTGCAGAACCAGCAGGTCAATATCAGAGTGGGGGTGCAATTCACCACGGCCGTAACCCCCCACTGCAACCAGGCTCATTAACGGCTCCTGCTGAAGTGATGATTGATCCCAGGCGTGTGCCAGGATCTGGTCGATGAGCCAGGCGCGTCCATAAATCAGCGGCCGAATCGGCGCATTGGTCATAAATCGCTCGTCGAGGGTTTTCTGCGCGGCCTCAATGGTATCCCGGTAAACCTTGATCGCCGGTTCGCTTGCCAGGCGCATCTCGAATGCCTGCTCGTCAAACAGTTCAAGCTTGAGGTCGTCCGGGCACATATCCTTCTTGGGCATCTAGTGTGCCACCTCGTAATCTCGAGCTATTTCAGCGTGCCAGTCAAGGCCGCTGGCGGTGTTGCATCCCTTGCTAATATGCTCAGTATTACCTGCAGAATGCGCCTTGTTGCGGCGTTTTCTGTGGGCTCTGAAACTACACAATGTTGTGGAGCAGTGCACTATATCTCTTCTTCGCTGCGCTTGGTGAGTACTTCGTAGCCGTCGGAAGTTACCAGGATGGTGTGTTCCCATTGCGCGGAGAGGCGCTTGTCCACGGTTTCGACGGTCCAGCCATCGCGGGTAAGGAGTTTGACGTGGCGCTTGCCGGCATTGATCATGGGTTCGATCGTAAAGGTCATGCCAGCCTTTAACTCCATGCCCGTATTGGCGCGACCATAATGCAGGACCTGCGGGTCCTCATGGAATACCTTGCCAATACCATGGCCGCAGTATTCCCGCACGACGGAATAATGATTGCTCTCGGCGTAGGTTTGAATGCAGTGGCCGATGTCGCCCAGGCGAGCACCAGGCTTAACGAGCTGGATGGCGCGGTACATGCACTCTTGGGTAATGTCGACCAGGCGCTCCACATGGGCCTGGCGCTTGCCGACGAAAAACATCTTGCTGGTATCACCGTGGTATTGATCCTTGATGACCGTCACATCGATATTTACCACATCACCGCTCTTCAGCACCTTGGTATCGCTGGGAATGCCGTGGCACACGACGTGATTAACCGATGTGCAGATCGATTTGGGAAAACCCTTGTAATTGAGGGGTGCAGGAATCGCCGCCTGGGTATTTACAATATAGTCGTGGCAGATGCGGTCGAGCTCTCCGGTAGAGACGCCCGGGACTACATGTTCCTCGATCATTTCGAGTACTTCTGCGCCGAGCCTGCCGGCTACCCGCATCTTTGTTATCTCGTCTGAGGTCTTGATCGTTACAGTCATGTCTTGCTTGAGTTTACCCGACGTTGAAAGGCTGTTGGCAAGGCGATCGGTAGCCCGGCCCAATTGGGCAGCTTTTGTACCATAAAAAGGGGGCTATTATAACAAGTTTTTTAAGTCGCGGAGCCTAATTCAGCTTTAACCGTCACGCGTTTTGTGGTATAAAATCGCCCGCTTTTAACCGTGCAGTTCGAACGTTTCGTATCGGGTGCGTAAATTGAGGCTTAACCGGTGAGCAGGATCTATCGTTAGACCAGGCCACCATTAAACGACACACATATACCGTCAGGTGTCTCCGGGTGCTGCAAATGCGCAAGCAAATGTGGTTTGAGACATTGGGTATATGGAGGCTTAACCCAAATCACATAGAAGGTAATTATGTCACGAGTATCCATGAGAGATCTGCTTAAAGCAGGTGCGCACTTCGGTCACCAGACCCGTTACTGGAACCCAAAGATGTCAGAATTCATCTTTGGCGCCCGCAACAAAATCCATATCATCAATCTCGAGCACACTGTTCCGGCGTTGGAAGAATCGCTGGAAGTGGTGCGACGTTTGGCGACGAACAAGAACAAGATCCTGTTTGTTGGCACCAAGCGCGCTGCGAGCAAGATTATTCAGGAGCAAGCCGACAGAGCTGGCATGCCCTATGTTAACCACCGCTGGCTCGGTGGCATGTTGACCAATTACAAGACCATTCGCCAGTCGATCAAGCGTCTGCGTGACCTTGAGGCCCAGATAGCTGATGGCACATTTGAAAAGATAACCAAGAAAGAAAGCCTGATGCGTACCCGGGAAATGGAAAAGCTGGAGAAGAGCATTGGCGGAATCAAGGATATGGGTCCGTTGCCGGATGCATTGTTCGTAATCGATGTCGATCACGAACGCATCGCGGTCAATGAAGCTAACAAGCTGGGCATTCCTGTAATTGGTGTCGTCGACACTAATTCAAACCCGGATGGCGTAGATTATGTGATTCCGGGTAATGACGATGCGATTCGATCGATTCACATTTACGTGAGCGCCATTGCCGATGCAGTGCTGGAAGGCTCTGACACAGGCATGGGTGGTGCCGATGAGTTTATCGAGGTTGCCGCGGATGAAGCCGTAAAAGCTGCTCCTGTTCCTGCTGCCGCTACTGCCGCTCCTGCTGCCGCTCCTGCTGCCGCTCCTGCTGCTCCTGCTGCTCCTGCTGCTGCTCCTGCCGCTGCTCCTGCTGCTCCATCTGATGATGCGCCGACAGAGGAACAAGCCGAAGTATAATTTCTATCGGCTGCACTAATATTGATTTGAGATTAAAGGGGGCGTCACAGCTCCCTTTTTTAGATGTATGAACTTAATTTTGATTGTATAGGTGAGAACATGGCTGCGATAAGCGCATCATTGGTGAAAGAACTTCGCGATAGAACTGGTCTGGGCATGATGGACTGCAAGAAAGCGCTGTCTGAGAATGATGGCGATATAGAATTGGCAATTGAGCATCTGCGTAAGTCGAGTGGCATGAAAGCGGCAAAGAAAGCTTCTCGTGCGGCCTCTGAGGGTGTTATTGCCCTCAGGGCAAGCGATGACAACAGCTACGCGACGATGGTGGAAATTAACAGCGAAACTGATTTCGTCGCGCTCGACGATAACTTCAAGGAATTTGTCGCAGTGGTTGCTGACGAGGCTTTCTCGGCCCGGCAAACTGATGTTGCTGCGCTGATGGCAACCGGGCTCGAGACCAGGCGTGAAGCGCTGGTGCAAAAGGTCGGCGAAAACATTAATTTACGCAGGATCGCTGCGCTGGGCGCCGAAGATGGCGTTGTCGCATCCTACCTGCATGGTAATCATCGTATCGGTGTGCTGGTGGCGTTGCAGGGCGGCGACCTCGAGCTGGGCAAGGATATTGCCATGCATATTGCGGCTGTTAACCCGCTGGTGGTTAATCCGGGCGATGTTGCTGAAGACATCGTAGCCAAAGAACGTGATATCTTTACCGCGCAGGCGGCCGAAAGTGGCAAGCCGCCGGAAATCATCGCCAAGATGATTGAGGGACGTATTCGCAAGTACCTGGCGGAAGTCAGCCTGGTCGAGCAGCCGTTTGTGAAAGATCCTGATACCAAAGTAAGCGCATTGCTGAAGAAAGCAGGCGCCAGCGTGACGGCTTTCTACCGCTATGAAGTCGGTGAGGGTATTGAGAAGAAAGTCGAAGATTTTGCTGAAGAAGTCAGGAAGCAAGCCGGGCTCTAAGCAAGCCTTGCAGGGCCAATCAGTCGCGATTTCATCAACCACGTAGAGGCGCTCAATGCCCATTCGAGACAAACAGGTCAAATATAAGCGAGTATTGCTGAAACTCAGCGGCGAAGCGTTGATCGGCGAGGAAGGCTTCGGTATCGATCCTAAAGTACTGGACCGGATGGCGCTGGAGATAGGTCAGTTGGTCGGCATCGGCATCCAGGTAGGCCTGGTGCTGGGCGGAGGCAACCTGTTTCGGGGCGCGGCCCTGAACGCGGCCGGAATGGATCGTGTCACCGGTGATCATATGGGCATGCTGGCAACGGTGATGAATGGGCTGGCGATGCGTGACGCGCTGGAGCGTTCCAGTATTGCTACCCGTGTCATGTCTGCGATTCCCATGAGTGGCGTGGTGGAGCACTATGATCGACGTAATGCTATTCGCTATTTAAACGCCGGCGATGTGGTGATATTCTCGGCGGGCACCGGTAATCCGTTTTTTACTACCGATTCGGCTGCGTGCCTGCGGGGAATCGAGATTGATGCGGACGTGGTGCTTAAGGCGACCAAGGTTGATGGCGTATATACTGCGGACCCCGTAATGGATCCTGACGCGGTCAAGTTTGACCGCCTCACCTATGATGAAGTACTGGAGCGGCAGTTGCAGGTCATGGACCTCACGGCAATCTGCCTGGCCCGTGATCACGACATGCCGGTCCGGGTATTTAATATGAATAAACCGGGCGCGCTGGCGACCGTCGTGGTCGGGGGCGACGAAGGCACCCTGATAGAATCCGGTAATTCTGAAGCTTGAACGAATAGAGACAGCCAATGATAAATGAGATCAAGCAGGACGCTGAGCAGCGTATGAAAAAGTCCATCGTTGCGCTGGGAGCTGCGTTTAACAAGATTCGCACCGGCCGGGCGCATCCCAGTATTCTCGACGGGGTGATGGTGTCTTACTATGGATCGGACGTGCCGATTAGCCAGGTTGGTAATATCAGTGTTGAAGATGGCCGGACCCTCGCCATTACGCCTTGGGAAAAGCCGCTGGTACCGGAAATTGAAAAGGCGATCATGAAGTCCGACCTGGGCCTCAATCCGGTGACCTCAGGCGAGATCATTCGTGTGCCGATGCCTATGCTTACCGAGGAAACGCGCAAGGATTTTATTCGCCAGGCTCGTACAGAGACGGAAAACGCCCGCGTATCGGTGCGCAATATTCGCCGCGACGCGAATGCCAGCCTGAAGGATTTGTTGAAGGAAAAGGACATCAGCGAGGACGATGAGCGTAAGGCCGCCGATGATATCCAAAAAATCACTGATCGTTTCGTGGCTGAAATAGATAGCCTGCTTAAACAGAAGGAAGTTGATTTGCTGGAGATATAGTGTCCTGCAGACTCTGAGATTATGCGAATTAACCGGACAGGACAGCTGTAGATCGAGTAGAGTATTGTTCCCACTAAACCCAGGTTCTGCCTGGGTTTAGTGCTTAATTCGAGTAAGAAATTTTTACCTTAGGCAACTAATGCGCAGTAAAAAAGCCGTTCAAGATCAACCCAATGCGGACCTCCTCCCGGTTAAGGTGCCTCGGCATGTGGCCATTATTATGGATGGGAATAACCGCTGGGCGCGCAAACGTCTCCTGCCTGGAGCGGCGGGACACAAGGCCGGCCTGGAATCGGTGCGCACGGTCATGCAGTGTTGCGCTGATTCCGGCGTTGCGATCCTCACCTTGTTTGCGTTCAGTAGTGAAAACTGGCGGCGTCCGGAAGACGAAGTCAGCTCCCTTATGAGCCTGTTCCTCAGCGCCCTCAAGCGGGAAGTCGCGAAATTGAATGAGAATGGTATTCGGGTGCGCATTATTGGCAATCGTCAGCGTTTCAGTGCCGCGATCCAGGAACACATGCAAGAGGCTGAGCAACTCACGGCCGGAAATGATCGCTGCACAGTGGTAATCGCCGCCGATTATGGCGGCCAATGGGATATAGCGCAGGCGGCTCGACAATTGGCCGAGGCGGCGGTCGCCGGAGATATCAAACCAGCGGATATTAGCCCGGAATTGGTGCAGCAAAGGGTCTGTATTGGTGAAATGCCAGCGCCGGACCTGTGTATTCGCACCGGTGGAGAACACCGCATCAGCAATTTTCTGTTATGGCAGATGGCCTATACGGAGCTTTACTTTACCGATGTATATTGGCCGGATTTCGGCAAAGACGAGTTCGCTGCGGCGCTCCATGAATACGGCCAGCGTGAACGACGCTTCGGTCATACCAGTAATAAGTCCTGATGAGTAGCGGTCAGGGTAGTCGGGGTGTAACTTGCTGAAACAACGAATTATTACAGCACTGGTACTGGCGCCCACGGCGCTCGCAGGTATTATCTGGCTACCCCCTCTGCCGTTTGCGATCTTTATGGGAATTATCATCTGTGCCAGCGCCTGGGAATGGGCGCGCCTGGCGGGCCTGGAAGGGCTGCAACGTTGGGCCTATGCCGCGGTTTTGGCTATTATCCTCGCGGCTATTTACCTGTTGCCGCATTCCCTGAAACTCTGGTTGCTGTGGCTCGCACTGCCGGTCTGGCTCATCAATATCGTGCTGGTCGTTGGTTACCCGGATTCGACCCGC
Source organism: uncultured Gemmatimonadales bacterium (assembly GCA_964195105.1). Lineage (GTDB taxonomy): Bacteria > Pseudomonadota > Gammaproteobacteria > Pseudomonadales > IMCC2047 > CAMYKE01. The sequence goes on along the minus strand of CAXMOT010000109.1, from coordinate 14,095 downwards.
TACTGGCGATTGCGCAGCATACGAGCGGTCATGGGCCTGGTGATGTTGGCGCCAGCATGGCTGGCGATCAATATGCTCTCAGATATGGCCGTTGGTACCTACCTGATTCTGTTATTGTTATTTAGCGTTTGGGTTGCCGATATCGGTGCCTATTTCAGTGGCCGTGCATGGGGTGATCGAAAGTTGGCAGCGCATGTCAGCCCCGGGAAAACCTGGGCGGGCGTCTACGGCGGTGTGGCGGCGGCATTAAGCGTGACCTGGCTATTTGCTGCAATTTTCGGGATTCTGGAACCTGGCAATCTGCTGCATTGGGTGTGGTTTGGCGCGTTGGGTTTGTTGACGGCAACGATTTCCGTTATCGGTGACCTAACCGAAAGTATGTTCAAGCGCTACGCAGGTGTTAAGGATAGCAGTCAGTTGCTGCCCGGCCATGGCGGGGTGCTCGACCGGCTTGATAGTGTGATTGCGGCGCTGCCGTTTTTCACCCTGATGGTAATCCAGATGAACCTATGAGCAGTTTATGCAAGAACGTAACGATACTCGGTGCGACAGGGTCGATTGGCGTGAACACCCTGGATGTCATCGCGCGGCATCCGGATGCCTATGCTGTGTTCGCCTTGACTGCGAACCGCAATGTCGAGCTGTTACGCCAGCAGGTACTTGAGCACCAGCCGGTCTATGCGGTGCTGCAGGATGAAGCCGCTGCTCGAACCCTGCGGGAACAATTAGCTGCCGAGCCCGTAACTACCGAGGTGCTGTGTGGCATCGAAGCGTTGCAGGATGTTGCGCGCGCTACCGAGGTTGATTATGTGATGGCCGCTATCGTTGGCGCTGCCGGCCTGTTGCCGACCCTGGCGGCGGTTAATGCGGGCAAGCGCGTGCTGCTGGCTAATAAGGAAGCGCTGGTGATGACCGGCAAATTGTTCATGCAGGCGGTGGCGGACGCCGGTGCCGAATTACTGCCGATAGACAGTGAGCATAATGCCATCTACCAGTGCCTGCCTGCCGCCAATACTGCACAAAAAACCCGTGCCGGGGTCAACCGAATAATATTGACCGCGTCAGGCGGCCCGTTCCGCACTGTGGATATGGAGCAACTCGCCGAGGTTACGCCGGCGCAAGCGTGCGCGCATCCCAATTGGGCGATGGGCGCAAAGATTTCCGTAGATTCGGCAACCATGATGAATAAAGGCCTGGAGTTGATTGAGGCCTGCTGGCTGTTCGATACCACCCAGGATAACGTAGATATATTGATTCACCCGCAAAGTATTGTGCACTCCCTTGTTGAGTACAGCGACGGATCCATGCTGGCGCAGATGGGTAACCCCGACATGCGCACGCCCATTGCCTATGGCCTGGGTTGGCCCGAGCGCATCGCATCGGGCGTCGCCTCGCTCGATTTGGCTAGTATCGGACGTCTTGAGTTTGAGCCGTTGGATCCGGCCAGGTTTCCCTGTGTACGCCTTGCCGAGGAGGCTATGGCCGCTGGCGGGACGGCAACCGCGACGCTGAATGCGGCCAATGAAATCGCGGTTGCGGCATTTTTGGCAGGCCGTATTTCCTATCTTGCGATTGCGGAAGTGGTGGATCGCGTCATGCAGTCCTGCACCGTGAGGCCGGCAGACAGCGTGGCCATTGTGTTGGAAGAAGACCAGCAGGCACGCCAGCTCGCCGAACAGGCGATTTCCGCCAGTGCCGAACCACGGGCAATCCTGTCATGAGCATTATCCAGATTATCCTCGCAATGATTGTGACCCTGGGCCTGTTGGTCACGGTCCATGAATTTGGCCACTTCTGGGTGGCGCGCCGCTGTGGCGTCAAGGTGTTGCGATTTTCCGTCGGTTTCGGCAAGCCCCTTTGGCGCCGCGTTGACAAACTGGGTACCGAGTTTGTCATTGCTGCAATTCCGTTGGGCGGTTACGTGAAAATGCTCGACGAGCGCGAAGGGCCGGTCGCGGCCAGCGAAATGGGACTCGCTTTCAACCGCAAGCCGGTGGGGCAGCGGATCGCTGTCGTCGTGGCGGGGCCTGCAGCGAATTTCCTGTTTGCCATCCTCGCGTACTGGTTGTTTTTTGTCATCGGCGTTTCTACTGTTGTGCCGGTGATTGGTGATGTGCAACCGGACTCCCTGGCAGCCCAGGCCGAGCTTCGCAGTGGCAATGAAATCGTCTCGATCGATGGAGTGGAAACCCAAACCTGGCAAGCAGTGCACTTGAAGTTATTGGGCTACATTGGTGAGACGGGCACGGTAGAAATAACAACCCGGCCAGTCGGTTCGCTGAGTGAGTATCGTCACCAGTTGCAGGTGCAGCTCTGGCTTACCGATGTAGAGCAGCCCGACCCGCTCAGTTCCCTGGGAATCAAACCCTGGTCACCCCACGTCCCGGCGCGTATTGGCCAGGTTGTGAGTGGTGGCGCCGCGGAGATTGCCGGACTCCAGCCGAATGATCTTGTGGTTACGGCGGATGGTATGCCTATTTCCGCCTGGCAGGACCTGGTAGACATTATCCAGCCGCGCCCGGATAAAAAAATTCGCCTTGAAGTTGAACGCGATGGACAGATTAATGGTCTGATAGCCGTTCCCTCCGCCAAGCAGCTTGAGGATGGCAGTGTGGTTGGTTACCTGGGTGTTGCTGCAACACCGGTAGAATGGCCCGAGGAAATGCGCCGGGAACTCAATTATACGGTGATTTCGGCCTGGCAGCCGGCACTGGAAAAGACCTGGAGCATGTCGGTCCTTACGTTGGCGTCGTTAAAGAAGATGCTGCTGGGGCTTATTTCCATTAAAAACTTGAGTGGGCCCATCACCATTGCTAAAGTTGCGGGGGCTTCGGTTGACCAGGGGTTTCAGTCGTTCCTGAGTTTCCTTGCTTATTTGAGCATCAGCCTCGGGATCATTAATATTTTGCCGATTCCGGTGCTCGATGGTGGCCATTTAATGTATTACCTGGTCGAATTGGTGCGGGGCAAACCGGTGTCGGAGCGCGTGCAGATGTTCGGTCTTAGAATCGGTTTAAGTTTGATTGCTGCCCTGATGTTATTGGCGCTATACAACGACCTGGTGCGGTTATGATCCAGGCCAGAAATGCAAAAGCGATATTAAAAAAAATATGATAAGAAGTTTTCTCCTCCTTGGCTGTCTGTTTTTCTCCATCATACTGCCTGTTAGTGCTGCATCAACCGACCCGTTTGTGGTCGAGGATATTCGCCTGGATGGCCTGCAGCGGGTTTCAGCAGGTACGTTATTTCAGGCGTTCCCGATCAGTATTGGCGACCGTATCGACAGCACGACAATTGTTGCAGCGACCCAGCGGCTGTTCAAAACCGGCTTTTTTGACGACATCCAGATCGGTCGCGATGGCAGTGTGTTGGTAGTAACCGTTGCCGAACGGCCGTCGATAAGCGGTATTGAGATCGATGGTAACAAGGCGATTAAGACCGAAGATCTGTTAGAAGGTTTGAAGGGTTCCGGATTGAGCGAGGGAGAGATTTTCAAGCGCGCGACCCTGGAAGGTTTGAAGCAGGAATTGTCGCGCCAATATATATCCCAGGGGCGTTATGGGGTTGAAGTTGAGACGGATGTCGAAATTCAGCCGCGCAACCGGGTGTCGTTATCGATCAATATCACCGAAGGTGCGCCGTCCAAGATCAAGCAGATCACGATCGTCGGCAACACCATTTATAGTGATAAAGACCTGTTGGATTTATTTGAATTACGCCCCACCAACAGGCTGTTATTCTGGCGCAGTGATGACAAATATTCCCGAGAGAAGTTGTCCGGTGACCTGGAGCGGCTCAGTTCGGAATATATGGATAATGGCTATATCAACTTTAATATTGAGTCTACCCAGGTTTCCATTACGCCCGATAAGGAAAGCGTTTATATCACCGTCAATATCGTTGAGGGTCAGCGGTTCAAGATCGGGGAAATTTCGTTTTCTGGCGACCTGGTCATACCCGAACTGCTGTTAAAGAGATTCCTGTACTTCAGGGAAGGCCAGATATTCTCCAACCAGAAACTGACCAGTACTACCGAAGCCATTACCAATCGGCTGGGTAACGAGGGCTATACCTTCGCTAATGTGAACGCGATACCCGAGATTAACGAGGAGGACAATACGGTTGATATCACCGTCGCCGTTGATCCGGGTAAGCGTGCCTATGTGCGGCGGGTAACGTTCCAGGGTAATTCCAAAACCATCGACGAAGTGTTGCGCCGGGAAATGCGCCAGATGGAATCCGCCTGGGCCTCCAACCAGAACATCGAGCATTCAAAACTGCGCTTGCAACGCCTCGGGTTTTTTAAGGAAGTTAATGTTGAAACGCCCCAGGTTGCTGGTAGTGATGACCAGATCGATGTGGAATACTCGGTTGAAGAGCAGCCCTCGGGCAGCATCAGCGCAAGTCTGGGGTATGCCCAGAGCTCGGGCCTGATTCTCGGTGCGGGCATCAGCCAGAATAACTTCATGGGCACCGGCAAGCGGGTATCCTTTGGTGCCAGCCGGAGTGATTTCCGTGAATCCTATAATGTCGGTTATTTGAATCCCTACTACACAGTGGATGGTGTGCAGCGCGGCTTTAACGTGTTTTTCCGCAAGCTGAATTTTGATGAAGACGACGTATCCAGTTTTATTACCGATTCGTACGGCGCCGGTGTGACCTTTGGTTATCCCATCTCCGAGACCCAAAACATATCGGTTAACTTTAATTATGAGAATACCGACCTGACCGCTGGTTTCCTCGCGGTGGAGGAGATTAGTGAATTCGTAGCGAATGAAGGTTCGGTATACGACGAATTTATTGCGACCTTTAGCTGGCGTCAATCGCGCCTGAATCGCGGTGTGTTTGCGACCCGTGGCTCGCAGCAGAGCCTGGCGCTGGAAGTCGCCGTGCCGGGAAGTGACCTGGGTTATTACAAGCTGAGCTATAATGGCCAGGTCTATTTCCCGTTGACCCGCCTGTTTACGTTGCGCGTGCGCACTGAGTTAGGCTACGGGGATGCCTACGGCGACACGTCTTCGCTGCCGTTTTACAAGCACTATTTTGCCGGCGGCATAGACTCTATTCGTGGCTTCAAGAACAATACCCTCGGGCCGCGCAGTACGCCCAAAATATGTGACGGGGTCAATGATGACGGTCCGGGTTCTGGCTGTAGATCGGATTTATTCGTAAATGACCCGGATCCCTTTGGTGGTAATACCCTGATTAGTGGTAGCCTCGAGTTGATCTTCCCGATGCCGTTTCTGGAGGATACCCGCAGTGTCCAGACCATGTTGTTTGTCGATGCCGGCAACGTCTTTAATACAGAGTGCCCCAGTGTAAGTGATAACTGTAGTGATTTCGATGTGTCCGAGATTCGCTATTCGGTTGGCCTGGGCGCCAGCTGGCTGTCCGGTTTCGGGCCACTCACGTTCAGTATTTCGGAAGCGTTTGGCGCCGAAGGCTTTGAGGAAACAGAATCCTTCCAGTTTTCTTTCGGTAAAACTTTCTAGTGTTCATCCAGTAATCAGTTATTATCCATTCATCAGTGAAGTAAAAGGGGAATTAGTGTGAAGAAGTTTATTTATGTGTTGCTTGTGACGGCTTTAGTAGGTGCTCAGGCAGCGCTGGCGGAAGTGAACGTCGCCGTCATCGATGTGCAGGCCGCTATATTGGGGTCTGAGCATGCCAAGGAACGAATTGCGGAGCTCAAAAAACAGTACGCCCCCGACCAGAAAGAGATCAAGGACCTGGGCGTGGAGATTCAAAAGCTGCAGGTTAAAATCGAACAGGATGCCGCGGTAATGAGCGAATCCGAGAAGAAGAACCTTGGCAAGCAAATTGAAGATAAGGCGGTAGACTACCAATTCCTGGCGCAGAAGTTACAAAAGGCGCAGTCCACCAGCCAGCAGGAATTAATGGCCGAGCTCAGCCCGAAATTACAGCAGGCTATCGAAACCATTATCGAGCAAGGCACCTACACCGTGATTCTGGAGCGAAAGTCGGCGATTTATGTCAGTCCTGATTATGACATTACCCGAAAAGTCACAGAGCAACTCAACCTGGCAAAATAGCGTCTTGTAGACGTCCCCGGTAGCGCAGTTGATTCCGGCGACACGCGTTAGTCCAGAGCAGGCTTGGGTGACCAGTTGCGACTGAAAACCTGCCGCTAATTGCGAACTGCTCGAGACTGGCCCATAATGTCTGGGGTGTGCGATTGCCTCGCCGGTAACCGGGGCCGCATGATGCTGTGATCGAATCGGCGTATTCAGGATATGCTGATTCGGGTAAAGAATAAAAACCACCGGTAATAAGAATTAAGGCGACCAAGTATGATGAAAATCAGTGAAATCAAAGAGTATCTACCGCATCGATATCCATTTCTGTTGGTAGATCGGGTTGAATCGCTGGAGGAAGGAAAGTCGATCGTTGCCTACAAGAATGTGACGATAAACGAAGAGTTCTTTAACGGTCATTTCCCCGATTTCCCGGTCATGCCGGGCGTGTTGATTATCGAAGCGATGGCGCAGGCAGCAGGTATCCTGGGCTTCGTCACGATGGGTTCGAAGCCTGAAGACGGAACGATATATTATTTTGTCGGCGCAGAGAAGCTGCGTTTCAAGCGACCGGTGCAGCCGGGTGATCGACTCATGCTTGAGGCCAGTGTGATCACCGAGAAAAGGGGTATCTGGAAATTCGCATGTAAGGCACAGGTCGACGGGGAACTGGTTTGCTCGGGCGAGATCCTGTGTGCAGTGCGGGAAAAGCAGTATTGATTCACCCTTCAGCTATTGTCGACGCCGGGGCCCAACTTGCCTCGAACGTGACGATCGGCCCCTGGTCCTTCATCGGGCCTGGTGTTGAAATCGACGAGGGCACCGTAATCGGGCCGCACGTCGTGGTTAAGGGTCCAACCCGCATTGGCAAAAATAATCATATCTACCAATTCGCCAGCATCGGTGAAGATTGCCAGGATAAGAAGTATGCTGGCGAGCCGACCGAGTTGGTGATTGGCGATAATAATATCATTCGGGAATCCTGCACCCTGCACCGGGGTACAGTCCAGGACCAGGGAATCACCCGCCTCGGCAACAATAACCTGCTCATGGTGAATGTGCATATCGCGCATGATGTGATACTCGGGAATGACACCACGATTGCCAACAATGTGGCGATCGCCGGGCATGCCCAGGTCGATGACTTCGCGGTATTGGGCGGCATGACCGGTGTGCACCAGTACTGCAGAATCGGCGCCCATAGCATTTGCGGCGTGTCGAGCGTGGTCCTGAAGGATGTGCCCGCGTATGTCATCGTCAGCGGTAACAGCGCCGAGGTTCATGGCCTCAATCTGGAAGGTTTGCGGCGACGCGGCTTTGCCAGGGAATCGATCAAGGCACTGCAACAGGCTTATCGTATCGTGTTCCGCCAGGGCCTGACAGTACAGGAGGCACTCAATGCCATACGTGAACTGGATCCCCTGGTGCCGGAACTGCAGGTCTTTGCTGAATCGATTGAAGCATCCACCCGCGGCATCGTGCGCTAGCGCGCAAAACTCAATCTACTGCCATCGCATCGAGCAATGACTATATCCAAACCCCTTCGTGTCGGAATTGTGGCCGGAGAATCCTCCGGTGATTTGCTGGGCGCGGGATTAATCGCTGCGATCAAGCAGCGTCACCCGGACGCCGTCTTTGAAGGTATTGGTGGCCCACTGATGATTGCGGAGGGCTTCACCAGTCACGTGCCGATGGAGCGGCTGGCGGTGATGGGCCTGGTCGAAGTGCTGGGACGCCTGTTTGAACTGCTGAAAGTGCGGCGCAACTTGCGAAAGCACTTTATCGCTAATCCGCCGGACGTGTTTATTGGTATCGACGCCCCGGATTTTACCCTCGGGCTGGAAAAGCAACTCAAACGGGCCGGTATCAAAACCGTGCATTATGTGGGGCCACAGATATGGGCCTGGCGCCAGGGGCGCGCCAAGCACATCAGTGCGGGTATCGACCTGATGCTGGTGTTGTTTCCCTTCGAGCGGCAGTTTTTTGCGCAGCATGATGTCCCGGTAACCTTTGTCGGTCACCCGCTGGCGGATGCAATCGCTATGGACACTCCCCGGCAGCCGGCGCGCGACAAGCTGAACCTGGATCCGCAGGACCGGGTAATAGGATTGCTGCCCGGAAGCCGCCAGAGCGAGGCCAGGCGCCTGGCCCCGACATTCCTGCAAGCGGCAGACCTGTGCCGAACCAAAATTAACAATGGCAAAATCGTCGTTGCAGCGGCGACCGATGCGGGGGCGGCGATTATCGCGGATGCGGTCGCTGCGGCCGGGATTGCCGATGTGCAAATAGTAACCAGGCAGGCACGGGATGTGATGGCGGCGTCGGACGTCATCCTGTCTGCGTCCGGCACGGCGACCCTGGAAGTCAGCCTGGTGAAGCGCCCGATGGTGGTGGCCTATAAAATGGCCAACCTGACCTTCCGGATCGCGCGCAGGTTAGTGAAAATTGACTATATTGCGCTACCCAACCTGCTAGCCGGACGGGAGTTGGTGCCTGAGATTATCCAACAGGATGCGACTCCTGAAAATTTGGCGCAGGCGTTGCTGCGCTACCTCGAGGAACCCGAGTTAACCAGCCAGCTACAAGAGTCGTTTGCGGAGATTCATCGCGCGTTACGCCAGGACGCGAGTGTGACAGCGGCGCAGGCGGTGCTGGATCTGGTTGCCGGGCCGGGCGGGCCACCGCAGTGAGTGCTGCACGAGCCCGACTGGTCGCGGGCGTGGACGAAGTGGGTCGAGGCCCGTTGGCCGGCCCCGTCGTTGCCGCGGCAGTAATACTTGATCCGGCGCGGCCGATTGCCGGCCTGGCGGATTCAAAAATATTGTCCGAACGGCGCCGCGAAGCCCTGGTAGAACTTATCGAAGAGCGCGCCCTGGCCTGGTGCCTCGGGCGTGCAGAGGTTGAGGAAATCGATAGTATCAATATCCTGCAGGCCAGCTTGCTGGCGATGCAGCGGGCGGTCGCGGGGCTGCAGATAGCGCCCGACCATGTGCTGGTCGATGGCAATCGCTGCCCCGTATTGAGCTGTACGTCGGAAGCGATTATCAAAGGCGACACCAAGATTGCCGAAATCAGTGCCGCCTCTATCCTGGCGAAAGTCGCCCGTGACCATGAGATGGTTGAAATGGATCGCCGTTATCCCGGCTATGGGTTGGCCGGACACAAGGGCTACCCGACTGCGGCGCATATCAGCGCACTGCGTGAATTGGGTCCTACGGTTATTCATCGCCGCTCGTTCAAACCGGTGCGCGAACTGCTGGGTATGTGTCCGCCCGAGCAACCAGGCATGGTATGATCCAAACCCTGTTTTAAGCTGACACCACACCATTAAGCGCCTGACCAACCGACGCGGTAGTAATCCGGACTGGTACTCTGTCAACTTGATAATTGCGAATACAGCGTTGCCGTGGTGTTTCGCAACAAGGCGCAGCGTGCAGGGAATGGTTGCCCCCTTTGCAAGCGCTGTAACGCTGTGGCGGGACACCACGGCAGCGCCCTACGGGTTGGCGTGTCAGCGCCCATGGACTGCGTTGCGCCCTCTTGGCAAGGGAGTGGCCATTCCCGGCGAGGCGCGCCTTGCCATGAACGCTGACACGCCAACTGAAGCCGTAATTATCAAGTTGATAGAGTACTAACATGAGCTCACAGTATATCCACCTGCGCACACACACCGAATTCTCGCTGCTAAATGGCCTGCTGCGGGTTAAGTCGCTGCTGAAAAAAGTCGCGGAAATGGGTATGCCGGCGGTCGCCGTTACCGACCAATCCAACCTGTTCGCCCTGATTAAATTCTACAAGGCGGCCCAGTCCGCAGGCGTCAAGCCAATCATCGGTGCCGACATCTGGTTGGACAATCCGGGTGGCGCCGGCAAGCCGTATCGTATTACCTTGTTGGCACAGAACAATGCGGGTTACCAAAACCTGATTCAACTCCTTTCCAGGGCGCATCTCGAAGGCCAGCACTTGGGCAAGGCGATCGTTGCCTTTGAATGGCTGGAGCATCACAATGCCGGGCTGATCGCGTTGTCCGGCGCTCGTGAGGGCGATGTCGGCCAGGCTTTGCTCGCCGATGACCTGCCGCGGGCCAGGGAATGCCTCGCGGCATGGTGCAGCATTTTTCCCGAACGTTTCTACATTGAATTGCAGCGCACCGGTCGTGAAGGCGAAGTGCTGTACAACAATCATGCTGTCGCCCTGAGTCTGGAATTCGACCTGCCGATCGTTGCAACCAATGACGTGCAATTTATGAGTCCTGCGGATTTCGAAGCCCATGAGGCGCGAGTCTGTATCCATGAGGGGCGCACCCTGGACGACCCCCGCCGGGCACGACTCTACACCGAGCACCAGTACCTGAAGTCCGGGGAAGAAATGCAAGCGCTGTTTGCTGACTTGCCGGAAGCGCTTGAGAACACGGTTGAGATCGCCCGGCGTTGTAGCGTGGACGTCGAGATGGGTAAGAACTATCTGCCCAACTATCCGGTTCCGGAAGGTATGACAATTGAAACCTATTTTCGCGAGTTGTCCGAAACCGGGTTACGGGAACGGATGGAGGAATTGCTCGACCCGGCGGCGGAAACGTATCAGGCGCAGTGCCTGGTATACCTGGATCGTCTCACCTTTGAGTTGGATATCATCAACCAGATGGGCTTTCCGGGCTACTTCCTGATCGTGATGGATTTTATCCGCTGGGCCAGGGAAAACGGGGTTCCGGTGGGTCCGGGGCGGGGTTCAGGGGCAGGCTCGCTGGTCGCCTATTCGCTCAAGATTACAGACCTGGACCCGATCACCCACGACTTGCTGTTCGAGCGATTCCTGAATCCCGAGCGGGTATCCATGCCGGATTTCGATATCGACTTTTGCATGGATGGCCGCGACGCGGTGATTGATTATGTGGCCAACACTTACGGTCGGCAGGCCGTTTCCCAGATCATCACCTTCGGTACCATGGCGGCCAAGGCGGTAGTGCGCGATGTGGCGCGGGTGCAGGGAAAACCCTACGGGCTGGCCGATAAACTCTCCAAGATGATCCCCTTTGAAGTGGGGATGACGCTCGAGAAAGCGGTAGAGCAGGAGCCGATGCTGGCTGATTTTGTCCAGCAAAATGAAGAGGTTGCAGAAATATGGGAGATGGCGCTCAAGCTTGAGGGCGTTACCCGTAACGTCGGTAAGCACGCCGGTGGCGTCGTGATCGCGCCGACGAAATTGACCGATTTTTGTCCGCTGTACTGCGACGAAACCGGTGCCAACCTGGTTACCCAGTTTGATAAGGACGATGTCGAGCAGGCCGGGCTGGTCAAGTTTGACTTTCTTGGCCTGCGAACCCTGACCATCATTGATTGGGCGGTTAAATCCGTCAATGCCGTGCGCGCGCAGAACGACGAGCCGGCGCTTGATATTACGGCCATCGACCTGGAGGAAGAGCCGGTATACCGCCTGTTGCAGAGTGGCGAGACCACCGCCATTTTCCAGCTTGAATCGCGCGGCATGAAAGACCTGATTCGGCGCCTGTTGCCCAGCAGTTTCGAGGATGTCACCGCCCTGGTGGCGCTATTCCGGCCCGGACCGCTACAGTCGGGCATGGTGGACGATTTTATTAATCGCAAGCACGGCCGGGCCAAGGTGGAGTACCTGCATACTGCCCTGGAAGAGGTGTTGGATAATACCTATGGTGTGATTCTGTACCAGGAACAGGTGATGAAGATTGCCCAGGTACTGGCGAAGTACTCGTTGGGCCAGGCGGATATGCTGCGCCGCGCAATGGGTAAGAAAAAGGCCGAAGAGATGGCCAAGCAACGCCAGATATTTTCCGAGGGCGCCAGGAATAACGAGATCCCCGAGCAGGTAGCGGGGTTGGTTTTCGACCTGATGGAAAAGTTTGCCGGGTATGGCTTCAACAAGTCCCACTCCGCGGCGTACGCACTGCTGTCCTATCAAACCGCCTGGTTAAAGTGCCACTATCCGGGCCATTTTATGGCGGCGGTTATGTCTGCGGATATGCAAAATACCGACAAGGTCGTGATTCTAGTGGAAGACTGTCGGCAACTGGGTTTGTCGCTGGTATTGCCGGATGTTAATCGCGGCCAATACCGTTTTGTGGTCAATCCCGAGGGCGAGGTTGTGTATGGCCTCGGCGCTATCAAGGGGTTGGGCGAGGGCCCCGTCGACGCGGTCATTGCGGCCCGCGAGGAGGGTGGTCAATTCACCGACCTGTTCGATTTTTGCGTCCGTGTCGATTTGCGCAAGGTTAATCGGCGCGCGCTCGAGGCGCTTATTCGCGCCGGGGCGCTGGATCATATCGGGCCGCACCGGGCGATTATGTTGCGGGCCCTGGATGAGGCGATCAAGGCGGCAGGGCAGCACGCTCACAACCGCTCGGCCGGCATGACCGATTTGTTTGGTACATTGCCCGGCGCAGCGAATACCCCGCAGCAGGGAGATCCCTATATTGAGTATGTGAATGTCAGGCCCTGGTCGGAGAAGGTTCGCTTGCAATCGGAAAAGGAAACCCTGGGGCTATATCTGCGCGGCCACCCGATTGATGAGTATGAGCGTGAATTGCGCAAGATTGCCCGGGACCCCCTGGTGGCACTGAAACCGGGCGACAAGGATCAATGGGTCGCCGGGCTGGTAGTCGGCCTGCGGACGATGAAGTCCAAGCGCGGCGACACCATCGCCTTCGTGACCCTGGATGACCGCAGTGCACGGGTTGAAGTGTCCGTGTTTGCCGAGACCTATGATCGATACCGGGAGTTGCTGGTAAAGGACACCATACTGGTGGTTGAGGGCGGAATCGCCAATGATGATTACTCCGGTGCGCTAAAAGTACGCGCCAAGCGCGTCATGGATATGGTGACGGCTCGCTCCCATTTTGCTAATGAGTTGTTGCTGCGGGTCGAAGCGGGGGAGCTCGAGGGCTCATTCGTGGCGGACCTGGAGAAAATTATCCAGCCGTTCCAGGGTGACGGGTGCGCGCTGGTGGTGGAATACAGTAACGCCCAGGCCAGGGGGCGGCTACTGTTTAGCCAGGATTGGCGGATCAGTCCGAGCGATGACCTGATCCACAACCTGCGCGAACATTTCGGCGCGCGGCGGGTGCAGTTACGCTATTGATCCTGAGCCCGACCGACGCCTGGAAGCGCATTGGCGCTCGAAGCGGTTGTTATTGCACGTAAATATCAATACCATAAAGGCTCTGCCGGGGTCGCATATCATGGCCTCGCCAATACAGACTGGAACAATAATTAATGAATACCAATTATTTGGATTTTGAGCAACCCATTGCCGAACTCCAGGTCAGGATCGAAGAATTACGGCTGCTGGGCACTGATAACGATATCAATATTTCCGAGGAGATATCCCGGCTTGAAGGGAAAAGTGCCGAGCTGACCACTAGTATTTTCTCCAACCTGAGCATTTGGCAGAAAGCACAGCTTGCGCGTCATCCGCAGCGCCCCTATACCCTTAATTACATCAAGACAGTTTTCAGCGATTTTGACGAGTTGCACGGCGATCGCCACTATGCCGATGACAGCGCGATTGTAGGCGGGCTTGCCCGGCTGGGCGATTTGCCGGTGATGGTTATTGGCCACCAGAAGGGCCGCGACGTAAAAGAAAAGGTTAAGCGTAATTTTGGTATGCCCCGCCCGGAGGGCTATCGCAAGGCTTGTCGGCTGATGGGGCTGGCCGAGCGTTTCAAGATGCCGATTTTTACGTTTATCGATACTCCCGGGGCTTATCCCGGCATCGGCGCCGAAGAGCGCGGGCAGAGTGAAGCTATCGCCCATAACCTGGCCTATATGTCGCAACTGAAAACGCCGATCATCTCCACGGTTATTGGTGAAGGCGGTTCCGGTGGCGCCCTGGCAATTGGCGTCTGCGACGAATTGGTGATGTTGCAATATTCAACCTATTCCGTGATTTCCCCGGAAGGCTGCGCGTCTATTTTGTGGCGCAGTGCGGAGAAGGCGTCGGATGCGGCGGTTGCTATGGGTATCACTGCAGATCGGGTGCAGGGCCTGGGCATCGCCGACCAGATTATCGAAGAACCCCTCGGTGGCGCG
>CAXMOT010000108.1:0-40261 GCA_964195105.1 uncultured Gemmatimonadales bacterium | reverse complement strand
TCGGCAGCCTTTATAACTTCCTGGTACCAGGTCGGAAAGTCTTCCGCCCGGGTGGGGGTAATCGCTGTCTTTGCTTTCTTGCTCATTGTTAATTCGGTTACTGGTGGGTAGGTTAAACCTGGAATCCGCAGTTGGAGAGGGCATTTACGGGAAATTTCAGCGTACCAGGCAAGGCATCGCTCGCAGGTAATGGCCATTCCATTGGCAAGAGCGATAACGCGGCATGGTGCGCTGAGATTTTTTGTAAAACCCTTTAGCGGACATCAATTCACATAAAGGGTGATTGGGATATTTAAACTATTAACATACATATCAACATTCTACGTAAATCACGAGCGGTCAATTGTGGAATCCAGGTTATGGGCCGTTACTTTACCACTGGTCCGGCGAATGTTACATAGCACGTGCAAGTGAAACCCGGTGTTCCTTGAGCCGGACATTCGTCACAGCTTTCACGGCATGTGCTGCACCGACCAGAAAAATTGACTACACTCTATGGTATGCATACGCGACCAAAAATAGCGCCACACATTGGCTACTGGGTACTGATTCTCCTGGTTTTCGCCATCCCCGCCCGCGCCACCCAGGTGGATGAAGAGCTTCGGGCACTCCTTAAGGTAGCGGCCATGGAAGCCGACAGCTTTGAGGACCACTTTGACGCACAGGTCTGGCTGGTGGATATGTCAGCCCGGCTGGAACGTTTCATCCCCGATAACAAATACCGCCTGCACCTGTTGAAAGCCGTGCACCGCCAGGCTACCCACGCAGAACTGAAGCCCGAACTGGTGTTGTCGGTGATCCAGATAGAGAGCCATTTTAATCGCTATGCGATATCGCGGGTTGGCGCCCAGGGCCTGATGCAGGTCATGCCATTCTGGAAGAACGAAATTGGCCGCGCCGATGACAACCTGACTGATATGGACACCAACCTGCGCTACGGCTGCACCATTCTTAAGTACTACCTGGAGAGAAGTAAAGGTGACCTGGTGGATGCGCTGGCACGCTACAACGGCTCGCTGGGCAAGACGGTTTATCCGGAAAAGGTATTGCTGGCGTGGGAAAAATCCTGGTACACGAATAATTAGGAGGCTGTCGGCCTTAGGGTTAATCTACTGCGGGATAGACTAAGCGGTGCCCAGGGACGGCTGGCCTAACGCGAAGCCCTGGCCGATAGCCGCATTGCTGGAGAGTTGCTCGCTGCGCAGTCGATCCAGGAACGTCTGTATTAATCGGTGATATTTCTGGATGAAACCGACTTCCTGTTCACTCATGCCGCAGAATCGAAGCGATTCCTCCACTTCCATTAACACCACCAGTGCGACCGCGAAACGCTGCTTTTCTGAGCGCGCCTCAGCCATTAGCTCCATGGTTTTGTGGCCCAGAACGAACTTCTTTTTTGCGACATCTAACAGAAACGAGACATCAATATTATGAGTTGTGACGCTAGAAAACATAAGTAATAACCCCTAGACACCTAAACTAGCACACTTTAGTTGCGTCTAACATCATTTTGCGATGAGCCGGATGTATCGTAAGCCGAATGATCAAACCAGTGATGAAGCGCACGCAATCAGGCCCTGCAAGCTAAATATGGTAATTACTTTTGAAACCAAATCGCACATTGCGGCATTTATATTATATATTCTACAATCTACGCTTTTCCCCGGAATTATCCAGTAGTAGTAATAGAAAAAATATGCGCCCATTCGAATATGCGTGAATAATGCTTTCGCCGGACCGTCCTGGCCTTAACCCTCCAGGAGGCTGTCGGACTTAGGTGATCGTAGCGAGGGAAAGATCGGTTTGAGGCAGATTTTTCGATTATTTGAGGCGAATAGCCCGCTATTTAACGAGAATAATCGGAAAATCTGACCCCCCCTCTATTACGTGAGCGGCTTTTCCGCACGACTGCATGGATGCAGGAGGTAGAGCGACGCAGTTGTGCATGGATGCACGGTAGTAGAACAACGCAGGAGCAGTTGTCGAGGAAGCCAAAGCCGAGTAGATTCACCCTAAGTCCGACAGCCTCCTAGTTAACCTGGTCTAACCGAATCGACACGTTCACCAGCCCGCTGGCGTTGCCATTGGTAAACGACAGGTCTTTTACCAGCACCCCATGCTCCGATTCCAGTTCATAGATCCAGCCCAGCATATTACTGTAGGGTACATTTTCAAACCTGACCTGGGCGCCACCGCCAGACGAAGGCTGGTACCGCCGCATCGCGAGATTATTTTGCGCGACGCTGGTATCGACGATGCGCGACAAATTGCCGCTGCCTCCGGATTTCGCCGAGGCTCCCGCAGCGATGAGCTGCTTATGCTCCGCAGCCAGTGTCTGCACCGACAGCAGCGCTTCCCGGGCAACCGTGTTTTGCTGGCTGAGCCTCGCCTGGCTTTCTCGCAGTGGACTCCAAAGTATCACGTAAATGAGGTATAGCCCAATCACTGCGGCGCATCCGGCCAACATCAGTTGCTCATGGGGTTTCAGGGTATTAAAGCGTTGCAGCAGCTGACTCATCCCTTCACCCTCAGTCGGGCCCGGGTTTTGCCACCGTCGTTACTACTACCCGTGAGTTCCGCTTTCATATCCTGTTTTTCAATGTTGGTGCGAATAGTTTCAATCTCTCGAAAACTGCCCGCCAGCAGGGTCAGGTTAATCTCCGCCCGGTTGTCGTTATAGGTCATCGACTGCAATGCCACGCCGTCCGCTGCCGCAATAACCTTGGCAACATCAAAGAACATGCGGGTAAATCCCTCACTGCTTTGGCCGCGTAACGCATCGACCTTGCGGCGTAACTGGCGCTCAGGGTCCACGATTTTGCCACGCGGCACCACTTGGCGATAGACCTTTTCAGTCTGTGCGCGCAGCGCCAGGTTTTCGTCTTCCAGCTTGTTTACCTGGGCGAAACTGACCACCAGTTGCAGCGCTACCGCAACCAGCGCGACGATCGCTGCTATACGCCAGGCTTGCCACCATTTCAGCCACGGCAGACTGCGCACAAACTCACCCTGCAGCAGATTGATCGCGGCACCCGGCTGCCAGTTTTGGGCAATAGCCTGCCAATAAACCTGGTCCTGTTGATCGACATTGGCGCGCAATAACTCGGGCAATTCGGCGGCAAGCAATTCCTGGTCAGCGGCGTCGGCATAGAGCGTAACCCGCGCCGGTGCCAGCCCGACCTCATTGAGTAACAATTGCAGGCCAAGGCGAGTAGCCGAACGCTCCAGGGCAAACCCCCCATATTCTCCGTGCCGGACCAGGCAGCGCTGGTCATCAGCGAGCAGCGTCCAACTCTCGTCGGCCCAGGGCACCAGCAACTGCTCGGGAATCACTGCGCCGATTTCAATGCCCTGCTCGGTGAAAGGGGCCAGCCAGGCAACCAATTGATCCCTGCCAATAACCGCAACCGGCACTCGATTGTCCGCCACCTTGCCCATGGCAAAATGTAACTCGTCGACATCACCATTGATGTCCTCTTCCAAACCGTAGCGAATGGTCTGCGCCAGCAGCTTGCGCTCCGCGGCTTCAAACTCAATCTCGCGTACCGTCACCAGCTCCGCTGGCGCCAACAGGATCACCGTCGCTCCGGCACAGGCTTGCACCAGGCGCTCGAGGTCGCCAGTATCCGGCCTGCGGATATCATCGGTGAGCGTTAACCACTCATACACCGGCCCACTGCCGGGTTTTAGAAAAACACTATTCGTCACGTTGTTACTCTTGTATTACTACTGGATAAATCCGGCACCGCCAGATTTCCTGTTTGCCGAGTCGCGAAACCTGCGCAATTCACAAGCGGCTTTGGCTGCGCGCCACGACTTTAATCACGCCCGAGTCCCCGTCACGATGAATCACACTGCGCAGTTTGTAGGTTCGTGATAAAAATACCGTTTGGGACGTTAACAAAAAATGCGTACTACTGAAACTGATATTCTCGGTATCGATGTCCAGGGCCGCTAACTGTCCCGAAGTAAAAAATGCGAGGTCTTCAAACGCCTGCTCTTCCCGGCGGTACTCGATAATTGCCTGCGCATCGCCCTCTGCAATCGGCTGCAGGGTCTTATCGGCATTAAGGCTGCGCAACACTTCGAGACTCGCCGTGTTGATATTCAGCACCGATCCAGCCGCAGGCCAGATGCTGAGATGGGGCGCTAGCGCATGATAGATTTCAGGCCTCATGCCTTTGACCCAGAGCAGCTCACTGACACTGCCCACCATGCGATTCGCCGGGCGACCGGGCGGCTCGGCAGACGAATAATAGTATCGCTCGGCGCCGCCTTGCGGGCGTTCATCGTCATCCGGGTCCAGCCAATCGAACACCGCGTTGGCCAACTGCTCCGCCGTATGCTGGTCGACCGGATCCTTCAGGGGCAACGCCTGTAGCAACCGGATAAAGCGTTGCTGGTCGGCGCTGTAGGGTTTGGTTTTAGTTGGCTGGTCCAGCAGATTCGCCAGGTTAATCCGTCCCGACAGGTCGTACAGGCGACCGCTAATCGAACCGTACTCGGTCGGGTATTCGAGGTCTTCGGTGGCCCAGAATTCAGTATCGCTGTCGATTTCAGTTTCCTTCAGGTCTTCAAGCAGGGCATTGCGCGCCACGCCTTCGGCGCCCAGCAACAGCGCATACGCCTGCTGACCATACAGCTGGTTTTCAACGCGCCGGAATGTAACCAGTGAATCGCTCGCCACCGACGTTACCAACAGGGTCACGATTGCCGCGACCAACAAGGCAACGATCAGCGCTGCGCCACGCTGTTTCGCGAGCCCCGGGCAAACCGTCGCGATCACGCGCTCAGGGGCTGACGATTTCGATAACACGTCGCACCTCCCCGAAGGATTCGATATCCACAACAAACTCTACCGCTTGCGGCATTTGGTTGCCAGAGCCGCTATTCCACTCCTCAACCCATTCGCCAGAGACCGTACTATTGCTCACCCCACTGCCACTGGCTTTACGGCTCAGGAAGCGCACCCGGAAGTCCTCAACCTCATCGATCAGCATGACCAGTTGCTCGCTTTCCTGTTCGTTAATCTGGTCCAACACCGCCCAGCTTTGCCGCCAGAGCTCGTCGTCTTCCAGATAATAACGGACCCGCTGGATCTCACCGCGCCGTAAATTGCGGGGGTTGTCCCATCCGATTCGAGTGAGTTGCAACGGGTATTGTTCGAACACGCCGCCCAGCAGGGCGCCTTTTTCATTACCATATTCATCCACAACCGCCCGCGGCGTGGTGTGCCGGACATCCCGCTCCAGCAAAGTGATCGCGATCTGTATCTCAGCCAGGCGTGTGGCGTGGGTTTCGTTGACTTCCGCCGCGGTAATCGCCGTACTCAGCCCGGTATAGGCCACCACCGCAACGAATCCCATGATAGCCATCGCCAACAGCACCTCGATCAGCGTAAAGCCAAGCTGGGCGTGACGCCAACCGACGTGGTTACCTTCTGTGGAATTCATCGACATAACCGGTAAGGGTCAACAGCGAGTTGGTATCGTCTTCTTCAAAATACACCGCAATGTCCAGCTGGATAAAACCATCGGCACCGGTCTTCTTCGGGGTAATGCGCCAAAACCATTCTCGGTTAGCCATCTCTGTCTTGCCGGTCTTTTCCTTATCGAGCAAGCGATTAGTCTGTCGGTTGGCAATACGTTCCAGCTCGAGCTGGTTCAGGGCCACCCAATGCGCAATGGTCTTTTCGCGCAGGTAACTGGCGCTATCCGTGTAACTCATGATCTGCACCAGCAACGCCGACACCGCCAGCCCCACGATCAATACCGCCACCATCACCTCGATCAGCGTAAACCCGCGCAGCCTAGTGCTGGTACTCCAACCACTTGATAACTCAGGATTCAGCGAGCCGAGAAGCGGTTGCCCGCTAGGCGCGATTCGCAGGGAATGGCTAGCCCTTGCCAAGAATCGCAACACCGCGGGTGACCGCTTATCGGCCCGCCCTACGGGAGCTTGCCAGATGTTCCAATACGGCGTTGCAACCCTTGAAAAGGGCTGGCCATTATCTGCGGGCGGCGTCTTGTCTTGAATCATCTGGCAAGCTCTGCATCCTAAGTTATAAAGTGGTTGGAGTACTAAAGGTCTTCGTCATCATTGTCCTGGAATTCAATGCGCCCCAGTTGATCAGCGATAATTACGATCTCGAGACCCTCCTCCTGCGACTCCAAAATCCGTAACCGGAACGGCGTCACCTCACCGCTCGATAACAGCCAGATATCCGGCTCCAATGGCGTTTCGTCGGGTCCGCTCGCAACATTCTCTACCTTGCGGGTCTGCTCCGCCTGCTTGAAGCCGATTTCCTGGTCGACACCCTCCAGCTCGAGCTCCATCGCAAGGCTCGGGTGGAACAGGTTGTCGGTTTGCATGCTGTCGATGGCTTTTACTTCCCATCGCTCAGGTAATTTGTGCAGCCAGCGGTAGCCGTATTGCTCCCTGCCCTGGTCATCGACCTCGAGATACAGGTCAATCCCCCACTGCTCGCCACTCAAGACGGCTTCTTCTGTCAGCAGCGCCGCGTTGTTTGCCAACTGTTTGGCATCGATACGCAGCTGGTAAGCACTGTTATCACTGATTTGAAAGCTGACCAGGCCGACGCCCAGGCCGATGATCAGTAAAACCGCCAGCAGTTCAATAATGGAGAATCCCGCGGTCGCGGGACGCTGCGATGTCGGGTAGGCCATGCCTGGCTGCCAGAGGTTTAACAAATCAGGGACTGCTTGCCTCGGTATCACCCCAGCTGCCGATGTCCGCATTCTGGTCCTCACCACCGCTGATACCGTCGGCACCCTGGCTATAAATATCGAAATCGCCATCGCCATATTCCGCCGGGCTCAGGTAAAGATAGGGCCGTCCCCAGGGATCGTACGGCAAGCCTTCAAGGTAGCCGTTCTTCTTCCAGTTTTGCGGAATCGGGTCGATCACCGGCTGTTCCGCCAAGGCTTCAAGACCCTGCTCGGTGGTCGGATAATTGTAGTTATCCAGTCGATAGATTTTCAGGGCGGTGGCGATCGACTTGAAATCAGCCTGTACCTTTTGCACCCGTGCCTGATCGGCTTTCTCGAGAACATTGGGTGCCACGATACTGACCAGCAGACCGATAATGACCAGCACGACAAGTATCTCTACCAGGCTAAAACCGCTTTGCTGCGGGTCAATTCGCTTCATTTGATTACCTCTGTATTTATAGTTACCGATCGTGATCAACAACCTATACGACTAAATTATTCATTTCGATTATTGGCAACAGGATTGCCACCACAATTGCACCCACGATAGCCGCCATCAGCAATACCATCACCGGTGTAAAAATTCCCATCATACTGCCCAGCGTCATCTCCAGCTCACGCTCCTGGTTTTTCGCTGAACGTTCCAGCATATTCTCCAGGTTACCGCTGGCTTCGCCGCTGGCGACCATATGCACCATCATCGGCGGAAACACCCCGGTGTCGGATAGCGCCCGGTTTAAACTGCCGCCTTCCTGGACCCGGGTCGCGACCTCACCGCTGGCCTGGCGCAGAATGGTATTGGTGAGCACCGCGCCGGCAATTTTTAATCCCTCGAGTAATGGTACCCCGCTGGATACCAGGATACTCAGGGTAGACGCAAAGCGCGCCGTGTCGAGTGAAGTCACCAATCCGGAGATAAACGGGATCTTCAATAAAATCCGATGCCATGCGGTCCGCACCTGCGGGCGCTGCAACAGCTTGCCCGTGCCGACCACCAGCGCTACTACTGCTATCAACATGACCCACCAATAGGCGCTAAAAAAATCGCTGGTCACGATTAGAACCTCGGTCATCCAGGGTAGTTCCTGGTTGGTATGCTTAAACAGGTTGACCAACTGCGGCACCACCAGGGTCATCAATATGCTCACCACCGCGACCGCAACGATAGTCAGGAACAGCGGATAAATCATCGCGGTCTTCAGCTTCTGTTGGGTGTACTGGCTGTTTTCCGTGTAGTCGGCGAGTTGCTGTAACACCGTACCAAGGAAACCCGCATGCTCACCGGCCTTGACCATGGCGCGGTACATTTCGTTAAACACATGGGGAAAGTCGCCGAGCGCGTAGGCAAGGCTGTGACCTTCAATGACGCGTGCCCGCACTTGCAACATGATGCTCTTGACGCGTGGTTTGCGGGCCTGCTGGGAGGTGGCGGTCAGTACTTCATCGAGCGGAATATTAGCCTGGATCAGGGTCGCCATCTGGCGCGTAATGAGTGCCAGGTCGGACTGGCTCAAGCGCGGCTTGAACAGGTTGAGCGCAAAGCCCTGTTTAGCACCGCCGCCGGACGCCTTGTCATGGGCCTGGCTTACCTCGACGGGTTTAAGCTGGCGCGAGCGCAGTTGCTGGCGAATCTGGCGCTGCGAATCGCCTTCAATGATGCCCTTAACCAGCTTGCCGGTCGCATCGAGTGCCTTGTAGTTATAAGCTCCCATGACTACGCAGAAGTTACTCGCAACACCTCTTGAACGGTGGTTTCACCCGCAACAATGCGGCGTCGACCGTCATCCAGTATGCCAGGCGCACGCTCGCGCGCGTACTTGACGATGGACTGCTCACCCTCACCTTCATGAATCATGGCGCGCAGGGTGTCATCGATCTCGATAATTTCGTAGATGCCGGTGCGGCCACGATAACCGGTATTGTTGCAAAGATGGCAACCGCGGGCATGACACAAGGTGACAGGCTCGCTCTCTCCTGCCTTGTCCAGGAAGGCCAGTTCACCCGAACTGGCAGTATAGGGATCCTTGCAGCTAACGCACAGCACCCGCACCAGCCGCTGTGCCATCACTGCAATAATACTGGAGGACAGCAGGAACGGCTCGACGCCCATATCCTGGAGGCGAATAATTGCACCGACCGCCGTATTGGTGTGCAGTGTGGAGAGCACCAGGTGCCCGGTCAAACTTGCCTGAACCGCAATCTCAGCGGTTTCTGTATCACGGATCTCTCCTACCATCACCACATCCGGATCTTGCCGGAGTATCGCTCGCAGGCCGCGCGCGAAGGTCATATCGACCTTGGTGTTCACCTGGGTCTGGCCGATTCCCGGCAACAGGTATTCGATCGGGTCTTCAATGGTCAGGATATTGCGACTGGCATCATTGATATGGGTAAGTCCCGCATACAGCGTAGTGGTCTTACCCGAGCCGGTGGGGCCCGTAACCAGGACAATACCATGTGGCGTCCTGAGCGCCTTGGTGTAGGTCTCATAGACCTGCTCGTTCATGTGCAGCTGATCGAGTTGCAACTGGCCTGCTTGCTTATCGAGCAGCCGCAGCACCACGCGTTCACTGTGCGCCGATGGAATAGTCGACACCCGGATATCCACCGCATGGCCCGCCAGGCGGATCGAGATACGACCGTCCTGGGGAATACGTTTCTCGGCGATATCGAGTTTCGCCATCACCTTGAGGCGTGAAATCAGCAGCGGGGCGAGCATGCGTTTTGGTGACAGCACCTCGCGCAGCACCCCGTCGATCCGAAACCGGACCGTGAGCTTGGTTTCAAACGTCTCGACATGAATATCCGAGGCGCGCTCACGCACCGCCTGGGACAGGATCGCATTGATCAGGCGAATGACCGGCGCATCGTCTTCCGCATCCATCAGGTCACCGGTCTCGGGGATTTCGTCGGCGAGACGCGATAAATCGATCTCCGACCCCATATCCGCGGCCACCTGGACCGCCTCATTGTTATCGCGCTGGTAGGCCAGGGTGAGACGGCGCTGGAATTCCTGGTCGGAAATTTCCTCGCTGCTCACGCCCCTGCCCAAACTGCGCTGGATCTCCAGCAGCGTATCGAGCTTCAGTCCGGACTTATACAGTATTTGCGGCGGGTTCTGCTCCTGGTCCAGCAGCACGCCATGGGACTGGGCAAAGCTGAACGGCAGCCGCTCGGGCTGCGCCGCTTCCGCCTGTGCAGCGGCAGTTTCTTGTGCCTCTGGAGTTCCTGAATTGACCAGCTCCACTATTCCACTCCAATTATCATATAGACAGAGTACTAGTTAACCCGTAAATCAATGGCTGCGGCGGGCGGCTGGGTCAAGCGTTTCAACTCCTCCTCCCACTCCGGCAGCAACGGCAGCTCGGACTCCTTGATCAAATCGACGCCGCCATTGACCTTTTGCAACTGCTGGTCACGAATATAGCGGTATTTTTCAGCAGTGGCGCCGGAGAGTGTTTTATCGTCGCGGATAATCGTCGAACGCAGGAATACCATCAGGTGGCGCTTGGTGACCGTGACCGAACTGTTGCGAAATAGCCGGCCCAATACCGGAATGTCGCCTAAAAATGGCACTTTCTGCGAACTATCCTGGATATCATCCTGAATCAGGCCACCTAACACAATGATCTGCTTGTCCGCGGCCAGGACCTTGGTCTCGATCCTTCGCTCATTGGTAATCACATCGGATGCGCCAAATTCATTGGCAGCACCGGACAGGCTCGATACTTCCTGGAGGATGTCCAATACCAGCGAATCGCCTGCGTTAACATGCGGCGTGACCGTCAGTGAGATACCGACATCCTCACGCTCAAGGGTCTGGAACGGATTATCCGCACTCTGTGCGGTCGACGTGAAACTGCCTGTCACAAACGGCACGTTCTGCCCGACCGTGATCGACGCTTCCTGGTTATCCAGCATCAGCAGCGACGGTGTGGAAAGAATATTGGCATCGCCATTGGATTGCAGTGCATTTAGGACGACGTTAAAACTGAGGTCATCACTTTCGTCCGCGATGCCAAATATTTGCCCCGAGGTTCCCGCGAGTGCCGCCAACAGGGTACTGGCATCGTCATTGTCGGCGATGTCTGCCGCCCCGGCAGCGGTCGCTCCCAGCACGCTGTTGGCCGAAGAACTGCCATAACCGCCGTTCGCATCAAGGAATAGCCACTGCAAGCCAAGCGCACGATCATCCAAATCCTGTATTTCGACAATGATGGCCTCGACCAGCACCTGGGCGCGACGGATGTCCAGGCGTTCAATCACCCCCAGCAAGGATTGCATCACATCGGTATCCGCGGTCACGATCAGGGCGTTGGTACCTTCATCGGCTTCAACGGATGCCTTGACCGTTCGGCTGGAACGCGCGTCATCCTTCTTGCTCGTCATTTGTTCCACGTTCGCTACAATCTTGCTCAGCACCTGGGCCAGTTCCGTGGCATCGGCATACTCGAGGTAAATAACCCGCACGTTGCCGCTTTGGGCAAGCGGGGTATCCATACGTTCAATAAGCGCCCGAATGCGCGCACGCTGCAATTCGTCGCCGCTCACCAGTACGCTATTGGTGCGCTTGTCAGCCACCAGCAGCAAAGGACTGATGGTCGACGCCCCTTTCTCGCCGGTTTTCTTCCGTAATTGCTGCAACATCCGCACCACTTCTTCCGCCGACGCGTGCTTGAGTGCAATCAGTTCGGTTTCTTCCTGGGCGGTCCGGTCGATGCTTTCGATCACTTCACGAATACGCGCGATATTGGCGGCCCGGTCGGAAATAATAATCGCGTTACTCGCCGAGTAGGCAGCCATGTGCGCCTGCTGTGGCGCCAGGGGTCGCAGTACTGGAATCAGGCGGGCAGCCGATATATTTTTCAGTTGGATCACCTGGGTGATAATTTCGCTGCCAGCGTCCGCGGACTCACCCGTTACCACCGGAACCGGCGCGGTGCGGGCTATCTGGGTGGGAATAATACGCACAACATCGCCGGATTCAACCGCCGCGAAGCCATGGACTTCGAGGATTGATAAAAACAGGCTGTAGAGTTCTTCCTCGTTAACGGGTTCGCTTGATACCACTTGAACCTTACCCTTCACTTTCGGATCGATAATAACGGTCTTGCCCGTCGCCGTCGCAACAAAGCGCACCAGCTCGGTGATCTCGGTATCCTTGAAGTTTACGGTCCAGGTCTTTTCTTCCTGCGCGACCACCTGTCCCAGCGGCAGGCCCAGTAAGACAGCGCTCAATACCAGCCATCCCGGCAGTTTGATCAGTAATAATGACTTAATATGCATAGGTTATTATTCGCACCCTTATGTTCGGTTCAACATACATTTTGTTATTAATCTAAACCCGGTTCGAGGGAAACATCGAGTTCAATACTATCCTCGCCACGCAACACCACAAAGCTCGCCTGTGTCGAATCCTGGAGTAATTGGTAAACGTCTACGATGCCCTGGGGATTATTAAGCTCGATACCATTGATACTGGTCACAACATCGTTGGCCTTAAACCCGACCTGCCGGAACAACTTGCTCTTTGAACCAGGCGTAACCCGGTACCCCAATATCGAACCATCCCGGGTCACCGGCGCCACCCTGACGATTTCGCTCAGCGCCGCAGGGTCTTCATAAATCATCTCACGCAACGCGGCAAAGTCTTCCGTTGACGCTTTCCTGTCGATCTTGCGACTCGCCGGCTTAGCGGCGGGCTTGGGCTGCGTCCGCGTCTGCGTCGAGCTAACCTGGTTGATATCATACAACCACAGCGATTCGTAAACGCCATTATTCAGGATAATCACCCGGTCCGTCAGTATCTTCGACAACGTCACCTTGACGCCAACCGGCAGTTTGTCACCTACCCGGTACTGGTCCTGTTTCTTCTTGCTGACAATCACCGCCAGGGCCTTGGTCTGGTCACTGGCATAAGCGGTACCCAGCAGTTCCAGGTCCAGTTTGGTTTTATCCGCGTTCAATTCGTCATCGGTAATGACAGACTCTGCAGACGTGTCGGCTTCATAGCTACCAGAAACGTCACCAAACAGGTCAAAGCTCTTAAACAGGGCTATATCAACGGCGGCTTGCGGCGCTGCAGCGCTCAGTGCGGCAGCGCCGGGTAATGACTGCCCAGCCAGCCCTTCATCAGCGGGCGTCAACAGCAACCAAAACAACCGGGACAGGCTAAACAACGCCCACAGGACAAAAAGGATGACCAGAATATTTCTTATTTGCGCAAGTGATACCACACTTGCACTGCTAAAACTGTTGACCAGGGCTTTCGCGTTCATTAACCACCAACCTCAACCCGCAGCAATCCGCTACCAGGGGCCACCATCCAATCATTAATGTTCCCGTTATGACCGCAATGGATCATCGAAGTGCCGGTGATGGGCATAGTTTGCGTACTCGAACGCAAGGCAGGACAAAGGTTGTAACGACCACTCATTCGGAAATCAAACTACTCAAAACCACAGGGAATGCGCGATTGTACAAGAAGATCGTTACGGTGTAACTACTCCTCTGCGGGGACTTCCTTGAGCAGCTAGCCCGGATAATTCATAAAGAGATCGGAGTTTAGGGGAAATCTGGCACAGCAGTTTGGGGTATCTGCTGCAGGATCATAGCCATAGCTACGATTCAAGGCAGATGGCTCAAAATGTAAAGCCCGATTTTTCATAAATCCGATCAGGTACAAGCTGGTATCGGACAGCAAGCCATTTTCTACGTTATAACCCACCGAAATAAATAACCATCAATCGTTGTCGGCGCCGCCTTCGTGAAATATCCGGGCTAGAATGGCAAAAAGTCGAAGGAGTAGTTAACCCGGGTTTTAAGCACGTCAGAGGTTTTAAAACGGATCATCTGGATACGCGCCAGCAGCTTGTTTTCCAGGCTCTTGTCACCCAACTCACTGGATAACAGTTTGATGCTGGATACCGTGCCGCTGGGCTGGATAACCATCTCAAAGACCAGTCGCCCCTCGAGAGTCGGGTCCATCCGCAGGGCGCGATTATAGATCGCAAAGATCCCACCCTTATTGGCATCCATAATACGGCGGATAGATTCATCACTGCGGCCACCCGGTTTTGCCGAGTTGCTGCTGCGCGGCGAGTTACCGCCACCGCCCGCAATCGGGCTCTTGATGGTGGTAGTTTCGCGGCCCGATAATGCCACCCCACCGGTATCGCGACTCAGGTTGGCGGTTTGGATGCCACCGCTACCCTTGTTCACGTTGGAGGTGATCATCGAGCGTTCCATTTTAGCGGAATCGGCTTCACCACGGGTCAGGTCACTTTTGGTCAGGTTATCGACGTCGATACTGTCGCGCATCGCCATCAGGTCATCCTGAAATGCCAACACCCCGGCCACCGCCGCCTTTGCTCGTGCTTCCTTTGCCAGGTCGACCGGCTTGGGCCTGGGTTTCTCTTTGGGTATCTCTTTGAGTTTTGGCTTGGGCTTGGTTTCGGCCTTAACCACTTTCGGTTTGAGGGGTTTTGGTTCCGGCTTTGGTTGCACCAGCTCCTGCTTCTCAAGAATAACCCGGGCCAATTGGGGAGGGATTTTTTCCACCTGCTCGCGGGTCAACTCCGGGACCGGCAGAAACGGCACGGCGATAGCGATGACCGCAAAGCCCATAACCATGGACCGCAGAATCTTCCGGAACCGGGAGTCCTCCTGCACCGATGAGGACCAGGCCAGCTGGAATTCCTGACTGTATGCCACATTCGCCACGTTAATGTCCTATCCGGTTAATTTGTATTATTTCAGAGCCTTCAGGATACGTCGCAACAAGGCGCGTTCCGCAGGTAATATTGAACATATTGGCAAGGGACGCAACGCTGTAGCGGCGTATCCTGAAGGCTCCCGCAGGGCGCGTCATACAAGGCTTCTTGCTGTGTTGCGCCTTTTGGAAAGGACTATGGCCATTCCCTGCAAGACGCGCCTTGCCAGAAACCTCGTATAACACGCTGAAATGATGCAAATTAACCAGACAGGACATCATATCTCCATTTCCAATCCGGGCAGAACCGCTGCCTCGTCTACCGGCATATTATTTACGGCCAACGAAATATCACGATAATCGGCCTGCGCGCAGGTCGTCATGACCCGCTTCAATAATTTATAGGGAATACCCTGGTCACCCATGATGGTGACGGAACGGCCCTGCTTCGTTTCCAGCTCGGTCAATTCAGGACGCCGTGACGCCTGGTATTTCAATTCATCGCTCAACGCGGCAATCACATCTTCCTTGCCGTCGAGCACATCCGCAACCGGCGCGACCTTGCGACCCTGTACGATCAGGTCATCACCGTTGACTTTGATTATCAGCGTCATGTCCGGTTTCACTTCCGCCACCGATTGCGGCAGTTCAATACTGTTGTCCGCCTGCAGCACCTCAACATCCCCATTGTTCACCATCAGGAAGAACACCAGAATCGTAAAGATATCCATCAGGGACACCAGGTTAAGCTTGGACGGAGTTTTCATCCGTCGGTGATTGCGCGCCATTCGTCGCGCTCGCATCGAAGCCTTCATGATCTACCTCACCTCACAGCCAGAGGGTTAGCGGTCAGCACGGGGGCGTCACCGAAGGAGATTTCAGGAAATAATTCGGCGTCGACCACATCGGCAGCAACCAGCGCCTTAAAGGACCGGACGGTGTCGATCGCCGACACGATCGTCTGGTAGTCGGTATCCGCTGCTGACAGGATAGTGATCGAACGTTGCTCGATCTGCTTTTCCCGAAGCTGGCGCTTAACTTCTTGCAACACCAGGCTCAGGTAGGCGAAATCCTGCGCTTCTTCCTTCAGGGGAATGTCCTTTAATTTGGTACCGCGCGGATAGTTGACCGCCATGCCACCCTGGCGAATGACCAACTCAACCTTCTGCAGGTCCTTGTCTGTTGAGCTGCTGCCACCGGCATCCGGCAGAGTAATATCGACCACCGTAATGCGCGAGAACACCAGGCCCAGCAACAATACCGGAACCAGTACAATCATCAGGTTAAGGAACGCGGTGATATCGAGCTCGGCTTCCTGCGGCTTTTTACGTTTGATTCGTAGCATTGTCAGCTGCTCCGCCTAAGCCGCCTTGTCCGTGGTGCGCGACTGGGCAGGCCGGGTTGCGTTCTTTACCTGGCCGAGCATGTTCAGCACCTTCACGCCAACCATCTCGAGACTGTCTATAAGTTCTGTCGTCTTGGTCTGCAATACCGAGTGAATCAGCAACAGGGGAATCGCAGCCATCAAGCCAAACGCGGTGGTATTCATCGCCACCGAAATACTGGCAGACAACAATGTCGCCTTATCCGCGGGATCCGCATTGGCAACCGCGGTGAACGCGGCGATCAGACCGATGATGGTACCCAGCAGACCAAGCAGGGTCGAAATATTAGCCAGCGTTGCGAGGTACGGTGTGCGTTTCTCGAGGCGCGGCATATATTCCATCACGCCTTCTTCCATCGCATATTCAATATCATCACGGCGCGGGCTTTGGGTCATGCGCTGCAGCCCGGCATTGATGATCTGGGCAACCGGTGCCTTGGAGAGCTCGGCAGCCTGGCGCACGCCCTGCAAGTCTTTCTTCTTCACCATGGGCATGATCTTGATAAATGCGGCGCGGTTGGAAAGTTTGGCGCGAGTGAGGAACACCCAGCGCTCCAGGGCGATTGCCAATCCACAAATCAACACCAGGGCGATCGGGTACATAAAGGTGCCGCCGGCCTGGAAAAAGCGGATGATCGTAGTGTAACTTTCCATAATAACTCCTTAGCATTGTCCGGTTGAGGGCGCCGTGTTAGACGACCACCTGGCAACCATTTTCATTTCAAAATAAATTAGTCGTTCTATTTACTGTCGGGAGAGGCCGTCACTGGTCCTGCACTGTGGCGGTTTGCGATTCATTGAGCATTGCCCGGTAGTTCAATTCGCGCACAAACTCGATGCGCTCCAGCGGTTTAAATACGTCATCCACCAGGCTCTCCATGGGTCGATACAGCGACTCGGGGCCATCGGGATGCTGCCAGGGCACGATGTACAGCACCTTGGGCTGCTCCTGGTTACCGGTAACGGTGCTCTGCAGCACTACCACGGCCTCTTGCTCGGCGAATAGCGGAGTGGTCAACAACATCAATACCAGTGGAATCGCTATGCGCTTCATATTAATTCGCTGCCAGCCGGTCGAGGCGTCGTTCCAGGTCAACAATCCACCCGGTGATGGTGCGATTCGGCTCGGCGGTAACGCTCTGGTATTGCTGGTAGTGGACCAGCGCCTGTTCGAGGCGGCCCATATAGAGGTCATACAGGATGCCC
Organism: uncultured Gemmatimonadales bacterium; assembly: GCA_964195105.1. Classification (GTDB taxonomy): domain Bacteria; phylum Pseudomonadota; class Gammaproteobacteria; order Pseudomonadales; family IMCC2047; genus CAMYKE01. Next base: position 23,229 of record CAXMOT010000108.1, on the reverse strand, counting down.
AGGTTACGGTGTGTTTCCGGGTGCTCCGTCCACACCGTGAGGGCCTCCTGGTACGTCACTTCGGCCTCTGCGAATCTTCCTTGTTCACGCAACAGGATCGCCAGCTGGTTATAGGCGTCCAGGTTTTTACGATTGGCATTGATCGCACCACCAAAGGCTGCCTCGGCATCGGCCAACTTACCTTGCTGGCGGTAGACAATACCCAGGTTAAGAAAGGGGCCCGAATAGTCGGGGAATTCGTTGTTCAGCCACACCAGGTGCTGCTCGGCTTCCAGCCAATCCGCGGCCCGCATGCCCTCTATTGCAGCGGCAAAACGCTTTTGCGCCGCCGCTGGAACGGCTTTGCGACCCTCGGTATAGGGGTTAACCGAAATTACTCTTGTGGCGCCAGCTGCGGATTCCGCCGCCGCGGCGGCATCTGCGGGCGATTTCGCGACAACATCCGCCGTCGCGGCAACTGCCGGGGGACTCGATTGCTGCGGCACAAAACTGCAACCCGCCAGCCACATCAGGGCGGCGGCAATCAAAACTAGTCTGGGTGTACCAGTACTCGCAACCCTTGAAAAGGGCTGGCCATTATCTGCGGACTGCGTCTTATCTTGAATCATCTGGCAAGCTCTGCTTCCTAATTTATCAAGCCGTTGGAGTACTAATAAATGTCATCACTAAAATTCAGTTCGGATTCCTGCTTCCTGTATCGCGCGGGCAGCAATTTGCCCAATTCCGCGAAACTCTGCTTGACCCATTCGTCATAAATACCGGACCAACTGCGCTGCGCGTTACCTTCATGGATCTCGATGGCCTTTTCCTCGAAGGGATAGGCTTGCTCCTCGAGCAGAATCTGGTATTGCTCCAGCGCCAGCGCGTCGAGCTTCCTGGGCCGCTCCGATGCCATCAAATCGCTGCTCAGGCTCGTGTAAATGGCACCTACTTTAAAGGTAGCCTTTGTGGCGAATTCTTCCACTCCATATTCGATAGTTCTTTGATTCGCCTTTAGCGCCTTATCCAACGCTATCTTTTTCTTTTTTAAGCTTTTTTTCAGTGGAAGTGATAGTTTTATGGATACAAATTGCACATACAAATAATCGGCGAACACCTGTGAGGAGAATGCCGCCAGGTAACGTGAGCGTTCGGTGCGGGCCGCACCCGCCCCCTTATCAGCAACTATCATCTTCTTCAGCCAGAATCGGCGCTTGGCATCCTGCCCCGTTTCACGGTACAACTCGCTGAGCCGAAAGCGTGCCTCCATCGCCACTGGGAACGGCTCGGGGTAGGTATGGGCATAGCTGCGATAGCGCAAAATCGCGATTTCCTTATCATCCGCCCTGGCAAACAATCCCGCCGCCAGGAACAGCGCCTCGCGTTTAGCCTTGGGATCGGTTTCGCGCTCGTGGATTGCACTCAGCTCGGTCGCCGCGTTATGCCACTCGCCATTTTCCTGGTAGGCATACACGAGCTTGCCTGGAATGTCGGCGGTCAACTTATGCTTTGGAAAACGGGTCCGAAAATCCTTCAACACATCGATCGCCTGGCCCCATGCGGCCACCGCCAGCAAATTGGTCGCGGCATCGAATTGGGCGTTAACCCGAATCGTCGAATTGGGCGCGACTTCTGCGACCCGTAAAAACTGCCTGGCCGCCGCCAATTGATCACCGCGCGCCAACTGCTGTTCGGCCTGCTTGTAGACACTGGCCGCCAGTCGCTCAACCAGGTCCTTACGCTCCGCCGACTTTGCGGCGGTGAGCGTGAGGGTTTGCTGGTATGCAACTTCTGCTTCGGCATAATGCTGCAATTCAAATTCACCATGACCAATCACCAACCAGGCCGTGCGTTGCAATTTCGATTCGATCGGGGCCTGCCATGCGGTCAATTTACGTGCCGCCGCGACCGCCTGTTCATACTCGTTAAACGCCAACAGCTCCTCTGCGGCGCGGGTCAATACGGTCGGTGCGCGCTTGTCCTCGACAAACTGGTCTGCGAAACGCAGTTCGCTCTCAATTTTCAAGCGCTGCCAATTTTCGTGTTCTGCTTCAGGCAGGATCTTCAAATGCTCGTCATGGGACAAGATCGCCGAGTAACCCGCCTCCGCAGCGCGCTTGTCTGAAGCATACTCGTAGGCGACGATTTCATAGGCCTTGATCGCAGCCGCAAAGTCGCCCGCCTCATAACGTGCCTCGGCCAGCAGGAAGGTCATCTCCGCCACCAGCGGATCCTGCGGGAAAGTATCGACATAAGCCTGGTAGTAATCGCCTGCCGTGCCAAAGTATTGCTTCGCCAACGCCCGATTCTGCTTTGCCCTGGCCTTGTTCTTTTCCTTGCTGGACTGGTGGCTCTGCGCCAGCGCATGGTAATGGCGCGCCAGTTCATTAAAGTATTGCTTCAGGAACGGCTGAATTTGCTGATGCACTGACTCTTCGTGGGCAGCCCAATAGGAACTGCTAATGCCATAGGTGCTGACATAGTTCTCTTTCTCGATGAGCACCTGCGCGGGAAAATCACCGGCCTCGAAGGACTTGATCAGTTTGCCGGAGTAAGACGGGGCCAGTTCATGGCCGGGGTGCCTGCTAACGAAACTGCGATACACCTCGGCGCTGTCACGATAGCGCTCCTGACCAAGGTAGAGTTCGCCCAGGTTATCGAACAACAGGGGTTCGTAATGACGCTCGCCTAACGAGGCATAAACCTCCTCGATCGTTTTCGGCCCCTCCAGATAGGCAAACACCAGGCTCAATACCCGGAAGCTGTCTTTGGCAAGCTCCCGCTCCGCGCGCGCCAGGTCCTCCAGATTGTTGTCAGGCGGCACAATCAGGTCGAGGGTTTCGGAAAAGGACTTGATCGATGCACGATGGTGTTCCCGTTTGAACTGGGTCCATCCATGCATATACAGGGCATTGCGGTAATAACGGGTATCGGGACCGAACCCGATTACTTCCGCATAGGCCTGCTCTGCGCGGTCATAATCTGCGGCCACAAAATATATTTCGGCACGACGAAACTGCGCTTCGGCGTAATGGCCGGACCCGGAATCCTGCGTGACCAGTTCATCCAGCACTCGCAGTGAATCCTCGGGCTGGCCATTCAAATCATAGGCCTTGGAGAGCTGGTATTTCAGTCGATCAACGCCCTCGCGTTCCGGATGTTCCTTCAACAAATCCTCATAGGCCGCAATCGCCTGGTCAAAAATCCCGGCGCTGGTCTGCGCATCATAAGCCCGCTGTTCTCCGCGCACCATTTCCAGGCCGGCCAGGCGATGCATGACCTGCACCTTAACGTCGGCACTGGCGCTACTCGCCATTACCTCTTGGTAGCTCTGGGTCAAATCGTCCAGGTCAACGCTGGGCAGGGCAATATTTTGATCCGGCAGTCGCGCGGGATCGAGGTCCGCCAGAGTCGGTTCTGGTGGCGGCTCATGGTCCTTGCCGATACCAAAATCAAGACCCATCCATGCACAGGAGCTCAACAGGAACGGTAATAGCAGAATGCCCCATCTCATTGCGTCGCCCCCTCAACATCGGCCGCGACACTGGCCAGCCCGGTGCTGCCCACATCCAGCAATCGGGCGATCGCCAGCTTGGCCTGGCCCAGGTAACTGTAGAGCCGTTTCTCCTGGCGTTTCAATTCAGCAATCACATCATCGCGCAGCAGTTGCTCCGCCAGCGCAATCTCGGTATCTACCCTTTCCTGCTGCTGCGCCAGGCGCACCTCAATACCGGCAACCCGACCGCCAAACCCGAATTGTTTCGGATCGACCACGATCTGCTGCAGCCGCCGCAAGGCGGGAACAGTTTCTTCAAGCAATTTTTTATTCTCCGCCTGCTGCTTCTGCAGTTGCCAGATACGTGGCACGTATTGCTCGGCAGCCTGCCATTGCAACATGCCCTTGAACAGTTCCAGTTTGGCGATTTCGCCGTTCACATCCTCGTCTGCCGTCTGCAGCGAGCTCGCCGTATCGAGTCCCCGTTGGGCATAACCCAGCAATTCAAGCTCCTCGGCATTCATCAACGCGAGTCCATCCTCGGCCTCCGTCGCAGCGGCGATTTGCTCCTCAACCAGACGCTGGTTATCAGTCAGTTGGTCGTAGCGCTGCTGTAATTCATCGCTTTGCGAACCTTCAGCCTTGCGCTGCCAGGTCTGTTGTCGCTCGTCGAGCACGATCTTGACCAGTTCCAAACGCTGGTTGCCCTGGGTCAGGAAATCAGACACGTGGTAAAGCTCGCGCAGCTCCTTGAGATTATTCTGGAAAACCTGCCGGGTTATCAAGTGGGCGAGATAAGGAGCCTGAGCATTAATGGGCAGCGTGTCATCGGCGGTTAACCAGTCATCACCCAACGCCTGGCTGAACTCAAACAGCTCCGCAACCGGCGCCTTATCAAATACTTCGATCGCCTGCGCGACGTTGGCCAATTCACTTTCCAGCAAGCCAACCGACTGTTGGTATTCGCGCAGCGCGTTACCCTGAGCACCCAGTTTCTCATAGGCATAGGGCACCGCAAGCAGGCTTTCCTGGACACTGGCATCCATCAGAGAGCGTTGCCGCAGCGCCTGCCAGGGGCTCAACGCCAATTGGTAATCCTCTTGCTGCGCCGCTGCCCAGCCGTAGCCAAGCAATGCCTGGTCGACTATCGGGCTCGACAATCGTACCTGCTGGAATTCACTCTGCGCCCGGGCAAAGTCTGCGCCGGCCAGATAGGCAAAACCGGAGGCGGTCAGAGCTCGATCCCGCAAGCTCTTGCCTTCCTCACTGCGTAGCTTGAGCGCCTGTAACAGGTCAAACGATGCAACCCCCTGCTGCCAGTTGCCCGATTGGGTTTGCAGTACACCGCGGTTGAAAAAATAATAAGGCAGCCAGGTAGAGGTAAGGTCCAGGTCTTCCACCGCGGCATCGGCTGCCGCAATATCGCCCTCGCGTAATAACAGGTTGGCATGCATGAACTTGCGCTCTTCATTGAGCGGCTGACGCGACTTTTTGCCGAATTTGGGGGCAATTTTTTCCAGCGCGGACCTGGCGCCGGAATTATCGCCCCGCAGGTATTTGAGCTTGGCGAGGTAGAACCAGGCCACATCGCGTTGTTCGCCGGAACGATGGGTTGCCAACAGTTCGTTGAAAATTCGCTCGGCCTCATTATCCAGGCCATATGAAAGGCTGATGCCGCCACGCAACAGTTCGGCGGATTCGCCATGATTGGGCAGGTCGTTTACCGTCTCACCGACCATCAGTTCGGTAAGGGCGTTAAAATAGGATTGTTGGAAAAAGTGGAACAGCGCTACGCCGTAGCGCAAATCCTGAGCCGAGTCAGGTTTGCTCGCAGCCTTGTCCGCCGCGCTTACCGAACAGGTCAGCGCCAGCAGCAGGCCGATCAGCCAACGTCGGGTAACCAAGACTGCCTACCACTCCTTGACTGAAAATTGCGGCTGCTGTTTCGCCGTGGAATCGACGATCTTGAGTTCCAGGTGCCTGGCCTCGGAATCCTTGCTAAAGGTCATGGTGGTGCCACGACGAAAATCCCGGCCTTCGGGTCCGCGCCCAGTGAACACCGCCACCAGTTCATGATCGCCGGCCTTTACATTGCCCATGTACAACCTCTGGACACCGCCACGATGCAGGGCATCAACCTGGCGCTCGGTGTAAAGGTAATTGGTGACTGTTTTGTTATCGAGGGTTAGCTTAACCGCATCGAGCTGGAAAAATTCACCGACGTTCATCGACAGGAATACCGCAACCTGGGTGTTGGTTGGAAACAACAATTCCTCTTCGAGAATAAACAGGTCGCGATTCAAACTCAGCACCTGCTGCTTGATATCCTGGACCTGGGTTTCCAATGGACGCTGGGGAGAATCGACTTCGGCTGCCACTGGCAAGCTCATCAAGCTCAATAATAGCGCCACAAAACCCAGTCGAAGAGTGCTCATGGTAAACATATTACCGCTCCTGATTTAACCGTTTAAGTCTCTGCAAATCGTCACTTAACTATCGTAAATTAAATATAGTCCATCGTGGACAACCTGCTCGTTTCAAGGGCAAAAATAGACGCTATATAGGGGCTCCCTGGCCCGGATATTTCAACAAGGAGGCACCGACCGGCGATCAGGCTATTGTCCCGCCCGTAATACTTGGTAGCTGACCAAATCCGAGCAAGCTATCACGCGCTGTGCCGCTGCCCAGGCCATGGCCGGGGAAGAAACTGGCCGTGTCGAACAGGCCCTCCTCTCCGTGCAACGCCATGTAATTGAGAATGACCGTTTCGACCAGCAGGTTAACATTCGATGCCCCCGGGGTGGCCGAGGTCTCGACATCACCGCTGGGCCGCATAAAGCCGATTTGCTGGTTCATTACGGTGGGTTGGGCAACCGGGTCGTAGACCAGGTAGAAAGAGGATGCCGTAGACTGGTTATCGCCGGTCCAGACACTCTTCTCAATACCCAGCGCGGCCGTATCCATGGGATCGATCATGCCGTTACTGAATACCGAACCATCGCTGAACACGTAGATCATGATCGGGGTGTTGCGTCGCGCAGCATACTCAAGGCATGCGCCAATGCAGCGGCCCGCGCGTAAATCCCGGGCTTCGCCGGTTCTGCGGTCGCCGGTATGGTAATCGTAGCCGCCCATGGTGATGGTGCCGCAACCGGCGATGCCATCGACCACCAGTTTCATAACCGACGCAGCCTTGCGAAATTCACGGTCGCCGTCGAACTCTGCCCGGGTAAAGATACCGTCGACGTCATCGACGATAAAGGGATCCGCCAGCACATCCAGCGAGGACGGATCGGCAAATCGTTCCAGGGTATGGGCGCTGCGCAGGTACTCACAATAGAGGCGTTTCTTGAGCCGCAAATCCGGATCTGGATCAGAGGGATTGCCGGGTAACAGGGTATTCACGGCGCTGAGCTTGGCATCGGTAATCCGGCGCATCTGCTCCATCACCGCGACCACATCGGAGGAATCAGGATCCGGCAGGACCGTACCCAAGTCACCGACATCGACCAGACCGGTGGTATCCTCCGGACGATCGACCTTGGTGGGTCGTGCTTCCGGATCAAGCATCATCGCCGGCGCCATCGAATTGCCGCCCGATTCACTGTTGCGGGACCCGATAAGGTTGAGCACCGAACCCTGCAGGCCGGCCTTGTAGATGCCGTACATGGGATTGTGGGGGTTATTACCGGTGTCGTTTTCCGAGCGTGCCGGAATCACTGCGCCATTGGTATTGCCAACCGCGGTGGATGCACTCTGGCGGATCCCCTGCAGGATGGCGCTTTCGCTATGGAACAGCAGTCCCAGGCTGTCATCGATAAAGTCATTGGTTGTTGCATTGGGATTCACTGCATCGGGCAGGATATCCGGGGGCAGGCCCTGCTTGGAGTAGCCCGCTGTCGACAGCGAGTCGCGTTGCCCGCCGGGTCCGCCGACCAGCACATTGGAGCCTGCAAAGTTGGCGCCACCGGCCAGGTCAAAACAGATAAAGGGGATCTTCCTGCCCCCCGACAAGCCCAGCTTGCAGGTCGCGGCATCGTAGAATGCCGAATTCTGGAAATCCGGATCGATGGCCAGGGCGCGATTAGCGAAAGTGCCGAGCATCGAGGTACCTAGAAGAGTTGCTGTCCCGGTCTTAAACCCTTGCGCGATCATCTCACGACGGGTTACCGGACGGCGATGGTCGGTGTGCCGCAACGGATCATTCAACCCGATTGATTGCTTTTTTCTAGCCATAGTCCTAAACCTCTATGCGATAATTCGTCGGATTATTTCATCAGCACTGCGGTGCTGCCGAGCACACTGCCGCACACTGCCTTGACGACCTGCCCCGTGCTTATGGTGCCGTTGCAGGATCCGCTGCAGCGCGCCAGGCCATCCGGGTCACCATCGCCAACCGGATTAAACGGTGGATCATTTTCGTACGGCGCGTTATCCAACGGGTCGGTAATAAATGCCAGCAGGCTCGCGCGAATCGCATCCCGGTCAGGCTGGGATGCCAATGGCTTGGTGCTGGTTATGGATAATGCGTTGTCCAGTAATGGCAGGATCACCTTGTTGTCCCAATCCGCATCCGATACCGCATCTGCCTGTTGTGCAAAATTAAGTGGCGTTGCGTCGCCGAAGAAGGCATCGCGCAGGCCCGTATCATCAACCAGGGCGCTGCAATAACCCATCGCCAACTGGGTGACCGCCATCTGGTGGGATGACAAATACGCCTGGAAGTCGGCGATTACCGGCATCGACTGTTTAACATTCTGGAACACGCCGTTAGCAACCGGGTTATTCATCGGTACACCGGTAATGGCGGAGAAACTCGCACTCATCTGTTCAAAGGTGCGGAACCCGATATCCGAGTTCACCACGCCACTTAAATTGCGCGAGTATGCCAGCGGGCCGGGCGCGGTGGTCTGGTCGAACTGGCCGTCGATTTCATCGAAGGCAAGGAAGAACATATCCTGGTCGGAGCCATTTTCCAGCGCAATCACCGTACCAATATCCGACAGCACCTGCCCCTCGGGGGTGTAGCTGGTGGCGTCGATGGTAGCGCTGACATTGGTAAACCCCTGCCCGGTACCGACTTCGCGTCCGTTCACCCCGATCCGGATGCCCTTGATAGCAAAGCCATCGGGATTGAATCCGTTATTGAGGCTGACAAAGAACGGCTGGTTAAACAGGTAACTGGAGGCATCAAACTGGCTGACCTCGAATGCGACATAGCAATAGTTGGTCCGCGCGCCCGCGCCATCGACATCGTGGCACTCGCCAGGCCGGTCGAGTATCTCCGACACGCTGAACAGCAAGAAAAACTTGGCGCCGACGCCGACATCGTAGTTCTTGACGATCTGTTCCTCATTCAGGGCGCGGTTATGAATCGCGACCATGCGCATCACCCCCTGCCAGGACGCATCCTGCGCAGTGCTGTTACCCAGCACCACTGCGAAAGACGCATTCCAGGATTCCAGGATACCGCCACCCTGCTCATCGACATCGCCGGTATACTCCCCGTTGACATAGATGCGCCGACCTTCCAGGGGGTCAAAAGTCATCACCACATGCTGCAGCGTAGCCTGCGCAAACTCGGCATCATCATCCGTCGATAACGCCGGATCACCGGCACCGTTATCCTCGGTGACACTGCTGCGATTATAGAAATCGTAATCGTAGAGGTTCTGGGTCATCAGGAAATTGCGGCTCATGCTGCCGCCGGTATAGCCGACGATCCAGGCATTCTCCTGGCTGACATTCGCCGGTGCCACCCAGGCCTCGATGGTAAATTCACCGGTCGCCGTTATCAGGTCACGCAATTTGTTACTACCCGAGACGGCGCCCTGCGCCTTGCCCCCGGTCAATGTGATGCCCCAGCCACCGAGCCAGTCATAGGCGCCGGTCAGCGTCAGGGGTACTTCGGGCTGCACACCGCTGGTATCAGATACCAGGGTGCCCTGGCCCTCACGAAATTCCCACTTGGCGATCACATCGGTTTCAAAGCGGCCGCCGGTACTCGCGACAATGCCCTGGTCGTCCAGCACCAATGCCCTGCTGATCAGCAGGTCAGGATCGACCTGGGTCGCGGTAATGGTTGCGGCAAACTGGCTGATAGCAGCGGTCATATCATCGGCATCGCTGTCACAGTCATTGCTCCAGCAGTTATGCGAGTCGCTACCCAGGCGCTGCACCACCCGCGAACTGGCCGGGTTATTCAGGTTAATTTTGCTGCGCACCGCATCATAGGCGACCTGTGGATCATCGCTGGCAAAGAACGGGGACTGCTGCTGGGACGACGTATCCGAGTGACAATCCGAACAATGGGTATTGAGCAAGTACAGCAACCCGGACGGCGACGCGGTGAGTGGTCCCGTGCCCGTTAACGGATCCATCTGGGTACCGGGATCAAGATCCGGATACTGGGGAAACAGTTTGGTTTCCGTCGGGCTCAGGGCCTCAACGGGGGTCAACTGGACTTCTTCCGAGGAGGGCTGCGAAGCGGTAGCCCAGGCTTCGATATAGCCTTGCATCGTGGTGGCGCAGGCCGCTGTTTGGGTCGTGCCCAGCCAGCAGTTATGCCCACTGCCTACCCGTTGCACTACCATCGACTCAGCCGGGTCATCCAGGTCAACCACACTGCCCGCCTCTTGCCAGGCGAAGTTAATATCATCGTTGTCAACAAACGCGGCCGGTCCAACGCCACCCCGCGTGTGACAGGAACCACAGCGCTCCTGTAATACCAGGTTGTCGAAGAATTCCAGCTTGAAGCTCTGAATTTCGGGGCTTGCCGGTGGATCGCCAACATAGCTGAATGCAACCGAACCGCCGTCATCGTTCGGCGGTGCCTGGCGATCGCTCGCGCCCCCGCCACTGCCGCCGCTACAGGCTTGCAGGAGCAATGTTACCACTAACATGACCCCGGCCAACTTGCCCTGGATCAATGTATAAAGCGCCTTCTTTGTGCTGAGTTCAAACATCATAACCACCACTCTCGATCAAAGATCACTTGCACAATAGGCAGCGACACCAGCAAACACGTTCTTCATGTTATAACCGGATTTAAAACTGTTCACGGTGCTGTTGATAAAGCCCGCATCGGTCCCCTCTACCGGCTCTCGCAGGCACACGGCTGAAAACGCCTTCTTCACCTGGCAGTAGGCAAAGGCTTCCGTATTGGCGAGTTCCTGCCCCATGGTCGCGGCGCCATCGCCCTCTGCAATTGCGGGATCCAGCGCGAGGTCAACCGAGCCTGAATTGGTGGCCGGGTTCAGCCAACCGATTTTTTCCGAGTTAGGCCCCAGGCGCCAATAATTGGACCAATGGTCATTCGGAGTGACATAGCCATACTTAAACGTCGCGTCATTATTATGGTATTTGTCCTGCACGAAACCCGGGGTATAGATCAATCGGCCCGTATCAGGATCGTCATTGGTGAACTCATACTCGTAGTTGGCGAACGCCTGGGCCAGTGGATCCATACCACTATGGCAGGTAACGCAGTTATTCAGGAACACCGTGCTATCGCCACCGGGGCTGCGGCTGACATCCTGGCGAATGCGATCGCTGGGCCGGGTGCCGTCCTGTAATTGCTCCAGGTCGGTACACAGGTGGTTGACCAGCGTAAAGCGGAACATCGCCCGATTGGTACCGAGGATGAAAAACGACTTGGCGGCGGCGCGGCTGGTGAATATCCCCGCCGCTCCGGAAGCGTCGATCCCGGTCACACTCGCCTGCGAGGTCGGGCTCAGGACCGCGAGGTCGCCGAGGTTGGCACCGCTGTTCTCGAGGTTCTCATAATGCTGGTTGCTATTCGGGCTATGCCCGCCGGCGCCCTCGTACAGCACGTCCGCGTAGAGAATCTCGCGAAAATCGCGCTCATCGCGCACCATACCGATGATGGTGGCCACATAATCATTGAGTGGCTGGAATACATCAAAGTCACGATTCGTCCAGGGCATCGCCCAGTTCTTCAGAGTGACATTGTAGAAGCCAATATTGGGCTCTGAGCCATCGCCATCGATCGCGTAAAGCGCAGCGGCTTCGACGCTGTCGGTCTGGATCAGGGTGACCATTTCATCCAGCACGGTATTGGTAGGCGGCGTGCCGGTCAAGCGGTCGTGGATGCGTTTCGCTTGCTCACGATCATCCGCCCATGCCGGCTGCAAACCAGCCAGCAGCGCGAAAACGCAAACGATAAACATTTTATAGCAGGGAGGATTAGCCACTTTTTTAGCGCGATCGAACCAATAAAAAGATGTTAAAAACTCCATTGACGAAAAACTTCCTATTTGCCTGGGCATATACATCACACCTTAAATCAAAACAGCACAATTTAGACTAGACTATATATACAATTTTACTAATTCAAAAGGCGGCAGAAATGGCGTCAAATCACCTCTAATCCTCCCTTTGGAATCACATAGCCGGTGTAACTTTTTGTTATCAATGCCAAATCCGCATGTACTCCAAAATCGAAATTCCTGAAAAATAAATTATAGTTTTTTTATATATATAATCTAATGAGCTACCAAGCTCGCCTCGATAGTGAATAAATGATCCCGTTGCGAGTCATAATATGGATCCCCCGGAAGCCTCTTTCCGGTGACGTTGTTATGCTATAAAACTGCCGGAAGGCCCCGTTTTTAAGGGCTTTATGTAACAAGCATCGGGCACAACCAGGCCGCATCGAGGCTCCGCCCAACAACGCGCCAACCAGCACCTGAAATCGTCATTTTTTGGCTCCTTGCGGGGCTGCAACTTTACAACCACCCAAGAGCATCTACACTCAATTAGAGAGTGTGCATGATGAACCCCTGAACGGTCGCTTTTGCCGCGTCACATCACCCGGCAACGAGACGCCGCGCGACCCAATACACCGCCAAGGAAACTGAGCTGTAGCCGGAGTGATTGGGATTACTTCTCCCGTTGTTTGTGGAGCAGGATGAATCAAGATGTTGTTAAGTGAGTGGTTGAACAAGTCGTTGACTAAATTACCCATATCGTTGCCTTTTAAGCTACCCCGTTTGGCGTTGCTTATGCTGTCCCTGTGCGGCGTAATTACGCTGACCGGCTGCGGTGGCGGCGGTGCCGATGGTGGCGACATCGACATCGCCTTTACCGAACAGGAACAGGATCCGGTCGTACTCGAGATTCCCATCGCGTATGTTCGACGCGCGATGCCTGAGGACATGGGCGATGCAGAATTCGATCTGCGTGAGCCCAACGCGTTTAATCCGGGTGCAGAATTGCTGGTGCGCAGTCGCTCCTCCAATCTCGCCGAGGAAATCAATCTCACGCCGCTGATTACGGCCATCGTCGCGGTAGAGGAAGGCGTTACAGAGGATGAGTTGGCGATTGACGTCAAGGACCTGGACACCTCTTTCGATGGCGAAGTGCTGGTATTTGCGGCCCGCGTGGTCCCTGAACCCTTCGACAACAACCTTGAATTTACCACCTGGAACCTGTGGGCCTATAATTTTGTGACCGGGGAACTGGACTACGTGATTCCGTCACGCCTGACCCGTAACGAAGGCGTCGAGGTCGGCGGAGCCCAGGACATCGCGCCGCACTTCCTGACCGATGACCGGATCGTATTCAGCTCTACCCGTCAGGTCGCCTCCCAGGCTCGCCAGCTCAATGAAGGCCGCGCCCTCATCTATGCCGCGCTGGAAGAAGGCCGGGATGTACCCGCCAGCGTGCTGCATACCTATGATCCCGAAACGAACTCCTTCGAGCAGATCTCCTTTAACCAGAGCCATGATCTGGACCCGACCACCCTGGATAGCGGCGAGATCCTGTTCAGTCGCTGGAACAACGGCTCCGGCAATAACCAGATCAGCCTGCATCGCCTGAATCCGAGCGGCGCGCAGAGCTCGCTGGTGTATGGTCATCACAGCGGCGATTCCGGCACCGAAGGCAGCAACGTACAATTCACCCAGCCAAGGCAAATGCAGGACGGCCGAATTATTTCGGTACTACGATCCTTCGAACCGGACAGCCTTGGCGGCAACCTCGTTATTATCGACACCAGTGGTTATGTCGAATCTGACCAGCCCGTCTGGGCCAGTCAGGGCGCCACTGGCGATTCCCAAACTCCTCTCACCGACACCGATATACGTACCGATGACCTGCTCTCACCTGGAGGTCAGTACCTGGCGGCATACCCGTTACAGGACGGCACGAATCGCTTGTTGGTGAGTTGGAGCCCATGTCGTGTGATTGACCTCGAAGGGCGGTTTCAACCCTGCACCATCGGCCCGCCGGATGGTGCATTGGCGCCACCTCTATATGGCCTGTGGGTGTTTAATGCCAACGAGGGCACCCAGCAGGTTGTGGTCATTCCCACCGAAGGTTTCATGCTAACCGACATTGTCGCGGCCGAGTCACGCAGCTTCCCGGCGGTAATCGATGAAGCCGGATATACCAGCACGGACCTGCGTAACGAAACAAGCGGGCTACTGTTGATCGATAGCTTCTACGACTTCGATGGCATCGATAGGTCGACGCTGGGTATCAGCGCCTTGTCCGAACCGGGAACGACCGCCTATGCACAACGTCCGATCCGATTCGTTCGTGTAGTCCAGCCGGTCCCGATACCCGATGAGGATATCCAGGATATCCCCAACTCTGCGTTTGGTGTCAGCACGGCACAGGGCATGCGGGAGATTGCAGGTTATACGGTAATCGAGCCGGATGGCTCCGCGACCATCAAGGTACCGGCCAACACGCCCTTTATGATAAGCGCCCTGGACAGCAACGGACGCCGCGTCAGCGAGCGTCATGATCACTGGCTGCAGGTCAGTGCCGGCGAAATCGTGCGCTGTACGGGTTGCCACTCCGGCACCAGCGAACTGCCCCACGGGCGTCTCGATTCCCAGCCCGCAACGGCTAACCCCGGTGCCCAGGCCATTGGCGCGACCATGGGCTTCGTGGGCACCCGCCCCGACCTGTTTGGCACAGCATTGGGTGAAACCATGGCTGAAGTCTACAATTTGCGGCGCCCCGACGGCAACGAAACCGCCGTGGAGCGCGACCTGTCAATGCACATCACTTACACCGATGAATGGACCGATACCGCCAGCGGCCTGGTCCCCGACCCCGATATCGACTACACCTATGATCCCGCCTGGACAGATATTCCACCGGGTAGCCCGATCATCGTACCCAACCTCGATCCGCAGCTGCCTGGTCGCATCGTGATCAACTACATCGACCATATCCAACCCATCTGGGAGCGGGTGCGCGATCCGCGCATGGATGACCAGGGCACCATGATAGATACCTGCGGCGGCTGCCATACCACCAATAACAACGCAGACGTGCCCGACGGGCAGCTGGTCCTGACCTCGTCCGTCTCGGATATCGACCCGGATCACTATACCTCCTATCGCGAATTGCTCAGCCGCGACAATGAATTATGGATCAACAATGCCGATGTACTCGCGGAGCGGCAACGCGAGTGCACCGTGATCGACCCTGACGACAATCAGCTTCTGGTGGTCACGACATTCCCAGTGCAGCGGACCCTCAGCAATGGCGGCGCCAATAGCAGCAACGGCTTTTTCGGCTGTTTCGAAGTCGGCCCCGCAGCGTGCGGTCGCTTCCAGCAGGACGTGAGCGCGCCACCAGTGGACTGCGTCGACAACGGTACGATCCAAATTGACGCACCGATCGACCATACCGGCTTATTGTCGCCCAGCGAGCTACGCCTCATCTCCGAGTGGCTGGATATTGGCGCGCAGTATTTCAACAACCCGTTTGACCTACGTATCGCCCAATAGCGCAGGAGATTCATGGCACCTCGACAACAACCTGGCTCGCAGCAACGTCACCAGTCCGGCCGCTCCCTGGCATTAGTACTGGGAATGGGCATGGCACTCTGCCTCTGCGCATTCACTGCCCATGCGGCCGGCCCGATGGCGATCCTGAGCTGGGGTGACAAGGGCGAGGCCCTCAGGGCGACGGTAAACGAAGCGTTTATTAATTTCCGGACCGGTCCCGGGCGCGGCTACCCGATCTTCTATATCGCCGAACGCGGCGAAGTGGTGGAAGTCCTGAAGCAGCGCACCGACTGGATCAAGGTACGTAACGTCAAGGATATCGAAGGCTGGGTGCATGTCGACGAAATGGTCCTGACCAACGACCAGAACGACCAGCCCCTGACAGTCGATCGCGCCAACCGGGAAAGCTACAGCAACCGTAAATGGGAAATGGGCACGCTGCTCGGTGATTTTGGCGGCAGCAGCACCATTACCGCGTATGGCGGCTATCACCTGACCCGCAACGTCTCTCTCGAGGGCGCACTCTCCGAAACATTCGGCGATTTTTCCAACGGTCGAGCTGCGACACTCAGCATCGTGCACCAGCCCTTCCCCACCTGGCGCGTGTCCCCGTTCCTGACAATTGGCGGCGGTGTGCGAGAAACCAATCCGCGGTCTACACTTGTTACAGTAGAAGATCGTGTCGATGACACACTAAATGCTGGCGCCGGAATCCGTGCTTACCTGGGTCGCCGCTTTATTGTGCGACTGCAGTATAAAAACTACACCGTATTAACCGATCGTGATGACGACGAGGAAGTGAACGAATGGAAAATAGGCTTAAGCACCTTCTTCTAGGTGGCGTACTGGCAGTTGGCCTTGCGTATATCCCCGCCGGCCAGACGGCAGATGAGACTGTGGTGCAGGTCATCGAGCCGGAGCTTGAACGCCGCGAGATCAAGACCGCGAAAATCGATAAGGAAAATTTCGAGATCGGCGGTTTCGTCGGCATCATCGCTATCGAGGACTTCGACAGCAGCAGCGTGTATGGCGCCCGATTGGCGTATCACCTCACCGAGGACTTTTTTGTCGAGGCGACCTATGGCCAGGCTACCGGCGACCTGACCAGTTTCGAACAACTCAGCGGTGGCTCGCCACTATTCAGCGATGAAGACCGCGATTTCACCTATTACGACCTGTCGGTTGGGTGGAATATATTTCCCGGCGAGATATTCATCGCCAACCGGTTCGCCTTTAATTCCTCGTTTTACCTGGTTGCAGGCGCCGGTAGCACCGAGTTTGCCGGAGACGACTGGTTCACCATCACGGCCGGTGCCGGCTATCGCCTGTTGCTGACCGATTGGGTCGCCCTGCACCTCGATGTGCGCGACAACATATTCGATCGTGACAGCTTTGGTGAGGATGAACAGACCCATAACCTGCAGTTCAATACCGGGTTTACGTTCTTTTTCTAGGAGGCTGTCGGATTTAGGTAATCGTAACGAGGGAAAGATCGGTTTGAGACAGATTTTTCGATTATTTGAGGAGAATAGCTCGCTATTTGAGGAGAATAATCGGTAAATCTGACCCCCCTCTATTACGAGAGCGACTTTTCCGCAGTAGGTTAACCCTAAGTCCGACAGCCTCCCTAGGGTTAAATTTAATTCAACGCCAGTTTGAGGTAACGACATGAAGTCAGTTTTATTCAGTATCCTGTTAATTGCCAGCTCCATGGTTTCTGCCTCGGGCATTGAAGGACCGGCGCCCGATTTCACCTTGAAGAGCAGTTCCGGCGAGAACCTGCGCCTCAGCGAATATCGCGGCCAGGTCGTATTGATCAACTTCTGGGCCTCGTGGTGTGGCCCCTGCCGCCAGGAAATGCCGCTGCTGGAGGACCTGCACCAGCGTTATGAAAAGCTCGGCTTTTCTGTGTTCGGAGTCAATATCGATGATGACTCACGCAAAGCGGACAAGGTATTGCGGGATATCCCCGTAACCTTCCCGGTGCTGTATGACAGTACCAATGAAATCAGCAAGCTGTTCGATGTTGATGCGATGCCCACCACCATCCTGGTGGATCGCGACGGCAATATGCGCTTCCTGCACCGCGGCTACAAGCGCGGCTATGAGGACGAATACCAGGCGCAAATCAAGCAACTAGTCCGCGAATAGGACGGGTTAGCCAGATGCATCGTTATTACAAAACCATCCTGTTTGTACTGCTCACTGTGAGTGGAACGGGCTGCGCTATGAAGCCGATCGAGCCGTGGGTTAAGCCCTATGAGCGCGACAACCTGGCCGACCCCATCATGAGTGCCGACCGGGATCCGATCGCCAATTCCTATTTACACCACGTATTCCAGGCACGCGAAGGCGCGCGCGGCGCAGAAGGTGGTGGTGGAGGCGGTTGTGGTTGTAACTAATACTCCGTCTGCAAGGCTGCTGTTACTGGGTTCTCTGTTACTGGTCTCTCTGTTACTGGGTTTGGGCAACGCTGCCATGGCCGCGATCCTGCCGGAAGACCGGACGGACATCATGTATCACAGCTATGACGGCGGCGGCATTACCATCGACGGCCCGTCGGTGCTGGTGCGCAAGAGTTTTGCCGAAACGGTATCGGTGAGCGCCAATTACTATGTGGACAGCGTCAGCAGCGCATCCATCGACGTGCTCGCCAGCGGCGCCAGTGAATACAGCGAAGATCGCACCGAATATAGCGTCACCGCCGATTACCTGCATGACAAAACCATCCTCAGCGGCGGTTTCACCAGCAGTGAGGAAAACGATTATTCGGCCAGCACCTTTTACTTTAATGTCAGCCAGGATATGTTCGGCGACCTGACCACTATGTCGTTCGGATACTCCCGCGGTGCCGATGAAGTCATGCAATCCGGTAACGAGGCCTTTTTCGATGAAACCGATCGCCAGAACTATCGCTTCGGAATCAGCCAGATCCTGACCGCGAAAATGATGGCGGGCCTGAGCTTTGAGACCATTACCGAAGAGGGCTACCTCAATAACCCCTATCGCAGTTATCGCTTCCAGAATGACCCCCTCGATGCGGCGCAGGGATTCCAGACGGCAACCGAGGTATACCCGCGGACTCGCACCAGCGATGCGGCGAACCTCTCCACCAGTTACTATTTACCCTGGCGAGCGGCGCTTAAAGCCAGCTATCGCTACTACACGGATGATTGGGATATCGAGGGCCATACTTACCAGCTGGGTTATACCCACACCTTTGGTGAAGACTGGATCGTCGATGTGAAATTTCGACAATATTCGCAGACCAACGCGTATTTCTACGATGACCTGTTTACCTTCGCCTCCCTGGATGACAAGGATTTTCGGGCCCGTGACAAAGAGTTAAGTGAAATGAATAGCCAAACCATCGGCGCCGGTGTCAGCTATTCGATTCCGTTCCTGCGCGGCAGAGTCATCGACCGCGGCACCATCAACCTGCAATGGGATCACATCAGCTTCGACTACGACAACTTTCGGGACGTGACCCAGGCCGCAGCGCCCGGGGAAGAGCCCCTGTACAACTTCGATGCCGATGTGATTCGGCTGTTCTTCTCGGTTTGGTATTAAGCTCTGGCACCAAGCCGTCAGGGCTGCGCAGACATCAGTAGCTCTTTGGAATAATGCAGCTTACCGGCGCCATCGATAATAATGGCGTCGACGCCTTCCAGTCGATTAACCAATCCAAGTCCCCGCTCGACGCCCATCACGAATACGCTGGTGGATAGCGCATCGCTGTCGATCGCCAGCGGCGCCAGGATACTCACGCTTTGCACGCCCGTCGCCGATTGACCGGTCTTGGGATCGAGAATATGGTGGACGCGCTCGCCCTGCTCGGAAATAAAGAACCGCTCGTAATCACCCGACGTGGACAAGGCGGTATTCTCCAGCGGTATCTTCACCACATACTCATCTTTGTTGCGCGGATGACGGATTCCCATGACCCATGGCCGGTCGCCACGATCACCAAGAATGCGGCTGTCACCACCGGCACTGACGATCGCCGACACGATACCCCGCGCGCGCAGTAATTCGATCCCATTGTCGACCGCATAACCCTTGGCGATGCCACCCAGGCTGATCTTCAATTCGGGATGATTGAAGCGCACCGTGCGGGTGTCATGGTCGATGTGTATCGCGCTGTAATCGATGGCCGGTAACAACTCCTCCACCAGTTGTTCATCCGGACGCTGCGATTCCCGGTACTGGTAATGATGGCCCACCGACGCATAGCTGATGTCAAACGCGCCCTCACTGAGCCGCGAGTAATACAGCGATTTATTCAGTAATTGGTAGAGCTCGTCCCCGACAGACATGGCTTTGCCGGAGGCGGTAGCATTGAGGCGGGATAATTCGCTGGTATCGATATAGGAACTCAGGAGCTGCTCGATCCGGCGCATCTCAGTCATGACGGCGGCCATGGCCTGCTCGCCTTCGCGTTTATCGTCGCTCCACAACTCGACGCTGACGCGGGTTCCCATAATATCCTGTGCATCGCGCTGCCATTCGGCATTACTGACACTCGCGGTAAGCGCCAACACCAGCAAGATGACAAGGCGGGAGCGCTTCATCATCTATTCGCCGCGTGCCCGTTCAGGTTGCCCCTGGTATTGAGAACCAGCCCGCCGTCATTGGCCTGGGCGATGAATGACAGAAACTGGAAAATCGGGGCAACGGTCGCGGCCCGCTCCTCGAAGAACAGGTCGGTTTGATAGTCACCACTCTGCGCCAGTTGCAGGGTCCCATTGACCCCAAGGTTGGCATCCTGATCGCTGAGGCGCACCAATACTTCTTCCCCCTCCATAGCCAGCTGCGCCTGGTAATTACCCAACAGCACGGGATCTCGACCCATTTTCCACTGCGCCGACGTTAGCTCGGCACTCCCTTCGAGTCGCTGAACCCAGTTTCCCCGATACACCAGATCCTCCAGATTGACACTCACCTCCCCTTCCAGCAGCAGCGGATACCAGGGCCTTAATATCGAGAGTGGAAAGTTGGCCTGCAATTCACTGACGGTTACTTTTCCCATTGGGGAAGCGGAAACCCGGGCATTAAGCGCTTGCGATGCAGCCCGGGTTTGCAACTCCAGTTGCGGATGCAGCAGCAAGATCGAAATCGGGCTCAACCGCCACTCCAGCTCGCCCAGGGCAGCGCTCTTGCCAGCGTGACTAAACCACGCCTGGGTCGCAGTGCCATGCCAAATAGTGCCGGCGCTATTCGCTAGCACCAGCTGCGGAAACCACATACCCAGCGCAGGTTTGATCAAGCTGGCCGGTGCCGAATAGAGAATAAAAATAACGAATAAGACCAGGACTATCCCGATCGAGAGGAGTTTTTGACGAAAGCCGTGCATGTGGATTAGAACTCGTGGTGAAAAATTAGTGGCCTGATTATAGACGAGTGCGGTATCTGACACGTAGCCCAATAGCGGTTAAATTACGCGCCAGGAAAATGCCCGCAACATATCAGCTGAATACGCTAGTCGCTTTCACCAAGCAGCAGGAAGGGTCGCACCGTCGCCGCCACTTCTTCCGGACGTGTCACCAGGAACAGGTGGCCGCAGGCATATTTATGCAGACTGGAATTGGGAATCATCCAGGACAGTAACTGCGCATTCGCCATCGGCACCAGGGGATCGTGCTTGCCGGCAAGAATCAGCGTCGGCTGCTTAATCAAGTGCAACCAATGCACACTGGTCCAGCTAAATAATGCCAGCTGCTGAAAAAAATAGCCCATTACATTGGGCGCGCTAGCCCTGTTCATATGCTCCCTGACCAGCTCTGGCGATTCTGTGAAAATCCCGCCATAGAGCAGGCCGGCGTTGCGCTCCCAAAACTCAGGATCCATGTACCGTCCTGGCATCGCCATCCGCATCAGGGTCAGCGGATTACCCGGTATTGCCAGCTGACCCGTCGCGGAAGCAGCCAGGATGAGTCGTTTACAGCGCTTTTTATACTTCCAGGCAAATTCCTGGGCCACCGCACCCCCCCAGGATACGCCCAGCACATTCACTTCGCCGTAACCCAGCTGATCAAGAATGTTAGCCGCAAGTTTCGCCACCCATGCCGGCCTTCTGGGAAGCATCGGCCGATCCGACTGGCCGGTGCCCGGGGCATCGAAAGTAATGACCGTGATGTCATCGAGCGCCGCGATAAAGGGTTTCAGCAGCTCCGAATTGGAGCCGATGCCGTTAAAGATAAGTAACGGCCTGCATTTCTGCGCACCGGCGCGCACCCCGACACGGATATTCAAACCCCCGATCTGGAGCATCTGGAAGTCCAGGTGACCCGGATCAGGTTTCTTGTAGGCTGCCTTGCTCATGATAAGGCCCGCTGTGGTAGTGGTAATTGACAGGGTTGGCTCTGACGCAGTCAGAAATTTCTCTAACCAATTGATTTTTATAACCTATTACTTCTATCAAACATCCATGTCGTAGCAATAACGAACCATAGATACCGCCACGTCTCAATTTAACTTAGCAACGGAAGTGATGTATTACAAGCTTCCACGGAAATTGTGACCACAACCTGTATTGAAAAAAATCGGGGCAATGCGTAAAATTGCCCGATTACAAATCAAACCGCCGGGAGACGAACGATTTATGTGGCACCAAGGAATCCTGCAACTATCAACCCTGCAATTAGTCCTGGTTTTATTGACCCTGACCCATATCACCATCGTATCGGTCACTGTCTACCTGCACCGTTACTCGGCGCACCGCGCCCTGCAATTGAATGGTGGGCTGAAACACTTCTTTCGCTTCTGGCTATGGTTAACAACCGGTATAAAGACGCAGGAATGGACCGCGATCCACCGCAAGCACCATGCCCATTGCGAAACCGAGGCTGACCCCCATAGCCCCGTGATCAAGGGCTTAGGCAAGGTATTCTGGAATGGCACCGAACTCTATAAGGAAGCAGGCACCCCTGAGACCCTGGATAGATTCGGCCGCGGCACGCCTGACGATTGGCTCGAACGGCATGTCTACCAGCGCAACAATGTCGGGATTACCTTGATGCTGGCAATTGACTTGCTGCTATTTGGCGCGATCGGCCTCACCGTGTGGGCGGTCCAGATGGTCTGGATACCGGTATTTGCGGCGGGCGTGGTCAATGGCGTCGGTCATGCCAAAGGCTATCGTAACTTCGAATGCCCCGATGCGGCGCGCAATATCGTGCCGTGGGGTATATTGATAGGCGGTGAAGAACTGCACAACAATCACCATACCTACCCGAACTCCCCCAAACTGTCGGTGAAGTGGTGGGAACTCGACATCGGCTGGCAATGGATCAAACTGTTCCGGCTACTAGGGCTCGCCAAGGTTAAACAGTTGGGGCCGATCGCCGAGCGCGTATCCGGGAAACAGCTCATCGACCTCGATACTGCCTGGGCAACCGTGAATGATCGTTTCCACATCATGGCCGAATATTCCCGCAAGGTCGTCACGCCGCTGGTCAAGCGTGAAAAGACCACGGCCGGTGAGTTACATAAATCCCTGCTGCGACGTGCCAAGCGACTATTGGTCGGTGAGCCGTCACTGATTGGCGACCAGGACAAACATGACATCCGCGCGCTGTTAAATCACTACCCGTCTTTCGAGCGTGTTTACGAGATGCGCCGGGCACTGGATGATATCTGGCACAAGGGGGCTCATAACTCGGCGGAGATAAGGGATGCCCTGACAGAATGGTGTCGACAGGCGGAAGAAAGCGGTATCGAAGCGCTAAGGGAGTTTGCCGCCTACCTGCGCACCTATAGCATGCCCGGCTCATTCAGCCGCTAGGAGACTGTCGGACTTAGGTGATCGTAGCGAGGGAAAGATCGATTTGAGGCGGATTTTTCGACTATTTGAGGAGAATAGCCCGCTATTTGACGAGAATAATTGGAAAATCTGACCAAATTCGGCTTTTCCGCAGTAGATTAACCCTAAGTCCGACAGCCTCCTAGGTTCAGTCTTCATAAAGCGCGGCAAACCTGGGTGCCGAA
>CAXMOT010000107.1:0-26118 GCA_964195105.1 uncultured Gemmatimonadales bacterium | reverse complement strand
TGCCGATGAATGTCCAAAACTATTGGTTCTGCGGGCAGGGTCCTGGCTATTTTCTGGCACATAAATGGTGGCGCAAGCCAGTCATGTTTGAGGCCGTGCTGTTGCGCGTCAAAACAACCTCACACAGCCTATACCCTGCTGGCAGGCCTTCGGGACTGTTTGTCATTACTGGAAATAATAATTCTACAAAATAGGGAGTGTCAAAGTGCGCGATCTATGGAATGATTTAGCTAATCTATAGATTTAGTTGACAGTATTTATACTATGAATATATCCCGTATCGATCTCAACCTGCTGGTCTATTTCGATGTCCTGCTGCAGGAAAAGAATGTCACCAGGGCCGCTCACAAACTGGGCATCACCCAGCCCGCCATGAGCAATGGCCTGCGCCGGCTCAGGGACCTGTTTGAAGATCCAATACTAATCCGTACCAGCGAGGGCATGACACCCACTGAGCGAGCCAGGGACTTGCAACCACAGATTCGTAACGTACTCGCCGGCATCGAAACCGCGATGCAGCCGCAGAACAGTTTTGTCCCCGCAGAAAGTGACCGGGTGTTCAGGATCATGGCCAGCGACTATGGTGAGTCAACATTGCTGCCCGAAGTACTGCACCGGCTCCGGGAGTCGGCTCCGCTACTGACGCTGGATATCCTGACCCCGAGTGATGTCACCTACCTGGACCTTGAGCAGGGCCGCGTAGACATGGCGATCAACCGGTTCGACGAGTTACCGCTGTCGTTTCACCAGAGCCCCCTGTGGATGGATGATTTTGCCTGCCTGATGAGTGCCAATAATCCGGTGCGCGAGAATTTCAACCTGGACAGTTACCTCGAATCACACCATGTCTGGGTCAGCAAGACCGGGATGGGCGTGGGGGTAGGGGTGAATCCTGACGATAAGCAAACCCTCGGCTGGGTGGATGAAGCGCTCACAGAAATAGGCAGGAAGCGAAAGATCACCGTGTTTACCCGGCATTACCAAATCGCCAAGCTGTTGGCCGGGGAGAAAGACCTGATCGCTACCATGCCGAACAAGGCCGCGAGGCTGGAAGTGGATAATCCGCGGTTAGCCGTGTTGCCGCCGCCGTTCGAGATTCCGGAAATTGACCTGAGCATGGCCTGGAGCCCCTTGTTGCAGCAAAACCCGGGGCACCAGTGGTTGCGCAGGCTTATCGTTGATGTCGCGAAGGAAATCGACCAGCAGTGAGCGCTTAACCAGTTTAAAACTTGCGGAGGAATTGAGTTGGCTATATGGCAGAAAACGCCTTCCACGGAGGCTTTGGAATACACTCACGAAGATACGCTGATGCAACATTTGGGTATGAAAATCAGCGAAATAGGCGATGATTATATTGTCGCTTCGATGCCAGTGGATAACCGAACCCACCAGCCTATGGGACTACTGCATGGTGGGGCATCGGTGGCGCTCGCCGAATCTGTCGGGAGCCTGGCGGCCAACCTTGCGGTGGGGTCCGGTTACTATTGCGTGGGTCTGGAGATCAACGCCAACCACCTGCGTGGCATTAAGTCAGGTATGGTTTATGCCAAGGCGACACCTGAGCATTTGGGCAGGTCAACGCAAGTCTGGAATATCCGTATTGTGAATGAAGATGACCAGCCAGTCTGCGTTTCGCGTTTGACGATGGCGGTACTGGAATTCGGTTCCGAGTAGCCACAGAGCTCGACTGTTAGGAACAGGACAGTCAATCGAAACTGATCAGTCCTTCGTTGTAGCACTCACAGAGCAGATCCAGCGCATCGTCATCCAGCAGGGGGAGCAGTGCCGCCGTATCGACCGTAGTTCCAGCGCTCAACAATTGCGCCAGTTCCAGCGCCTGTTGCGTCAACGGCCAGGCTTCGCCGTTAATAAACAACACCAATCCGTCCGGATAGTCTGCATAGGCCACTCGAGTGCCTTCACACCAGTACAGGTTGGCCGTCGTTTCCAGTTTACCGCGTAACTGCGTGGCGTCCAGAACCCGTTCCGGCTGTTCCGTTTCAACGTCGACTTTAGGCCGTGTCATGTGGCTGCCAAACCATTGCTCTATGGCGCCGGACCGGTCCAGTTCGGCTTTCAGCATTTCGGCTATTCGTGCGCGAACATCGGGCGAGATGCTGCCCGGGTGAGCTTGTAATTCGGGGTTCGGATCCTGGTAACGCTGGTCCTCGCGAATTGTGGTTGCGAGGTGCTGGGCGAATTCATCCGCCAGTTCGACGATACCGGGCGCCCTGAATCCGACGGAATAGGTAATGCTATCGCCGTCTGCAACGCCGTGATGGGCGATCCGCGGCGGAATATAAAGCACATCGCCAGGCTCGACCATAAACTCCTGCGCGACATCTATTTGCTCAAGGATCCGCAGCTCGATGTCCGGTACTAACGCCGAGTCGGCATCGCAGGGCTGACCGAGTCGCCAGGTTTTCCGGCCCTCGGCCTGAATCAGGAATACGTCATAGTAATCAAAGTGCGGGCCGGCCGAACCTTGGTCAGGCGAGTAGCTGACCATAATGTCATCGATGCGCCAGTTTGGTATAAACCTAAAGTAATCAAATAGTTGGTAGACTTCCCTGAAATATTTCTCAATACCTTGCAGGTGCAGGGTCCAGTTCGAGGGAGGCAGGGCATCGAAGCGTTCCGGCGCTAGCGGCCCATGCTCCAGGGCCCAGTTGCCGCGAACCTCGGGGCCGAGGATCAGTCGCGACTCGATGAAGTCTTCACATGCCAGGCCGGCGATTTCATCTGCGCACAGCGGATTCTCGAATCCGGGCAGGGCCTGGCGAATCAGCAGGGGCTGTTTTTGCCAGTAGTCGCGCAGGAACGCTTCCGGCGTGATCGAGCCCAAAATCGTGGGAGAGCTAGCCATACGCAAGTTTCTTTGCCTTCGGCGGTGCTAAATGGCTTTTGCCTGCGCGATCGCATTGCCTATGTAATTGGACGGCGTCATGGCCTTGAGTTCCCGCTTCGCCTGCGCGGGGATATCGAGGTCATCGATAAACACGACCAGCGCTTGCTCGGTGATGCCTTTGCCGCGGGTCAGCGCCTTGAGCTTTTCATAGGGCTCGTCGATGTTGTAACGGCGCATTACTGTTTGTACCGGCTCGGCGAGAATTTCCCAGCAGTTATCCAGGTCGTTGGCCATTGCGGCAGCATTGAGTTCCAGCTTGCTAATGCCCTTCAGGGTCGACTGGTAGGCGATCATGCTGTGGCCAAAACCGACGCCCAGGTTGCGCAGCACGGTAGAATCGGTGAGATCCCGCTGCCAGCGTGAGATGGGTAATTTGCTGCCCAAATGGGCAAAGATCGCGTTGGCAATACCCAGGTTGCCTTCGGAATTTTCGAAATCGATAGGGTTAACCTTGTGCGGCATGGTGGATGAACCTACTTCGCCGGCGATGGTTCTCTGCTTGAAGTAACCCAGTGAAATGTAGCCCCACAGGTCACGGTCGAAATCGATCAATATAGTATTAATGCGCGCCAGTACATCAAACAGCTCGGCGATATAATCGTGGGGTTCGATTTGGGTGGTGTAGGGATTCCATTCCAGGCCGAGGCTTTCGACAAAGGTCTGCCCCAGGGCCGACCAATCCATATGGGGATAAGCAGACAGGTGGGCATTAAAGTTACCTACCGCACCGTTGATCTTGCCCAGCACTTGCACCTGGGCCAGTTGGGTAACCTGGCGCTGCAAACGATACGCGACGTTCGCCATTTCCTTGCCCATCGTAGTGGGAGACGCTGGCTGGCCGTGGGTTCGGGACAGCATCGGTTGTTGTGCGTATTGCTTGGCGAGGCCACGGATCGCGATATGGGTCTCTATTATCGGTTTGGTTAACTCGGCGAGACCCGCTTTTAACATCAGGCCATGGGACAGGTTGTTAATGTCTTCCGAGGTGCAGGCAAAGTGCACGAATTCGGCGTGTTCCAGAAGTTCCGGAAATTGCGCTTGCTGCGTGACAAACTGCTCCTTGATGAAATACTCGACCGCTTTTACGTCGTGATTGGTCGTGCGTTCGATATCCTTGATGCGCTGCGCGTCAGCAACGCTGAAGTTTTCCACCAGGGCATCCAGGAAGTCGTTGGTGGCCGCACCGAATTCGGGCAGCTCGCTGATTTGCGGTTCTGCGGATAAGAACTGCAGCCAGCGAATTTCAACTTCCAGCCGGTAACGCAGCAGGCCGTATTCACTAAAAATATTTCGCAAGGCAACGACCTTGCTTCCGTATCGGCCATCAATGGGTGAAATGGCGGTCAGCGGGCTTAATTCCATCACGAGAAACCTATCATTCTGTTAGTCAGGGGGAGGGGGATAATACACCAAAACAGCCCGGCGGGCATTGCTCGCAGCGCTATAAATCCATGAAAATTGCGGCCGCGCCTTAGCAATCCAAATCACTGTGCCAGCCGTGGAAATTCAAGGGCGGACCACGCACGTTAAGGGCCTAGGAGCCTGTCGGATTTAGGGTTAATCTACTGCGGAAAAGCCGCATTTGGTCAGATTTTTCGATTATTCTCGTTAAATAGCGGGCTATTCGCCTCAAATAATCGAAAAATCTGCCGCAAACCGGACTTTCCCTCGCGACGATCACCTAAACCCGACAGGCTCCCAGGACCGCTATTTCAATTCCCGTACCGTATCGAGCAACTTCTGGCGATACAGGAACAGGTGCCAGCGCTTGCCGCCGGTTTGACGCCATAGCATCACAGAACGAATTCCAGCGAACAACAGCGCCCTGATCTTGCCGACGTTGGCGGGGTTTTCCAGGTACAACCGGTTACCGTTAACCTGGATCCGGTAGCGGAAGGTGCTCAGGGTGTCTTCGTATATTCCCGCGAGCCGCTCATTCAACATCTCGCGGTTGTCCTCGAAGTGGGGCCTCTGCTCGTTAAGCAGCGCCAGCCGGGTGCGCACAACATTGATTAACTCCTCTTCGCGTTGCAGCTTCTTCTGCAAGTGCAACAGGCCCATCACGTAGCGCAGGGTATCGGGGTTAATGGTGCGTTTTTCCTGCAGTACATGTTCAAGCTCGGCAAAACCCAGCGACAGTCCCGGCAGGAAATTCACCTGGCCGCCGTAAATAGCTTCCAGCGTCGGCGCATCCAGTTTCAATACACTATCGACGGATGCAGCGAAGTTGTCCTCGTCACAGCGCCCCTGGGTCGCCACCTGGTCGACCAGTGCCGCTGCCTGGAATACCCCGGCCAGTGCGATCGCCTCCTTATACAACTGGCTGGAGATCGGCCTGCTGGTGGTCATGTGATTACCCCGCCGCCCAGGCAACGTTCGCCGACGTAGAATACCGCCGACTGCCCTGGTGCAATTGCACGCTGGGGTTCGTCAAACTTAATCGAATAGCCACCGTTTGGCGCGTGCTTCACGACACAGGGTTGCCCGGTCTGGCGGTAGCGTATTTGCGCATGACACCGTAACGGCAACTGCGGCCCTGCGCCGTCTATCCAGTCAATCGCTTCGACATTCAGG
Source organism: uncultured Gemmatimonadales bacterium (assembly GCA_964195105.1). Lineage (GTDB taxonomy): Bacteria > Pseudomonadota > Gammaproteobacteria > Pseudomonadales > IMCC2047 > CAMYKE01. Next base: position 20,636 of record CAXMOT010000107.1, on the reverse strand, counting down.
CCGGCGGCAAACAACAGCGGGTGATCATTACCCTGCACGATCAGCAGTTCATTGCTGTCGAGGTTCTTGGCCGCAACATACCAGGGTGCTTCGTCATGGTGTTTCAAACCACCAATGCCCAAACCCTGGCGCTGACCTATGGTGTGATACATCAAGCCCTGGTGCTGGCCGACAATCTCGCCATCATCCGTCACGATATTCCCGGGTTGCGCCGGCAAATACTGGCGCAGGAAGTCACTAAAGCGGCGCTCGCCAATGAAGCAAATGCCGGTACTGTCTTTCTTGTCTTTATTGATAAAGCCGTGCTCGGCGGCAATTTCGCGTACCTCCGGCTTGTTTAACTCGCCCACCGGAAACAGGGCCTGGCGAAACTGGGTTTGGTTTACGGCATGCAGGAAATAGCTCTGGTCCTTGTTGGGATCGAGGCCGCGCAACAATTGCAGGCCGTCGTCCCGGTTGAGCCGTGCATAATGGCCGGTGGCGATAAAGTCGGCTCCCAAAACCTGCGCATAATCGAGGAAGGCTTTGAACTTGATTTCCTTGTTGCACAGGATATCCGGGTTCGGGGTGCGCCCGGCCTGGTATTCCTGCAGGAAGTGCTCAAACACATTGTCCCAATACTCGGCGGCAAAATTCGCCGCGTGTAGCTTGATACCGAGTTGGTCGCTGACCGATTGCGCATCGGCGAGATCATCCATGGCCGTGCAATAGTCGGTGCCATCGTCTTCATCCCAGTTCTTCATGAACAGGCCTTCCACGCGATAGCCTTGCTCGAGCAGCAACAATGCGGCGACAGAGGAATCAACCCCGCCGGACATACCGACGATTACGCGTGTGTGCTCATTACTCATGGTGTATAGATCATGGCGTTCTTTGACTGTGAAAATACATGGTTGAAGCTGTCATCACGACAGCCCCGGGCGAATGTGGCGCCATTCTAACGGTCAACCCGCGTGGACTCAAAATTATGTTGCAGAGCCGTTCCGGGTAGCCACGGAATGGGAGAGGGTAGAGAGCGATATCCGCTGTCCGCTGATGTAATCTTCAATGCATTCGGTCACCAGATGACTGCGCAACGGCACGCCGGAGGAGCGTAACTGGTCAAGGGTCATCCAGCGCGGACCGATGATGCCTTCATCGAGCACAGCATCGTCGATTGCCTGGATGGCGGAGGCAGCGAAGCAGACCCGAAAGTAGGTCACGCCATTCGCAGGGGACTGGTACAGGTAGAACCCGACGATGCTGGTCGGTTCAACCTTCCAGCCGGTTTCCTCCAGCGTTTCGCGAATTGCGGCCTCCATCAGGGTTTCGTCGCGCTCCACGTGCCCGGCCGGCTGGTTGAATACTCGATGGCCATCGGCAATCTCTTCCACCATCAGGAATTCCCCGTCCTGTTCCACGATCGTTGCGACCGTCAGGTGCGGGTGCCAGGGTTTCGCGTCAATGTCGGTCATAGTAAATGTCGGTCATAGTCAACCGTTAATACATCGGCAGGGACTTGCAGGGTGCGGTGTTCGCCCGGTTGCAGGGCATCGAGCTCCCATGGCCCGATACTCATGCGCACCAGCCTGAGCGTGGGGTGGCCGACAGCGGCCGTCATTCGTCGCACCTGGCGATTGCGGCCTTCGGAGATGCTCAGCTCGAGCCAACTGGTGGGAATATTGGCGCGAAATCGTACCGGTGGATTGCGTGGCCATAATTGTGGCTCGTCGATTACGCGTACCTTGGCCGGTCGCGTCATACCATCCTTGAGCTTAACGCCCTGGCATAATAGCCGCAGCGCCGCCGGGGTGGGCTCGCCTTCAACCTGGACCCAGTAACGCTTGACCAATTTATGATCGGGATGGCTGATGCGATGCTGCAGCCCGCCATCGTCAGTGAGTAGCAGCAGACCTTCTGAATTATTGTCGAGGCGTCCGGCAGGATAAACCCCCGGGGTTGTAATATAGCGTGCAAGGGTAGGGCGGGCGTCTGCATCGGTAAACTGGGGGAGCACGCCATAGGGTTTGTTGAGCAGGATGATTTTTGCCATTAGAGATGGATGATGGTGCCCAAACGCCTTAAAATTAGGACAGGAATGGCCCGCCTGTCAGTTTGCAGCTGTCGGTTCACGAGCAGCAGGTCGCGATCGTTCCCGGGCTTCGCAAGATGCGCAGTATCACGTATGTGCAGCCCCAGCGGGGAAGTGAGGTGACCAGGATGGCATACCAGCATATTAACGTACCCGCCGACGGTGACAAGATCACCATCAACGACGATCTTTCCCTGCAAGGCCCCGACCGGCCTATCATACCCTATATCGAAGGCGATGGTATTGGCATCGATGTCACCTCGCCCATGCTAGAGGTGGTGAACGCCGCCGTCGGGAAGGCCTATGGCGGCGCCAGGCCAATCGCCTGGATGAAGGTTTATTCCGGGCAGAAAGTGCTCGGCATTGGTGATCGGGTCGCGATTTTTGAGGCGACCCATGGCACCGCACCCAAATACGCAGGTCTAAACAAGGTGAATTCAGGCTCGCTGATTCTGTCTGCGGAAATGATGCTGCGCCACCTGGGTTGGAACGCGGCGGCTGAGCTGATTATTCGCGGCATTGAAGGGGCTATCCAGGCGAAACCGGTGACCTATGACCTGGAGCGCCTGGTGAGCGGTGCGACCCTGGTGACGTCTTCGGGATTTGGCGACGAAATTATCAAGCATATGGGTTGATTAACCAGTGTAGCAAGGCGCCGGATGCGCGCGATGCCGATCAACCGGGCCTGCCTTGCAACCCCGGTCAACGTCCCCATCATAGTGGTTCGAATCCTGTTTCAGGACATTCTGGTGAATCTACACTAGGGAAGATTCTGATAAATAGGTAGAATAGATTCTGTAAGTGGATAAACCTTAACCAGGCTGAATTTGCCAGGCAAAAATATGAGTAAAACCGTTCAGATTGAACTAACATTAAATCAAGACGATCAAAAAGATGACGGTAACCTGGCGTTAGAGCACGCTAAACCGAAGTTAAAGAAGCCGTCGATGTATCGAGTGATCATGTTTAATGATGACTATACGCCGATGGAGTTTGTAGTCGAAATCCTCGAAACATTTTTTACTATGGATCGAGAGAAAGCGACACAGGTCATGTTAACGGTACACACGCAGGGTAAAGCGGTATGCGGAATATTTACCCGCGACATTGCGGAAACCAAGGTGGCACAAGTAAACCAATACGCGAGTGAAAATGAACACCCCCTACTTTGTGGAATCGATCGTGCAGATTAGTCATAACTTGGAGAGGCTGCTCAAATGTTAAGCAAAGACCTGGAAGTAACACTCAATACAGCGTTCAAGGAAGCTCGCTCGAAGCGTCATGAATATATGACGGTAGAGCATTTGTTATTGGCGCTGTTGGACAATAATTCTGCAGTCGGCGTACTGCGGGCCTGCGGCGTGGACCTGGCAAGCCTGCGCAGGGAACTCAATGAGTTTGTTATTGCCACCACTCCGGTAATTCCAGATACCAGCGACGATGTTGAAACCCAACCAACGCTTGGCTTCCAGCGGGTATTGCAGCGCGCCGTATTCCACGTCCAGTCCTCGGGTAAAAAAGAAGTAACCGGCGCTAATGTGCTGGTTGCCATTTTCAGCGAACAGGAAAGCCAGTCGGTCTACCTGCTTAAAGAGCAGAGTGTGAGCCGCATCGACATCGTTAACTACATTGCCCATGGCATCTCCAAGGTGTCCGATGGCAATGAACACGAAGACATTGGGCAGGAGCAGCCGGACGCGGAAACCACGACCGATGCGCCTAGCCAGAGCCCCCTGGAAACCTATGCAAGCAATCTCAATGAACTAGCACGCCAAGGCGAGATAGATCCACTGATCGGGCGCGATCAAGAGGTTAGCCGTGTTATCCAGATTCTGTCGCGACGCCGCAAGAACAACCCCTTGCTCGTCGGCGAATCCGGCGTTGGTAAAACCGCCATCGCCGAAGGTTTGGCGAAGCTCATTGTTGACGGTGAAGTGCCAGACGTTATCCGGGATGGCGTGGTCTACTCACTTGATTTGGGTGCATTGCTCGCAGGCACCAAATACCGGGGCGATTTCGAGAAACGCTTCAAGGCGTTACTCGCTGAACTCAAGAGTCTTGACCACGCGATTTTATTTATCGATGAGATCCATACCATTATCGGCGCCGGAGCAGCATCGGGTGGCGTGATGGATGCGTCGAACCTGCTTAAACCCCTGCTGAGTTCCGGCAAGATACGCTGTATCGGCTCGACAACCTACCAGGAATTCCGCGGTGTATTTGAGAAAGACCGTGCTCTCGCACGGCGCTTCCAGAAGATCGATGTGGATGAGCCGGGTGTAGAGGATACCTACAAGATTCTCAAGGGGCTCAAAGGCCGTTTTGAAGAACACCATGACATCCGGTTTACCGACAAGGCGCTGCGCACAGCCTCGCAGCTCGCCGACCGCTACATCAACGACCGGCATATGCCCGATAAGGCTATCGACGTCATTGATGAAGCCGGCGCGTTCCAACGTCTCAAGCCGGAAAACAAGCGCAAAAAAGTGATCGGTGTACCAGAGATCGAAAAGGTCATCGCCAGCATCGCCCGGGTACCTCAGCAGAGCGTATCCGCATCGGATAAGAACCAGCTGAAGAACCTGGATCGCGATTTGAAAATGGTCGTATTTGGCCAGGACCCAGCGATCGATGCCATCAGCACGGCGATCAAGCTGTCACGTGCCGGCCTCAAGTCGATCGAGAAGCCGATCGGCTCATTCCTGTTTGCCGGCCCGACCGGCGTGGGTAAAACCGAACTCAGTCGCCAGTTGGCGAAGGTGATGGGTGTGGAACTGGTCAGGTTCGATATGTCTGAGTATATGGAGCGGCATACCGTATCACGGCTGATAGGTGCGCCCCCCGGCTACGTAGGTTTCGACCAGGGCGGGCTACTGACCGAAGCGATTACCAAACAACCCCATTGCGTATTGCTGCTCGATGAAATCGAAAAAGCGCATCCCGAAGTCTTTAACCTGTTGCTGCAGGTGATGGACCACGGCGCGCTGACGGATAACAATGGACGTAAAGCGGATTTCCGCAACGTGGTATTGATTATGACCACCAACGCCGGCGCAGAACTGATCAGCCGTCGCTCAATAGGTTTCAGCAACCAGGATCACAGTAGTGACGGGCTGGAACAGATCCGCAAACAATTTACCCCTGAATTCCGTAATCGCCTTGATGGCATTGTCGAGTTCAAGTCACTCGATCCGCGGGTTATTGAAAGCGTGGTAGATAAGTTCCTGATCGAACTGCAGGCGCAACTCGACGACAAGAAAGTTCACATTGAAGTTGATGATAAGGCTCGTGCATGGCTTGCTACCCATGGCTATGATGACACAATGGGCGCGCGCCCCATGGCTCGCCTGATTCACGACAAACTGAAGAAACCGCTGGCTGAAGCGATTCTGTTCGGGGACCTGGCTGATAAGGGTGGTTTTGTTACGGTGTCGGTCGAGAACGACGAACTTTCGATCAGTCTACATGAAGAAGAGGAACTTGCCGCGCACTAGCTAGCGCCGGCGGCGGTCTGCTAGCCCGGATAATTCATGAAGGGATCGGAGTTTAGGGGAAATCTGGCACAGCAGTTTGGAGTATCTGCTGCAGAATCGTAGCCGTAGCTAGGGAGATGGTTCAAAATGTAAAGCCGGATTTTTCATAAATCCGATCAGGGACAAATTGTTACCCGTAGATAAAATATTTTCAGCAATTTAACGTATAGAAATATGACTGTTTTCGTCGCTGTAGGCCCCGCCTTTGTGAAATATTCGGGCTATCGAGCCCGATACGTAATGCGGCCTTTGCTCAGGTCGTAAGGCGTTAATTCAACTTTCACTTTGTCACCAGTAAGAATACGGATATAGTTTTTGCGCATTTTCCCGGAGATGTGCGCAGTGACTACGTGCCCGTTTTCCAGCTTCACTCGAAACATGGTGTTAGGTAAGGTGTCGATGATTTCACCTTCCATTTCAATTTGGCCTTCTTTGGCCATAAACAGCTACCTCAGTGTGTGATTTAATCCAAATCGGATTTGAGGCGTGCATTCTGCCTAAATGGCCAGGCTTAATCAACCTATTTCCGGCGCGAATAATCGCCGCTAGGAGGAGGCTGTCGGGCTTAGGTGATCGTAGCGAGGGAAAGATCGGTTTGAGGCAGATTTTTCGATTATTTAAGGCGAATAGCCCGCTATTTAACGAGAGTAATCGGTAAATATGACCAAATTCGGCTTTCCCGCAGTAGATTAATCCTAAGTCCGACAGCCTCCTAGGACAGGCTGCGCCACTGCTCATTGACGAATAGTTCAAGCGGGCGATAATCGGCCTTGTAGCTCATTTTTTTGCAGCCTTTCACCCAAAAGCCCAGATACAGGTAATCCAGGTTTTGTTCTCGCGCCAGTTCCGCCTGGCGCAGGATGCAGTATGTGCCGAGGCTGCGCTCTGTCAGTTCCGGATCAAAATAGCTGTAAACAGCAGAATAGGCATTCTCGAGACGATCATAAACGGCCACGGCGACGAGTCGATCATCGAGCCGGAATTCCATAAATCGGGTGTCGGCCTTGGTTTGTACCAGAAACGACTGGAACATTTCTTCGGTGGGCGGGTACATGTCGCCATCGGCATGCCGGATATTAATGTAGTCGGCGAATAGTCGATAGGATTCGTCCGTAAGCGCCGGCTTAACAATCGCTAATGTTAAGTCGGCATTGCGCTTCAGCAGGCGTCGTTGAGTCCGTCCGGGTTGAAAATTCTGCACCGGTATTCTTGCCGAGATGCAGCTCTCGCAGGTCGGGCAGTTTGGTCGATATACAAAATCGCCGCTACGGCGAAAGCCGCGTTCGGCGAGGTAGGTGCTGGTCTGGCGATCAAGCTCCGTGGCGGGGTCGATAAATACCGAGCGAGATTCCCTGCCGTCCAGGTAACTACATGGATGCACCTGGGTCTGGTATATTTTCAAACGATCGTAACCTGACACGTTAGTGTAGTGTCCTGTATAAAATGCACATATCAGAGCCTCCAGCTTGAAGACAGTGGATCGCGAATAGCCCCTTGCAGGTGCGCATTGAATTCCGCGCGCGGAATTTCGATGGCGCCCATGCTGGCAAGGTGCTCGCTGTGAACCTGGCAGTCTATAAGAGTAAATTCATCTGCTTTTAGTTTCTCAACTAAATGGAATAGCGCAATCTTTGATGCGTCCCGTTCCCGGCTAAACATTGACTCCCCGAAAAAAACATTGCCCATCGCGATGCCATATAAGCCGCCGACCAGTTTGCCATCACGCCAGGTCTCTACCGAGTGGGCCACGCCCAGTGCATGCAATTCATTAAACGCCTGGTACATCTCCTGTGTGATCCAGGTGCCGTTGGCTTTACTGCGCGGCGCGGCACAGGCTTTAATGACCTCTGCAAAGGCTTGATCGTAGCGGATATCAAACGTGCCCCGGCTAATCGCCTTACGCAAACTCCTTGAAACGTACAAATGCTCGGGATACAGCACTGAGCGGGGGTCAGGCGACCACCACAGGATCGGTTGGTCCTTTTCGTACCAGGGGAAAATGCCCCGACGATACGCTTCCAGCAGGCGGTTTATGCTCAGGTCACCGCCAACGGCCAGCAGGCCATTTGGTTCGCTAAGTGCTAAACATATTTCCGGAAACTCAAAGCTATTGAGCTCCAACCAATTTATATCCGCCATACCGATTTATCTTTTGCTGCTAGCCGCCAATTTGGGAAGGTAATTTTAACATGACATGGGGTATAGCGGTTTTAAACTATACCAAGAGCAACTATAGTACCGGCCTGATACTTCAGCCACGAAAGATAGATGAATTTAATACTCTACAGTAGCGCAAACTGTGAACTCTGCGCTAAAGCCGAGCAATTGGTGCACCGAACGCTGGAGGGCACTGATTATCAACTCGCGGATGTGGATATCACCCGTTCGTTTGAACTGAAGAAGCAATACGGGCTCAAAATCCCGGTATTGGCTATAGCGGATGATGAAGCCAGGGTGCTCTACTGGCCCTTCGACGCACAGCACATTCTCGAACTGGTGGCTAATAGCTAAGCGTGGGGCTAGCCAGTCCCACTTCGCCCACAAATACTTGAAAAATAAAGGATACAACCATGAGTCAGTATGACTATGATCTATTTGTAATAGGCGCAGGTTCCGGTGGTGTACGCGCGGGTCGCATGGCCGCAGCACTCGGCGTGCGGGTCGCGATCGCCGAAGACCGCTACCTTGGTGGCACCTGCGTGAATGTGGGCTGTGTGCCAAAGAAACTGTACGTATATGCCTCACATTTCCTCGAGGACTTCCATGATTCTGCCAATTTTGGCTGGCAGCACCAGGCTGCGCCTAAATTCCACTGGCCGACATTGCGCGATAACAAGATTACCGAGATCAAGCGTCTCAATGGTATCTACGACAGCCTGCTGAAAAATGCCGGCGCTGAGTTGATTGACGGCCGGGCCACCGTCACAGGCCCACACACGGTTTCGATCAACGGTAAAGAGCTCAGTGCAGAGAGAATTCTTGTCGCCACGGGTGGCTGGCCCTTTATACCTGAATTCCCCGGTTCCGAGCATGCGATCAGCTCAAACGAAGTGTTTGACCTGGAGAAGTTTCCCAAGCATGCCGTCGTCGTGGGTGGTGGTTATATCGCCGTCGAGTTCGCGGGTATTTTCAATGGCCTTGGCGCCAATACCGAGTTGTTGTATCGCGGCGACCTGTTTCTGCGCGGTTTCGACCAGGATGTTCGGGAGTTTGTTGCCGAGGAGCTCACCAAGAAGGGTATAACGACCCGCTTTAACACCAATATTGCGCGCATTGACAAGACCGATAACGGCCAATTTGAGGTGCAACTGGAGTCGGGAGAATCCATGGTCACCGACCTTGTCCTATACGCGACGGGCAGGGTGCCCAACACGTCCAACCTGGGCCTGGAAACCGCCGGGGTCGAGCTGGACGGCAAGGGCGCTATCAAGGTTGACGAGAACTTCCAGACCAATGTGCCCTCGATCTACGCGCTGGGCGACGTGATTAATCGCGTGCAACTGACTCCCGTGGCGCTGGCCGAGGGAATGGCGCTGGTTAAGCATCTGTACCAGGGTCAACAGATTGCACTCGATTACCGCCAGATACCCACAGCAGTATTTTGCCAGCCCAATATTGGCACGGTAGGACTAGCGGAACACGAAGCCCGCGAGAAATATGCCAATATCCAGATTTTTCGCTCCAGCTTCAAACCGCTCAAGCACACCATTAGCGGTAGTGATGAGCGCACCCTGATGAAACTGATAGTAGATGCGGATAGCGATAAAGTGGTGGGCGTGCACATGGTGGGCGCAGAAGCCGGTGAGATTATCCAGGGTATCGGGATCGCATTGCGGGCAGGAGCAACCAAGAGCTGTTTCGACAGCACCATTGGCATCCACCCGACCACCGCCGAGGAATTTGTCACCATGCGCGAGCCTGTTAGTTAAAGTACTTTGTGAGATGACACCGTAAGTGGAAGAAATAAATAACTTTTTGTCCTGCGAAACGGACGATAGATGGGTCGAGGCCGCGCTGCGTAACCAGGCGCTGCTGCTGATCGATCATGCCCATTGCGAGAAGAAGGCCGCCTCTACGGCGATGAGCCTGATGTATCGCTACGTCGATCGGCCGGACTTGCTGACCAAGATGTCGCAGCTGGCCCGTGAAGAACTGCTGCATTTCGAACAGGTGCTAGGGCTAATGCAACAACGGGGTATTGAATACGATCACCTGACCCCGTCGCGCTATGCAAAGGGGCTGCGCGATCATGCCCGCACCCATGAGCCTGCACGGTTAATCGACGTGCTGATTATCGGGGCCTTTGTCGAAGCGCGCTCCTGTGAACGGTTCGCGAAGCTGGCGCCGCATCTCGATGATGAGTTGGGGCGTTATTACCAGTCGCTGCTGCGCTCTGAAAGGCGTCATTTCCTGGACTATTTAAACTTGGCGGAATTATATAGCGGTGAGCCGATCGAAGATCGTGTGGCGCATTTTGCAGCGGTAGAAAAGGAATTGATTATGAGCGAAGATCCGGAGTTTCGCTTCCACAGCGGTATACCGGCCAGTACTGAAGTAAATTAAAGCCAGTTTAACCTGGGTTTAAGCGAGGTCGAAATCCGTTAACTGATAACTGCCATCGTTGGCGAAAGCCAACTGCCAGCCTTTCTTATACCAGTCACCCAGCACGATGCGGGTAGCCGGCTTACCGTTGACTTCCAGGCTATGTACGGCAGGTCGGTGGGTGTGCCCATGAATCAGCAGGTCGACTTGCTGCTCAGCCATTACCCGCTCGACCTCTTCGGGCGTCACGTCCATGATCTCATTGGCTTTTTCACTGGTCTCTTCCTGGCTCGCATCGCGCAGGCTTTGTGCCATCGCCAGGCGTTCAGGTATTGGTTTGGCGAGCGCGGCAGCCTGCCATGCAGGATTGCGCACCATCTGGCGGAGTTGCTGGTAACCAACATCGCGGGTACACAGGGTATCGCCGTGCATCAGCAGCGCCTTTCTTCCGCCCAGCTCAATTAACGTCGGGTCATCGAGCAATTGGCAACCGGCTTGTTCACAGAACAACTCGCCGACCAGGAAATCACGATTACCATGCATAAAGTAGGTGGCAACACCGCTGTCGGAAACGGCCTTTATCGCAGCTTTCACCTGCAGGGTGAATTCATTTTCAAAGTCGTCGCCAATCCAGGCTTCAAAAAGGTCACCGAGAATATACAGGGCATCGACCCCAACCGCCTGCGTCTGGAGATACCGGGCAAACGCCATGGCAACTTCCGGGCGACGAGGATCAAGGTGCAAGTCAGAAATGAATAACGTCGTCATCGGTAATCCTGGCTAAGCTCCGCCTTACAGTGGCGCGAAGCAGTGCTTTACTCAGCGTCTTCTGTAACTTCGGCGGACTCGATGACCACATCGTCAACCGGGACATCCTGGTGACCGGCTTTCGAGGTTGTCGCCGAGTCGCGAATCTTATCGACTATATCCATGCCCTCGACAACTTTGCCAAACACCGCATATCCCCAACCTTCGGGTGTCTCGGAGCTATGATCCAGAAACGTGTTATCCTCGAGATTAACGAAGAACTGCGCAGAGGCCGAATGCGGCTCCATGGTGCGGGCCATCGCAAGGCTGCCACGCAGGTTGCTCAAACCATTATTAGCTTCATTCTTGATCGTATCGGCCGTAGTAGGCTTCTGCTTCATGCCCGCTTCGAATCCGCCGCCCTGAATCATGAAGTTTTTGATGACCCGATGAAACACCGTGCCACTATAAAAGCCGGTATCGACATAATGAGTGAAATTCTTGGCGCTAACAGGCGCCTTGTCAGAGTTCAGTTCAATATGAATGTCGCCAAAATTGGTGTGCAGAATAATCATCGATAAGGTCTCTGGAAAGTGATCAATTGTAATAATTGTATTGCATTACACGGAAGCCGGATTAACATACCCGTCGATTTAAATATTCGCAACGATAAATTTGATATTTCTGAATTATGAGTGATACAACAACAGCACCGCCGCGCAGTAATTTTATTCGCAACATTATTGATGAAGACCTGCGCCAGGGCAAGAATGCCGGCCAGGTAGTGACTCGCTTTCCGCCGGAACCCAATGGTTACCTGCATATAGGTCATGCCAAGTCGATTTGCCTGAACTTTGGTGTCGCCCAGGACTACCCCGGTGGCCTCTGCAACCTGCGTTTTGACGACACCAATCCGGAGAAGGAAAGCCCTGAATACGTGCAGGCTATCCAGGAAGATATTCGCTGGCTGGGTTTCCAGTGGGATGACGGGGTGCACTTTGCATCGAATTACTTTGAAGAGCTGTACAACTTCGCGGTCGAACTGGTGGAACAGGGCAAAGCCTATGTGTGCAGCTTGGCGTCGGAGGAAATGCGCGAATACCGGGGCACCCTGACTGCGCCGGGTAAAAACAGCCCTTACCGGGATCGCAGCGTTGCGGAGAACCTGGCGTTATTCGCGCAGATGCGCGCCGGCGACTTTGATGATGGCGCCCATGTGCTGCGCGCCAAGATTGATATGGCCTCGCCGAACCTGAACATGCGCGACCCGATCATCTACCGGATTCGCCGGGTCCACCATCACCAGACCGGTGAAGAGTGGTGCATCTATCCCATGTATGATTTCACCCACTGCCTGTCAGATGCACTGGAAGGCATTACCCATTCCCTGTGTACGATGGAATTTGAAGACCATAGGCCACTGTATAACTGGGTACTGGATAATGTGTCCGCGCCTTGCCATCCCCAGCAGATCGAATTTGCGCGACTTAACGTCAATTACACCCTGACCAGCAAACGCAAGTTAAAAGCGCTGGTCGACGAGGGCCTCGTCGAGGGCTGGAATGACCCGCGCATGCCGACCATTGCCGGTCTGCGCCGCCGCGGCTACACACCAAAATCAATTCGCCAGTTTTGTGAAAACATCGGCGTTACCAAAGCCGATGGTGTAGTCGATATCGCTATGCTGACCCACGCCATTCGCGATGACCTTGAAACAAGTGCGCCGCGGGCGATGTGCGTGCTGCGGCCTTTGAAGGTGGTTATTACCAACTACCCCGAAGGCCAGACTCAAGATTTAACTGCGCCGGCGCATCCCGAAAACCCCGATATGGGTGAGCGGACTTTGCCCTTTGGCAGGGAAATATATATTGAGCAGGATGATTTTGAGGAAGTGCCGCCACCCAAGTATTTCCGACTAACGCCTGGCAAGGAAGTGCGCCTGCGTAATTCCTATGTCATCCGCTGTGATGAGGTCATCAAGGACGGGCAGGGCAATGTCACTGAAGTCCACTGCAGCTATGATGACAAGACCCTCGGCGTAAAGCCGGAAGGTCGCAAGGTAAAAGGCGTGATCCACTGGGTAGAGGCGAAGGCCGCGGTTAATTGCGAGGTAAGGCTCTATGACCTGCTGTTCCAGGACGAAGCTCCCGACAGTGATGACTTCCACCGTCATTTAAATCTGCGTTCGCTGGAAATCTTAACCAACTGCAAGGCTGAGCCGAGCCTGCGCGGCACTGAACCGGAGCAGCGCTTCCAGTTTGAGCGACTTGGCTATTTTTGCACCGACCGCTACGACTCGATGCCCGAGCGCCTGGTATTCAATCGCACGGTGACGTTGCGGGACACCTGGGCCAAGGTACAGAAAAAGCAACAGGCGAAACCCAACGCGTGAGCAACCCTATGCCCCAAGTTGTTATCCATAACTCGATGACCGGCGCCAAGGAGCCCCTGGCCCCTCTGGAACCGGGCGTTGTGAAGATGTATGTATGCGGCATGACCGTGTATGACTACTGCCACATCGGACACGCTCGGGTGATGGTGGGTTTCGATGTGGTGACGCGCTACCTGGAATATTGCGGCTACGAGGTGCGCTATGTGCGCAATATCACCGATGTCGATGACAAAATCTTCAATCGTGCCCGCGACAACAATGAGGACTACCAGGCGCTAACCCAGCGCTTCATCGCCGCCATGCATGAAGATGAGCGGGCCCTGAATGTGCGGTCGCCCCTGTCTGAGCCACGTGCCACCGAGCACATGGATGAGATTGTCGCGATGATCGAGACCCTCGTTGCCAAGGGCTTTGCCTACCGCGCCGATAATGGCGATGTGTATTACCGGGTCACCAAATTTGCGGGTTATGGCAAGCTCAGCAAGCGTAATATTGACGATCTGCGCGCCGGTGCGCGGGTCGAGATCGGAGAGGACAAGGAAAATCCGCTGGATTTCGCCCTGTGGAAGGCGGCTAAAAAGGGTGAGGCCGCATGGCCTTCACCCTGGGGTTCCGGCCGACCGGGCTGGCATATCGAATGCTCCGCGATGAGCACCTGCGCGCATGGCGCCACTTTTGACATCCACGGCGGCGGCCCCGACCTTAAATTCCCTCACCATGAGAATGAGATAGCCCAGTCCGAGGCGGCCACAGGCAAACCTTTCGTGAACACCTGGATGCACGCCGGCCCCGTGCGCGTCGACAACGAAAAGATGTCCAAGTCTCTGGGCAATTTTTTCACGATCCGCGAAGTACTGCAGAAATATAACCCGGAAGTCGTACGCTACCTGCTTCTTGCCAGCCATTACCGCAGCCCCATCAACTATTCGGAAGACAACCTGAAGGAAGCTCAGAGTGGCCTCGAACGTTTCTACCTGGCGTTAAGGAAGGTACAGGCGGCGGCATCGACGAGTGATGATACGCCCGCCAATGAGGCATTGGCCAAAACCTATCAAGAGCGCTTTGAGGCGGCAATGAGCGACGACTTCAATACGCCTGTCGCGCTTGCCGCGCTGTTTGACCTGGTCCGGGAGATCAATCGCCAGGACACGATGTGCCCGGCGTTGGTGGACTGTTTGAAGCGCCTGGGCACAGGTGTGCTGGGTTTGTTCTACCAGGAACCCGAGGATTTTTTACAGGATGCGGTTGGCGATACCCTGGATGCTGCAGAGATCGAAACGCTGATTGATGAACGCAACCAGGCCCGGGCGGATAAGAACTGGGAGCGTTCTGACGAAATCCGCCAGCAGCTGCTGGATCGCGGTATCATCCTGGATGATAGCCGGGAAGGTACCAGCTGGCGTACTGGCGGGGATTGAGGTCGCCTGCACCAGGGAATTAAACTCCGTGGCCCGTATCTAGCGAAAGCCGTGAATTAAAGGCTCCGCAGTGGTTGACTGCGTTGGTTTGGCTAAGTAATATGCCGTCCTCTTTTAGCGCATCGCCATTTACATTCCAGGTTGAGCGTTAGGGACGTCGGGGTATAGCGCAGTCTGGTAGCGCGCCTGCTTTGGGAGCAGGATGTCGGGAGTTCGAATCTCTCTACCCCGACCATATTTAAGCTTTCAAGCCGCTCATCCTACTGGCTAAATATGGGCGTGACCTTTTGGTTAACTACGCGCCCGTAGCTCAACTGGATAGAGCATCGCCCTTCTAAGGCGAGGGTTGCAGGTTCGAGCCCTGCCGGGCGTGCCAAAGTTGCGGGTTTGTCTTGTAAGTTTTTGCGATTTTATGGTGAGTGTAGCTCAGTCGGTAGAGCTCCGGATTGTGATTCCGGCGGTCGTGGGTTCAAAACCCATCACTCACCCCATTTTCAGACGGGGTCAAAGCCGCCTCGGCGGTCATTAGAGCAAAATGCGGATGTGGTGAAATTGGTATACACGCTGGATTTAGGTTCCAGTGCCGCGAGGCGTGAGAGTTCGAGTCTCTCCATCCGCACCATAATTCAAATCTGACCGACTTCTGCCCAACGATTAAACCAGAAAACGGCCACTATCTCGAAGAGGAAATCCATGCAAGTTTCAGTCGAATCCGTCAATAATATTGAGCGTAAAGTTACGATAGGCGTGCCCGCAGCACGGGTTGAGTCCGAAGTTGACAAGCGTCTTCAAAAAGCGGCGCAATCGGCGCGGATTGACGGCTTCAGGCCGGGCAAGGTTCCCATGAAGGTCATCAAGAAGCGTTACGGCGTTGGCGTACGCCAGGAAGTGGTTGGCGAAGTGATGCGCGAAACCCTTTACGAGGCGCTCCAGCAGGAGAAACTCAATCCGGTTGGCCAGCCCTCGGTCGAGCCCAAGACGGTTGAAGCCGGCAAGGATCTTGAATATATCGCTACCTTTGAGGTATATCCTGAAATCACCTTGTCCGACATGTCAGCATTAAAGGTCGAGAAGCTGAGCGCAGCGGTTGAGGAGTCCGACATCGATACGATGATCGAGCAATTACGCGAGCAGCAGTCGCAAATGCAAGCGGTCGACCGCGCAGCGCAAAATGACGATGAAGTTGTTATCGACTTCGCGGGAACCCTCGACGGAGAAGCGTTCGAAGGCGGCACGGCTGAAAACCAGAAGCTGGTGCTTGGCTCCAATTCAATGATCGAGGGTTTCGAAGCCGGGGTCGTTGGGTTAAAAGCAGGTGACAGCAAAGTGCTGGAGCTGACATTCCCCGAGCAATACCAGGAAGCTAGCCTGGCGGGCAAGGCGGTCGAGTTCGCAGTGACCGTCCATACAGTAAGCGAACCCGTCGCCGCAGAAATCGATGAAACGTTCTTTGAAAAGTTTGGCGTGAAAGACGGTGGAATGGAAGAGTTTCGAGCCGCCGTGCGTAAAAACATGGAACGTGAGCTTGAAAAGGCCACCAAGGACAGGGTAAAAACTGAAGTGATTGAGGCCTTGTTGGGCGCTCATGATTTCAAGGTACCGGCAGCACTCATCGAGCAGGAAGTAAATCGTATGCGCCAGGAAATGGCGCAGCAGTTCGGTGGCGGCCAGCAGTTTGATGCCTCACAGCTCCCTGCGGAGCTATTCGCTGACCAGGCGGCAAAGCGGGTAAGCACCGGATTACTGGTCAACAAATTCATTACTGATTCCGGCATTGAGGTTGATGACGCAGAGCTTGATGCGCACCTCGACAAGTTTGCCGAGAGCTATGAAGATCCTGCTGAGGTCATTTCCTACGTCAAGCAAGATGAGCAACAACTCGCCCATTTCAAATCCCTTGCCCTCGAAGACAAAGTTATTGACAGTATTCTCGAAAAAGTAGAGATTATTGACGTACCTACCAGCTACGAAGACGCATTGAAGCCACCGGTACCGGCGCAGGAAACCGAAGAGCAGGGAGAGTCGCCTGAGGCGACACCTTCATAGGACAAATTAATTGACTTAAATTTCCTGTTTAAGTCGAGCGGATGTTGAAATTTGTTCTAGTATTTAATAAAAGAAATTGAGAGAACTTGATGAACAACGCACTCACTACCGCTCAGCAGGATCTCGTTAGCCAGTTAGTACCCATCGTTGTAGAACAAACGGCGCGCGGCGAACGATCCTATGATATCTATTCCCGCCTCCTTAAAGAGCGCGTCATTTTCATGGTAGGCGCCGTCGAAGACCATATGGCAAACCTGGTCGTCGCGCAGATGCTGTTCCTCGAGTCGGAGAATCCCGATAAGGATATCCACCTTTATATCAACTCGCCTGGCGGATCAGTGACTGCCGGACTGTCAATCTACGACACCATGCAGTTCATCAAGCCCGATGTTAGCACTATGTGTGTTGGCCAGGCAGCGAGCATGGGAGCGCTTCTACTCACGGGCGGGGCGAAAGGCAAACGCTACTGCCTGCCGCATTCACGGATGATGATTCACCAGCCGCTGGGCGGATTCCAGGGGCAGGCAACGGATATTGAAATTCATACCAAGGAAATTTTAACGATCCGTGAGAAATTGAATAAAATACTGTCAAACCATACAGGACAGGATGACGACACGATTGCCAAAGATACCGACCGGGATAATTTTATGGACGGAACCACAGCGGTCGAGTATGGTTTAATTGATGAAATCATGACTAGCCGCCAGGTTTAAAAAAGTAACGCTAACCGTAACTATTTCATCTGCGTGGTAATCGAAGTTAAATATTTTTGTAGTAGACCCAAGCTGTTTATTATAATGACCAACTCTAAAGTGAACAGGATTGCTTAATGTCTGACGATAACGTCATTGGTGGTGAAGATAACGGCAAACTGCTGTATTGCTCTTTTTGCGGCAAAAGCCAGCACGAAGTGCGTAAGCTCATCGCCGGTCCATCCGTATTTATATGCGACGAGTGTGTAGATCTTTGCAACGACATTATCCGCGAAGAAATCGAGGATGCGAATCCTGAAGATACCACTGACCGCCTGCCTTCGCCGAAAGACATCAAGGGTAACCTGGATGATTACGTAATCGGCCAGGAGCGGGCTAAAGTCGTATTGTCTGTCGCGGTTTATAACCACTACAAGCGACTCAAGTCCAGCGAAGCAAAAGACGACATCGAACTGGGCAAGAGCAACATTCTCCTGATTGGCCCTACCGGCAGTGGTAAAACGCTGTTGGCGGAAACCCTGGCTCGCATGCTGAATGTGCCGTTTACTATTGCTGACGCAACGACGCTGACCGAAGCGGGTTACGTGGGTGAGGATGTCGAGAACATCATCCAGAAATTGCTGCAAAAATGCGATTATGATGTTGAGAAAGCGCAGCGCGGCATCGTATATATCGATGAAATCGACAAGGTGTCCCGCAAGTCTGACAACCCGTCAATCACCCGTGATGTATCGGGAGAGGGCGTTCAACAGGCACTATTGAAACTGATCGAGGGTACTGTGGCTTCGGTACCGCCCCAGGGTGGCCGCAAGCATCCACAACAGGAATTCCTGCAGGTCGATACGTCCGGAATATTGTTCATCTGTGGCGGCGCGTTTGCAGGCCTCGAGCAGATCATCCGTGATCGTTCCGAAAAGAGCAGCATTGGCTTTGCCGCGGTAGTCAAAGGTAAGGATGACCAAAAATCCATTACTGAGACGTTAACCGAAATTGAGCCCCAGGATCTCATCAAATACGGCCTGATCCCGGAATTTGTGGGTCGTTTGCCGGTAGTTGCGACGCTCGAGGAACTCGATGACCAGGCCCTGGTACAAATTTTGACGGAACCAAAGAACTCGCTAACCAAGCAGTATAAAAAGCTGTTCAGCATGGAAGATGTAGAAATAGACTTCCGCGAGGATGCATTGCGTGCCGTCGCCAAGAAAGCCCAGGAGCGCAAGACCGGTGCCCGTGGACTCCGTTCGATCCTGGAGTCGGTCTTGCTGAACACCATGTACGAGATTCCGTCGCAGGTAGGCGTCGCGAAGGTCGTCATAGATGAATCGGTGATCCTGGAAGGCACTGAGCCCCTGTTGATCTATGAAAACAGCGAGCCTAACAAGGTAGCTACGAAAGAATAGCCGTCTAAATACAGTACCTAAAAGGGCCCAATGGGCCCTTTTTTTATGGCATAATTATGCCCACCGCAGAATAGCGAAGTCTTGTATCGATTCAGCTTACATACGGCATTCTTGCGATGGCAAATGCCCGGTGCCGTTCGTAGACTGGTTTCGGGTCAAAATGCACTTCACACATTGCAATGTGGTCATATCATCCCCATCTTAAACGACAATCGTCACTTTAGTTAATGGTCCCGAAGACCAAGGGTTATTTAATGAGCGTTATTACCGAAGATAATCATGAGCCGCAGGAAATCCCTGTACTGCCATTGCGTGATGTAGTTGTTTTCCCGGGCATGGTTATCCCGTTGTTTGTCGGTCGTGAAAAATCAATTAATGCCGTCGAAGATGTCATGTCCAGGGACAAGCAGATATTCCTTGTCGCACAAAGGAATCCCGCCGAAGACGATCCGATGGAAGATGACCTGTATCGGATTGGTACGGTCGCCACGGTGCTGCAGTTGCTCAAATTACCCGACGACACCGTAAAGGTGCTCGTAGAGGGCGGTTACCGCGCAACTGCGGAGCAATACATGATGACCGAAGATACGGCGAAGGCCGTAATCGAGCCTTATGTGTGCGAGCAATTAACTGATAAAGAACGCGGCATCCTGCCACGCGCGGTACTGTCACAATTTGAGAAATATGCCAAACAGAGCAAGAAGGTACCGGTAGAGATTCTTACCTCGGTATCAACCATCGATGAGGCTGGCCGACTAGCCGACACCATAGCATCCCACTTGCCGTTATCTGTTGAAGACAAACAGAAAATCCTTGAAATGGCTGAGGAGCGAGAGCGGCTGGAATACATCATCGGCATCATGGAATCGGAGATGGATCTGCTGCAGGTCGAGAAACGCATTCGAAATCGCGTTAAACAGCAGATGGAGAAGAGCCAGCGAGAGTATTACCTGAATGAGCAGATGAAGGCCATCCAGAAGGAAATTGGCGAACTGGAAGAAACCCCCAATGAGATGGAGGACCTGGAAGCCCGCATTCATGATTCAGGCATGAGTAAGGAAGCGGAAGGGAAGTCGGTCGCAGAGCTTAACAAACTCAAGCTCATGTCACCTATGTCTGCAGAAGCGACCGTTGTGCGGGGCTATATTGACTGGATCGTAAGCCTGCCATGGAAGAAACGCAGCAAAGTGCGCCACAAACTGCATCAAGCAGAAGATATCCTGAATACCGATCACTTTGGGTTGGAAGAGGTCAAGGATCGCATTCTCGAGTATCTGGCCGTGCAGAAGCGGGTGCGCAAACTCAAAGGGCCTGTGCTATGCCTGGTAGGGCCTCCCGGGGTCGGCAAGACATCTTTAGGTCAATCGATTGCGCGCGCGACCAACCGTAAATATATTCGTATGTCTCTAGGCGGGGTTCGCGATGAAGCCGAGATTCGTGGTCACCGACGTACTTATATCGGTTCAATGCCGGGCAAGATACTCCAGAAACTGTCCAAGGTCGGCGTCAAGAATCCCCTGTTTTTGTTGGACGAAGTCGACAAGATGGGCATGGATTTCCGCGGCGATCCAGCCTCGGCTTTACTGGAGGTTCTCGATCCGGAGCAGAACAACACCTTTAATGATCACTACCTTGAAGTGGACTACGATTTATCCGAGGTGATGTTTGTGTGTACGGCAAACTCGATGAACATACCGCCGGCATTGCTGGATCGTATGGAAATCATTCGTATCCCCGGCTATACCGAGGACGAAAAGCTGAATATTGCCAA
>CAXMOT010000106.1:0-58042 GCA_964195105.1 uncultured Gemmatimonadales bacterium | reverse complement strand
GGGCCTACGAAAAGAAATGACAATATGATCGTGCCACAGATGATTCTCACCCAACGATCAAATGATCCAATATTAACCTTCATGGTTAACGCTCCTTATTTAACATGAAACCCGGCACTCTCCGAGTATTTAAAAGGTCATCAAACCAGCAGAGTTTATTTTAATTGGTAACGCACTATATTAATGACGCAGACTGATATTGGAAATACGTAATAGCACTAGCTAAGGGCGCGGCAGACCTATCTCGAGCGCGATTAATTGCCCCGAATGCAGTAAGGATGGACACCCTGTTGGGCTAATGGCGGCAATAGCCGAACTTGGTTACCAGGGGCATGCGGGTTAAATAAAAGGCTGGATAATCAAGTGTAGATACGAAGGGATAATCGGTGCGTGACAAACTTGAAAAGCGAACTTTATGGGCAACAAAAACCCCATCACCAACCCTCGAAAGATCGACGGGCTGATCCTTATTTTGTCCTCGCTGGCGCTCGTCCCTTGAGTGTTCCTTTTTCAGGCGCTGTGTCGTTGTTCAGGTGGCGTCGTCATGATGCAAATTTTCAGCGCGCTATCTTGCTGTCGCGATATCACCGCATAACCTTGCGGGAAATCAGGCAGTTCCTTTAATATTGTGGAGTTGCTTTGGGTGCGCCGAAGTTTTTGTAACGATTGGCTTTCCTGACTCATATATCTACTCTTAATGCTCATCATTTCGGGATGTACTTCATCACTCGAGGTAACCAACCATAATATGCAGAGCAACGTGCTCTAACAATACGCAATGCTACGTAAGCCGCCGCTCCTGGTCAATCCGGTTGCCCTGCACGACAGGAAGACCACTTTACCCAAGCGGAAAAGCCGATTGTTGACCTGGGTCAAAAAGTCTTTGTATGAAGGGCGCTTTCCAGCAAAAGGAGAAATTCCCGATAGTGCGGGAGGGTCATCGCTGAGTTGGGCGACCTGCGTTAGTTAGTGACACCGCTTTGATAGGAGCCAGGACCGCCGAGTATTCGTTGCCACCCAAGCCCGTCTGGTGAAGCCCAATTGCAGATCTTACTGGGTCGGTTAGAGTACTAGTAGTCCGAGTAACATTGCCTCATAGCCAATCAGCGCCAAATAAACCGCCGAGATGAGGTACAAAACGTGAGCGACAGTCACGCCCCGGATAACACGAAAATTCTTATGCACCACCAGGAAAATAATGGACAAACTGGTGAGTGAAATTTTGCTATGGATAAATAGCGCCAGGTCCTTCTGCATCAGGTTCGCCATAAGATAGTTTAGCTCTATGGCACCGCCACGAATCAGTTCCAGGGTCAGGAATGCATCGAGCACGGAACACATCAAGATCAAGATCGTTGGCGCCAGCAGGCGCGCTTCATAGCGATCTACGTAGGAGTTCACGTGCTGGCCATCACGGCGGGCATCAAATCCCCAGTGACGTGTATTAACCCAGCGACCGGTGCCACGTCGAGTGTGGCCATGCATCGCGGGCCGGTCGCCAAGTCCGGATCGTAAAAGCTGCTTCATAGCTGTGCCCCTGTGGTTGACTCGAAATGGATGTCTTAAGTTGCCAGGCCAGCCCCCTTTTATAGGCTTCACAAAATACGATGCAATTTCTACCCCAGTTTTTAAAGCCGGATAGAATTCAATTAGTTACGATAACCAGCGCCTGCGTAAACCCAATTGAAGCCGGAATTTGTAAAAGAATCCGACAGTTTGGTAAGCTCTGATTATGCCCCACGGGTGTGCCTGCCAATAGAGCACAAAGGCCACCGGGAAGGTAATCAAATGCTGGCATTCGTGCTGTCATTGGATGCCGCTGCTCCCCTATACTGTCGCGACTAAATTCATTTATGAGTATTGCTACAAAGTAGTACTCCGATAAGGTAGTAATGAGAGGCGCAAACAACATCCCCGAGGCGAAGTGGTCGGGCGACTGGCAGGCCATCAAGAGCCTGTCACCCTATTTACTGGAATTCCCTGCCCGTGTGTTTGGTGCGCTCGCATTTATGCTGCTGGCAAAACTGGCTAACGTTGCGATCCCCCTGATCCTCAAGTATGTCGTCGATGATCTCGATGGAGATGCCGTGCAATTGGTATCGGTCCCCCTGGCACTTCTACTCGCCTACGGCGCGTTGCGATTTGGCAGCTCGTTCTTTGGCGAGTTACGCGATGCGGTGTTTAATCGAGTGTCCGAGCGCGCCATGCGCCGGATCGGGCTCAAGGTGTTCAACCATTTACACCAACTGGAGCTGGATTTTCACCTGTCGCGACGCACCGGCGGCCTGTCCCGGGATATCGAGCGCGGTACCAACGGCATCAGTTTCCTGTTGCGCTTTATGCTGTTTAATATTCTCCCCACCCTGATCGAACTCGCGCTGATCATTGGCATCCTGCTTGTGAACTACAGCCCCTGGTATGCGTTTATCACCTTTATGGCGGTCTCTGCCTACATCGGCTTTTCGATATTGGTTACCGAATGGCGTACGCGGTTTGTGCGGGAGGCGAATGAAAAAGATAGCCAGTCCAATACCCGGGCGATCGACAGCTTGCTGAATTTCGAGACGGTCAAGTATTTTGGCAACGAGCAATACGAATCGGACCAGTACGACGAACGCCTGGCACTCTGGGAAGAAGCGCGGATGAAGAACCGAACCTCCCTGATTGCCCTTAATTCCGGACAGGCACTGATTATTTCGACAGCGATCACCATCATCATGGTAATGGCGGCCAGGGACGTAGTTGCCGGAACCATGACCCTGGGCGACCTGGTGCTGGTTAATGCTTTCATGATCCAGTTGTTCATACCGCTGAACTTCCTGGGCTTCGTGTACCGCGAGATCAAGAACGCACTGGCCAATATCGAGCAGATGTTTCGCCTGCTCGGGACCGAAACCAAAGTCGTGGATAGCGAAGACGCCTCCGAGCTGGAACCTGACGGCGGCGAAGTGCGTTTCGAAAATGTAAAGTTCTCCTATAAGCCTGATCGGGAAATTCTCCACGATGTGAGCTTCACCATTCCTGCCGGGCAGAAAATTGCGATTGTGGGCCCTAGCGGCTCCGGTAAATCGACCATCGCAAGACTGCTGTTCCGCTTCTACGATGTAACCGACGGCGCCATCCGGGTGAGTGGCCAGGATATCCGTACGGTAACCCAGGAGAGCCTGCGCCGGGCCATCGGCGTGGTACCGCAGGATACGGTGCTGTTTAATGAGACCATTCATTACAACATTGCATACGGCAATCCCGGTTCAAGCGAATCTGAGATCCAGCGCGCCACCCGCATGGCACACCTTGAGCAGTTTATTGAGCGGCTTCCGCAAGGCTATGCTACCAAGGTTGGCGAACGCGGCCTGAAACTCTCGGGTGGCGAGAAACAGCGCATAGCGATTGCCCGCACGCTGCTCAAGAATCCGTGCATTATGATCTTCGATGAAGCGACCTCATCGCTCGACTCCAGTAGCGAAAAAGCGATACTTGAGGCCCTGGACGAAGCGGCGCAAAACCACACCACGCTGGTCATCGCACACCGGCTTTCCACAATTATCGATGCGGACAATATTCTGGTTCTCAACCACGGTCGTATTGAAGAGCAAGGATCGCACCAGCAGTTGTTAAGCGCTGGCGGTCTGTATGCGCAGATGTGGCGGCTCCAGCAACAGGAGCAACACGATGTGCCCGGCGAAACACCTGAACCGGTTTTCGAGAATTAGAGGCGCCCTGGCCCTTGCTTACCTCACCGCTCTAATATTGGCGACGTAACGCTAAATGCCAGCGTAAATCAGATTTAAATTCGCGCGGCAAGCCGCTATGATAACGGCGTTATCTCAATCGATTTCGATGATTCGTCCTAACGGCAATCCGTTATCCTAACCGCGACTAACCACCTCAAGGAGCACAATAGCGTGCACATCAAAGCCCGAATCACATGCTTCGTTATTGTTTGCCTGTTTGTCGCGAGCTGCAGCGTCAATCCCGTCACCGGTGAGAAAGAGTTCTCCCTCGTCTCGGCAAGCCAGGAAGTTGCGATAGGTCAGCAAAACTACCAGCCTTCCCAGCAGGCCCAGGGCGGCCGCTACTATATCGATCCGGATTTGCAGTTTTATGTTGCGCAGGTGGGTAACAAGCTCGCGGCCGTCAGCGATCGTCCGAAGCTGCCGTATGAATTCGTGGTGCTGAATAACTCGGTCCCCAATGCCTGGGCATTGCCCGGTGGCAAGATCGCCGTAAACCGGGGTTTGTTGATACACCTGCAGGACGAGTCAGAATTAGCGGCCGTGCTTGGCCACGAAATCGTCCATGCGGCGGCGCGCCATAGCGCCCAGCAGATGACCCGCGGCACCCTGCTCAGCGCAGGCGGACAGATCCTGGGAGCTGTCGCCAGCCAGAGTGAGTACGGCGCGATCGCCAACATGGGTATACAAGTGGGTTCCGCCGCCTGGACGGCTCGTTATGGGCGCTCTGCGGAACTGGAATCGGATGCCTATGGCATGGACTATATGGTACGGGCCGGGTATGACCCGCAGGGCGCCGTCAAACTCCAGCAGACTTTCGTAAAGCTCAATGAAAATCGCCAGACTGACTTCATCAGCGGCCTGTTTGCCAGTCACCCGCCATCACAGGAACGGGTAAATGCGAACCGCGAAAAGGCTAAAACCCTGCCCCGCGGCACTGTTAATCGCGATGTTTACCAGCGCAAGATCGCCCAAATAAAACGCGATATGCCAGCCTATGAGGCACAGGAAGCAGCGATGAAGGCTATCAATGGCAAGGATCCGAAAACCGCCCTCGCGGCACTCGATGTGGCGGTTAAACTGCAGCCAGCCGAAGGTTACTCGTGGGAGTTGCGTGGGCACGCATGGAAATTGCTCGAGAACTATGCAAACGCCGACAAGGCCTATTCCACCGCAATTACCAAGAATCCCGAGCTGTTCAGCCATTATCTCGCACGCGGCATGCTGCGCTATGAGCAAGGCAGCAAACTGGATGCGAAAGCGGATCTTGAGCGCAGTCAGGCCTTATTACCTACCCAGACGGGTAGTTTCCTGCTGGGTGAGCTGGCGGCGCAGGCCGACAACAAGCAGGACGCGTTGCAGTACTACCAGCAGGCAATGCAGGGTGGCGGTAAAGTTGCTGAAGCAGCGCAGGCAAAGGTCGCAGTGATGGAGCTGGGTACGGCGCCGCACAAATATATCGCCAGCCAGGCCTATGTCGGCAATGACGGCTACCTGCAGGTCGCAGTCAAGAATAATGCCGGCATCACCGTTAACAACGTAAAGGTTGAGCTTGTCGAACTGACCGCCGGCAATGTGGTTCGCGCCACTCAAACCCTCGGCGCGCCGGGGTCCCTCGAAGCCGGAAAGCAGGTGAGCATCAAGACGAAGCTGGGGCCTTTCGACAGTAAGGAAGCCGCAGCCAGCTATCGCACCCGGGTGGTTGCTGCACAGCCCTGATGCACCGGCCAAGTTATGCTGTCCTGGTCATTGCTGTTAGAACGTAATCACCAGACTCAACAGGCTAGCCGGCCAGGCGCAGGCTTCTGTGCAATCTGGATGTTCCAAATAGATGTGTAATGGAGAAGTGAAATGGATAGGCACTCTGCATCTCCCACTCGCAACAAGGTCGTAACCGCCGCCGAAGCGGTTAAGCTGATTCGGTCGGGCGACACCATCGCCACCGGCGGTTTTGTTGGCATTGGCTTCGCTGAGGGTTTAGCGATTGCGCTGGAAACGCGCTTCCTGGATACCGCTAAACCCCGTGACCTGACGCTCGTCTATGCGGCCGGGCAAGGCGATGGTCGTGGCAAGGGCGTCGATCATTTCGGCCACGCCGGTATGCTAAAACGGGTTGTCGGCGGCCATTGGGGACTGGCGCCGCGCCTGCAACAACTCGCCCTCGGCAATCATATCGAAGCCTACAACCTGCCCCAGGGTTGCATATCACACCTGTATCGCGATATCGCAGCCGGTAAGCCGGGTACGCTAACCCGGGTTGGACTCGGGACCTTTGTCGACCCCCGCTTTGACGGTGGCAAGATAAACGCCAAGACCCATGAGGACCTTGTGGCATTAATGCCGATAGACGGCAACGATTACCTGTTCTACAAGGCATTCCCGATCAATGTGGCGCTGCTGCGCGGTACGACGGCAGATGCCAATGGCAACGTCACCTTTGAACGCGAAGCCCTGTTCCTGGATAGTCTTGCCATCGCGACTGCGGTGCATAACAGCGGCGGGATCGTGATTGTGCAGGTCGAGCGCGTCGCACAATCCGGCACGCTGAACGCGAAAGACGTCGTGGTGCCGGGTGTGATGGTCGACTGTGTCGTCGTCGCTGATCCGGAACACCACTGGCAGACCTTTTCCGAGCGGTATAATCCGGCCTACAGCGGCGAACTGCGAGTGCCGATGCATTCGGTAGCCCCGCTTGTGCTGGACGAGCGCAAGGTCATAGCGCGGCGCGGCGCACTCGAACTCCACGCCAATAGCGTCGTCAACCTGGGCATCGGCATGCCCGAAGGCCTTGCCAACGTTGCCAATGAAGAACGGATCCTCGAGTACCTTACCCTCACCGCTGAAGCAGGGGTCATCGGCGGCTTACCGGCCAGTGGCCTGAGTTTTGGCGCCGGCATCAACAGCCAGGCAGTGATCAGCCAACCTTCCCAGTTTGATTTCTATGACGGCGGCGGGCTCGATATCGCATTTTTGGGCATGGCGCAGGTTGATGCCCAGGGCAACGTCAACGTCTCCAGGTTTGGCGACAAGCTTGCCGGGTCGGGTGGCTTCATCAATATCAGCCAGAACGCCAGGCGCGTGGTGTTTATGGGCACCTTTACCGCCGGCAGTGATATCCAGGTCAGTAACGGTCGACTGCAGATCAATAAAAATGGCCCCGTGAGCAAGTTCGTGCGGGCAGTCGAACAGCGCACGTTCTCGGGATCCTACGCTGCCAAGAGCGCCCAGAAAATACTTTATGTCACCGAGCGCTGTGTGTTCCAGCTAACTGACGCCGGCCTGGAGCTGCTCGAAATCGCGCAGGGTGTTGACCTTGAAATCGATATCCTGGCCCTGATGCAGTTCGAGCCCATAATCAATACCCCGCCGACTCTGATGGATGAACGTATTTTCCTCGACCAGCCGATGCAGGTTAAGGACGAGCTACTCTACCTGCCGCTGGACAAGCGTCTCAGTCACAACCCCGAGACCAACCAGTTTTTCCTCAACCTGGAGGGTTACTCGGTGAATACGGTTGAGGATGTTGAAGAAATTCGCCTGGCGCTGGAAGCCCGCCTGGGGCCTATCGGCAACAAGGTCAATGCGGTGGTGAACTACGATAATTTTGAAATTGCCCCGGCTGTGCTGGATGCCTACATAGAAATGGTGGAAACGATCGTGAACAACCACTACCACGACGTAACCCGCTACACCACCAGCTCATTCATGCGATTGAAACTGGAGGACGCCCTCGAAGCACGCCACCTTGCACCGCACATTTTTGAGACCGAGCAGGAAGCGCGCAAGCATTTGAATAGCTTCGATTGAATCGCCCGCCAAGGCCGGCGATTCTGCCTATCTCCCAGGAGTGATTGGCTTTACACTAGGTCCTGGGAGGCTGTCGGACTTAGGTGATCGTAGCGAGGGAAAGATCGATTTGAAGCGGATTTTTCGATTATTTGAGGCGAATAGCCCGCTATTTAACGAGAATAATCGGTAAATCTGACCCCCTCTATTACGTGAGCGGCTTTTCCGCAGTAGATTAACCCTAAGTCCGACAGTCTCCTAGCCCCTAAATTACCAACAGGCCCAGCCCTTGAACCAGGAACAAACCCGGGAATACTATCGCAACAGCAGCGCCGCACGATGGGCAGCACTGTTGGTGGTCTGTATCGGTTCATTCCTGACGCCGTTATCCTTGTCGTCCGTGCACATCGCGACGCCTGCGCTGGCGAACGATCTGCAGGCGGACGCGATTCTGGTGAGCTGGGTGCCTACCGCGTTTCTATTGAGCAACGTCATCAGCTTGCTGCCGGTGGGACGACTGGCCGACATCTGGGGTCGCAAGCGCATGTACCTCGCCGGCAGCATATTGTTTGCGATCTTTTCTGTCCTCTCCGGCCTCGCTCCCAACATTGAATCGCTATTGGTCGCCCGGGTATTTCAGGGCATTGCCGCATCGATGATTTTTGGCTGCACGCTGGCCATCGTCACATCGGTGTTTGAAAGTGGGCAACGCGGCGGCGCTATGGGAGTTACCCTGGCAGCGGTATACCTCGGCCTGACAGCCGGCCCGGCTATCGGTGGTTTGTTAACCGAAACCTTCGGCTGGCGCAGCGTGTTTTTCTTTCCAGTGCCATTGTCGCTACTGGGCATTGTGGTAATGATGGTCAAACTCAAGGGCGAATGGCGTGGCGCCACGAACCACAAAGTCGACTGGGTTGGCACCCTGCTCTTCGCAGTCTGGTCGATCACCCTGTTCCTGGGTATCTCCGGCCTACCCTCGCCCGGTGCAATCGTGACCTTAGTGGTGTCGTTTGTGTTCCTGGGATTGTTCATCAAGCAACAGGAAGTCACAGAGTACCCGCTGGTGCGGTTGTCTGCCGTCGTGGGCAATAAGGTGTTCTCACGTTCCTTGCTAGCCAGCATCCTGATGTACGGCGCCAATTACCCGCTGATTTTCCTGTTGAGCCTTTACTTGCAGTTTGTACGCGGAATGTCGGCGATTGATGCGGGCAAGCTGATGCTGCTCCAAGCACTCACTATGGCAATAGTCGCCCCGATTGCGGGCCGCTTATCTGATCTCTACCAGCCCCGGGTCATAGCCTCCATCGGATGTATGCTGGTCACTATCGGCTTCGGCTTCTTGCAGTGGTTATCCTTTGACACGCCTATATTTATGGTGGGTATAGCCCTGGTGGTACTCGGCATCGGTCACGGCCTGTTTTCGACACCCAACAATACCGCGGCAATGGGCGCCGTGGCCGAAGAGCGCCTCGGCATCGCATCGTCATTGGTGAGTTTGTCGCGCGTTCTCGGCAATATGCTGGGCACTGCGGTATTGCTGCTGTTGATGGCGTTGTATATTGGCGCCGAGCAGATCGGGGTAGAGCAATACCCGGCCTTGCTCTCGGTAATTAAGGTCTCGTTGGTCTGCTCGCTGCTGTTTTCAGTTATCGGTGCGGCATGTTCACTCGCTCGCGGCAAGAGCGAACCGCGCTCAGGCTAGAGCGCGTTCTTAACCGCATTCACACGTTTCAGGTTGGCTCCCAGGTCGCTATGACCAACCCGTGATGCGGAGCGCACATGAATCAACTGCGCCTGTTCATCCAGTCGCGCTTCGAAGTCATCCACAAACCCGAAAAAACCGGATTCAAAGGACGCTGCCAGGTAATGGCTTTCTGCCACGACAACCTTGCCGCCAAGCGATTCGATTGCTGTCTTCACCGCTGCAAAGCTGTCCTCGGCAGGTTTACCCGAAAAGTTGATGGGCTCGGCATAATGAGATGAATCCTCGCTGTACTCACTGCAGCTGCAGTTCGGGCTGGTGGGGCATTGCGCCAGCTGGTTGGATGCAAGTCCGGGCGCTGTGCCGGACTTTGATTTCTGCGCCTTATAGAAAAACAACGAGGCGACTGCCAGGATAACCAGCAGGACTATGGTTAATATTATTTTTAGCATTACTATTTATCTTATTGTTTTATATGGTTAATAATTGACATGTGTCGCCACAGAGTGCTGATTTTTCGAGCGCATTATTGCACTATCAGAACCCGGATGCCAGCCGGCAAGGCGCGCCGACAGTAACTGGTTAGAACGCTAATCATCGCGCTTATCGAGGATCTTCTTGAACAGTTCGATGGGGACGGGAAACACGATGGTGTTGCTCCTGTCCCCGGCAATTTCGGTGAGGGTTTGCAAATAGCGCAGCTGCATCGCTTCCTCTTGCACCGCCAGGGTTTGCGCGGCCTCCAACAAGTGCGCAGAGGCCTCCAGTTCGCCACTGGCATGAATCACCTTGGCGCGTCGTTCGCGTTCCGCCTCGGCCTGTTTGGCGATGGCGCGGATCATGCTTTCATCCAGGTCCACGTGCTTGATCTCGACGTTGGAAACCTTGATTCCCCAGATATCGGTTTGCTGATCGAGGATGGACTGGATATCCTCATTGAGTTGCTCTCGTGAGGCCAGCATCTCATCCAACTCATGCTGGCCGAGCACCGACCTGAGAGTAGTCTGGGCGAGTTGGCTGGTTGCATCTTCAAAGTTCTCGACGTTGATGATCGCTTTCTGCGCGTCAATAACTCGATAGTAAATCACCGCATTCACCTTCACCGAGACATTATCCCTGGAGATTACATCCTGGGTGGGCACATCCATCACCACCGTGCGCAGGTCAACCCTCACCATCTGTTGCACGACCGGGATGATGATGATCAAACCGGGCCCCTTGATCTTGTAGAATCGACCTAGCAAAAACACCACCGCACGCTCGTATTCGCGCATGATGCGAAAGGTGTTGATGATGATGAGAGCACCACCCAGTATCAGTACCAGCAAAAAGTAATTCATACCCTACTCCTTCAGTTTGTCTTCCACTTCTACTTCCAGCTCCAGTCCATCTATTCCCGTGATGGTCGCCTCATCGCCCTCTTTCATGGGTTGTTCAGAACGGGCGTTCCATAATTCGCCGTGTAACATCACTTTGCCTCGCCCATCCGCGAACGCCAGGACACTGACCTGTTCGCCGATCATCGCATCATAGCCGCTGACCGTTTTGGTCTGTCTCGAGCGCAGGATCAGCCTGGCAACGACTATCAGGATCAGCACAGAGAGCGCCGCCAAGCCCGCTATCAGGGGCATCGCAATCCGGTATCCGGGTAGTTCGGTATCCATCAGCACCACCGAACCAAACACAAACGCCACTACGCCGCCAATGCCGAGAATACCGAAGCTGGGGGCAAACGCTTCGGCCACCATCAAACCGATCCCGAGCAAAATAAGCGCTATCCCGGTGTAGCTGACGGGTAAAACCTGAAATGCGTACAGCGCCAGAAACAGGCAGATGGCCCCGACCACACCTGCAACGCCCATGCCCGGGTTATAGAATTCCAGTACCAGGCCATA
Organism: uncultured Gemmatimonadales bacterium; assembly: GCA_964195105.1. GTDB lineage: Bacteria > Pseudomonadota > Gammaproteobacteria > Pseudomonadales > IMCC2047 > CAMYKE01. Next base: position 46,925 of record CAXMOT010000106.1, on the reverse strand, counting down.
AATACCGATCAGCATCAGGATGTAGGCGACATTGGGGTCCGTTATGACGGTCAGGAACTGGTTGCGCCAATCGGGCTCGAGGTAATCCAGCACAATCGTCCCGATGACCAGGGTATAGTCTTTATTCTGCAGTCTAACGCTGCGCCCCTCGAGTTGCCGGAACAGGTCATCAAAATCGACGGCCACCAGGTCGATAACGTTTTTCTCCAGTGCCTCATTGGCAGGCAGGCTGGCCGCCGTCCTCACCGCCAGTTCAGCCCATTCCTGATTGCGGCCACGTTCTTCGGCCAGGCCACGAATATAGGCCACCGCATCATTAATGATTTTGCGCTCCATCGATGTTTTGCCATCGTTGGGCTGCGTATCTGGCTGCGTGTCCTGTTGCTCGTCGGGGTCGTCTTTTTGCGGGGGCTTGTCCATACCCGGCAGACCGGGCGCGCCTATTTGAACCGGTGTGGCCGCACCGAGGTTGGTAGCCGGCGCCATCGCCGCAACATGGGAAGCATAGAGCAGATAAGTGCCTGCACTAGCGGCTCTAGCGCCCTGCGGGAAGACATAAACGACCACCGGAACCGGGGCGCCAAGTATCGCCTGGATCATGGTGCGCATTGATTTGTCGAGACCGCCCGGGGTATCCATCTGCAGCACGATAAGATCGACTTCCGGCGCACCGGCCTGCTTTACTGCTCGCTGGAAATAGTCGCTGGTGGCGGGGCCGATCGCACCGCTAATGGTTATTACCTGGACATTACTGATTTGCAGGTCGGCAGCATTGATCCATACCGACACAAAAAGGAAGGAAACAAACACACACAGTCTAGTAATAAATCTGGTGAACATTGCGTCGCACCTACCGGATTTTCTAAACGTATGGTTTTAAAATTACACCTGTCGGCAGAACTATGCAAGCACGGGTCGGTGACACGGTTCCCCTTGTTGATTCGCGTGGTCCGCGCCGCTAAACAGAGCCACCAGGATTAACACCAGCTGGCTTGATCCTCCGGTCGTTCCAACAACTCCGCTATATTGGCTTCGATGATGCGATAACCGACATTCCCGTACAGCTTCTGTCGGCCGTTGTTCAGGAGATAGGTTGGACTGCCTTCGAGTTTGTGCAGTTCTTTTAGCCCGGCATCCACTTCAAGCGCCGCAAAGGCCGCTCCGCTATCAAATTGCTCCGCCATGGCCGCTTGTGGAATGCCCAGCGCTTGGCCAATCGGGTAGAGGTTGGTCAGGCGGCCAATATCAATCGCGTCACGGAAAAACGCACAACGCAACCGCCATGCCAGTTCTTCGACGATAGTGTGCCCGGCAAACTCAATGACCGGCTCTGGAGACAGTTCCCCGGCTGCCTCGAGATTCTGTGCGGCCTTGAGGTAAAGGTGGCCGATGGCTGAGGTTTTCGGGATGCATGATTTCCAGACTTGCGGATTAATTTCGACATGGGGGAAGCCTGCACAAACCTCTAGCACGTGATCGCTAAACGCGTCAAAACCGCCACGGTCTTTCCAGCCCTCGCCAATGCGTTGCTCAGTGGCGCCAAACAGCGTGACAAAGTGGTAACTCACCCTGACCTGGCTGCGCATATTCTGTCGCAGCTCGTCGAGCCTGATTTGCGACACATAGGCCCACACGCACAATAAATCTGAAAAGTAAGAAAGCTCTACGGGCTTGGTCATTAGTCAGGGTTCCTCGTGGCGTAGAGGGTGGTTTGGGCACTCGTGAATATACCTAATAATTGCCCGGCAACCAAACTACTGCAGCCAACATAACAATTATTTGCTCGGCAGTGATCCAGCCAGGCGTTCGACGCGTAATAGTATTTCATCATCCCTTTAACGGCGCTGTTTACTCAACCCCCCGAGTGCAGTGCCGTTTTTTTTATGCTCTGGATATTGTATATAGCCCCGACGCTATCGGCGGATTGAGGCAAAGGGTTTGTTGCCGGGTTTTATTTGGCAGGCAGAGTTTCGGTAAACGCCAGGGACATATCAACCCAGCCTTTGAGGTCGTCATCGGAATCAAAGCCGGCAGGCGCGACGTAAACAAATCCCTTCATGGCTTTGCCGGTAAAATCCATTTGCCGGACAAATGGCATCGCCAGGGCATTCTTGTATTCGGCGGGACCTATCCGCGCCATCAAATTATCATCGACGATACCGCAACACATATTGCCCCCGATCATGAAGGCAATGCCCCCGAACATACTTTTCTCAGCAATGCCGTCGTCGGCAATGCCGTCGCAATCCACTAACACTTCACGCACGCGCTGTGCTACACCTTCATCGTAAGCCATCTGTTGACCTCCCTGATTTACTGTTTGTCATTAAAAAGCACAATAAATAGTATATATTTCAGTGCTTTGCTAACTTTTCATAAAAAATAACTTAACTTTATGCCTGCGCTATTATAGGCCCGAAGGGGCCTGTGCGGTAGTCATTTTTACCAGGGTAACTCGTAGCCCTCGGCATGCCAGAACTTGCCGGTATTTGCGAGGGTTAACTCGTCCATTCTCGCCAGCAGGCCCCGCGCGGCATCCGGGATTTCAATACCCTGCTTGCCCGTCATTTCGGTCGCAACCATACCCGGGTGCAACAGGGCCACGGGTATGCCATGATCCTTAAGATCAATGCTCAGGTTGACGCCGGCCATGTTTACCGCGGTTTTCGAAATCCGATAGCCGTAAAGGCCCCCCGAACCGTTATCTGCCAACGACCCTACCCTGCTCGAGACGATGCCCACCTTCGAGCCTGGCGGCAAATTGTCGAGCAATGCCCTGGTAACCCGCAGCGGGCCGAGGGTATTCACCTCGAACTGCCTGCGGATACGATCGAAATCGAGATCGAGCAGCGATTCAAAGGTCAGGATCCCGGCATTGTTGATCAACCAGTCCAACTTTTGCCCCTCCAATAAAGCTACCAGTTGCGCGACGGCGGCATCAGAACTGACGTCAACATTGTCGATCACCCGGACACCGAGTTCGGTAAGTTCAGGCGTCGCCTGCCGGCATGCTGCGATCGCTTCGTCACCCCGCGCGTGCAACTGGCGGCACAATTCAAGGCCAATACCCCGACTCGCACCCGTGATTAGTACTGTTGCCATGTGCTTCTCTCCCTATGCTTTATCGTTGAATGGATTGACGGGCCGTATCGGCCTCGGTAAATCGCTGCTTGGCCATGACCAGGAATAACGCCGCCGACATGCCCGACGATCCAAAAATCATGCACATCACCATAATCTGGTAGCGCGCTGCGATCAATGGTGAAATACCGGAAAGTATCTGCCCTGTCATCATACCCGGCAGTGACACCAGCCCCACCGCAAACAGGGAATTAATAACGGGTATCAGGGATGCCTGAAACGCAATATTACGCGCGGAGGTATAGTCGACACCGCGCCCCAACTCTGCATTCATGCGCTCGGCGGCGAGGCTTACGCTGTTCATCGAGCTGGCAAAGATCATCCCCGCCAATGGCACCATATACGGTGGCCAGTACCACGGATCCAGTCCCAGTACCGCCTGGGTGACCAGCAGCAACGTTATGCCGCCGCCGATGAGGATCGAGCAACTTGCGGCGCCATAGAGCCTGCGGCGCTTATCACACACGGCCCCCAACGCAATCCAGCTGGACGCTGCCACCATCACGACAAGAATCGCGACCACAATGCTGGCGCTGTCCGACTCAAAGATAGAGGTGAGGAAATAGCCGATGATCAGCAACTGGGCCAGCATCCGCGCCATGGCATAGAGGCCGTTGCTGGCATTTAGGGACCACTTGAACATTATCGCGACGGCCACCAGGGCCGGAATAAACGCCACTGCTAAGCTGGTCAACGGGATGGTTTGAATCGTGCTATCCATGCGCAAATCCGGTAGTAACATTGGTTCGTCCGCCGCCGGCCTGGAATGAGCATATAGAATCGATCATCCGGTCATAATGACTGTCCTGCCAATAGACCTTCTGGCAGCTGCGGCATTCGCAAAATGCATCGTAATCCCTGTAAATGCCGGCCGGCACCTTGCCAAAAGCAGCGCTCCGTCTGTTTAAAACGCTCCTGCCTGCTCCTGTCAAATCATTGTACGCCGGCGCAGTGCCAGATAGAACATAAAGGCCGCCACAGCAGCCAGCACATGCTTGAGTGAATGCCCGCTTAGGAACCCGGTCACGGCGTATATTTCGCTGTCCAGCAGTTCCACCCCTTTCGACAGCACATAGAACAGGATAACGCCCCAGTAATAGCTAACCGGCTTGAGTGCCGCCGGGAACAGCAGCAGGATGATCGGCACCAATAGCATCGGCAGGAACTGCACCAACGCATAGGGCCTCAGGTCACCGTTGCCGGCCGTTTCGGTCAGGTGCCAATAACCGACTGACAACAACCCGGCCAGAAGCAGGAACGGGAAGCAGCGCCGTGCCAGCATCGCACTGATATGTTCACCGATAATCACGCAGAACAGCGCCATAAATGAAATCGTCATCGGCAATCGATCCCATACCAACGTTTCATTATTGGGGTTCAGGTGATACCAGCCTGATCCGAACGCGGTTAAGAATACACCCACAAAAAACACCCTGTACAGTGTCTTCAAAGCGGGATGAGTGCCCGTCAGGGGCTCCCTGGATAAGGCATGGAATCCGAGAACGGCAACAACCAAAAACGGCGCATTGGAGACGACGTTGGCAAAATTGGGAATGCCGAAAGGCGCGCTTTCATCGGTAAACAGGTGGTAGGCGGGATCCTGTGGAATCGGCGCCGCAAACAACGCGGCTACGAGCGCGGCGAGCGTGACCCCGCCAAGCAGGTAAAGGCTATGGATACGTGTCACTGTGGTTCGCCCCCGGCTTTTATTATGATTGCTATGATGGTGGTCGGGTTCATAACTATAATCACTACTGTAATACCTGATTAAGGCGTGCCCATTACGCTATAGTTAAACGACTGTGTAAAGAAATTTTACAAGGAACCTGCGATGCGTTTCACCGCTCCTTTGTTATGCTTGGCTCTGCTCGCCCTGGCAGCACATTTATCCGCCGACATTTATAAATGGACGGACGCAACAGGCAAGGTTCATTTTGGTGATCAACCGCCTGCAGCTGAAGAAACCCCCACCCTCGAGCAGGTCAGGCTCCGCCCGATCAATTCTTTTCAACGCGTGGAAGTAAGCGACTACGCTGGCCCCGCGGCAATTCAACAAAGGGTGGTCATGTACAGTACCAGTTGGTGCGGCTATTGCCGCAAAGCCCGGGACTATTTTGCCGCAAATAACATCGCCTACAAGGAGCATGATATCGAAGCATCCGCCGCAGCCCGTCGAGCCTATGACAAATTGGGCGGTAAAGGTGTGCCAGTTATTCTGGTCGGCAACAAGCGGATGAACGGATTTTCGGCGCCCAGGTTTGCCGCGCTATATGAAGGCTGAAGCGAAGACCGGGCAGCACCAAAGATTCGCCTGAATTCCAATCAGCGGGATGCTTTCACTGTCGGGGTTGGTATACTGCGCGACCGCCTCAGCAAGGGCCGACCCGAATCTGTAACCAGCCGGGACTATCAACAGCCCATCCGACCCGGTTGCCACGAAAAGGATTTCCATTTTTATGACAGATGTAACAGAACACCATCTCCACCACCAGCCGATCATTTATGACCTGGCGCAGCGCAAGAAGCAGATACTGGATTCGCTGAGTTCGGAACTGGTCGCCGATGTGGCGCTATTGAACAATCAAATTGGTGACTTATCACCCCAGGCGACGCTGCTGTTTAACAGTAGCGTGCATCCGGATGTCAAGCAGCAGGTCGCGCAGGCAGCCCTGGCTTTGATGCGTATTTGTGCCGCATTGGACATGGATTTCACGGAAGCGATTGAATCGAGAATCCTGCAACAGGAATCTGAGCTGTTCAGGCAGCAAGACCTGGAACTTTAGGCCTGGGACTGGGCCACTGCAGGGATCTACCGAAAGTACGAGGGATTGATCTGCAAACCCAAACAAATTCGTGGCCACTCTTTACAAGAATCCTAAAAGGCATATAATTCCCTCGCTGCTCGGAATACAGCGACTATTTATGTTTTTTACAATTGTAAGGCCTGGTACTACCCTCCCATCGCTTGTTTAATCGTAAGTAATTCCTGGATCTCACAGTACCTGCCGTTAAGGCAATTTAAGTTTGTAATTTAAGAAAATTTTGGAGATAGATATGCCCTCACATACTGGCCAAGTAAAATGGTTTAATGAAACAAAAGGATTTGGCTTCCTGGAACGCGAAGACGGCAAGGATGTATTTGTACATTATTCCGCAATTACTGGCACCGGCTTTAAATCACTGGCCGAAGGCCAAAAAGTCGCTTTTGATGTTCAAGACGGCCAGAAAGGCCCTCAAGCTACGAACGTCGAAATAGTTTAGGTTGGCATTGGTTTGCGGCTCAATGGGCCGCAGACATACTCACTAGCGTCATTTGCGATCGTCGCGAGAAATCGCGGCTAAGCTCTCATAGGGTTCGGTATGCCGGACGTTGTGTACCCCGCCTGGATTGTTCAGGCAGGGGGTTTGACTATTGCTAATAACTCCGCTGATATTTGGAGAACACCATGAAGAGCATGTTTGTAAGAAACCTGGCACCGGAAACGAGAGAAGCGGATGTGCAGGAGTTGTTTTCGCAGTTTGGCACGGTACGCGGTGTAAAAATCGCGATGGATGTATTTAGTGGCAACTGCCGCGGTTTTGCAACCGTAGACATGGAAGGTCATGAAGCTCGTGCCGCGATGGCAGGACTTGATGGGTCTGAGTACAAAGGCCAATCACTGAAAGTTCAGGAAGAGAAGCCACGTCCCAAGCGTGGTGGAAAGGGCGGACGCAGGTAGTAAACTTATTGAGGTCGAAGGGATCCCTTCGACCTCAATACTAGTACTCCGTCCCCTTGATAATTACGAATTCAGTTGGTGCATCAGCGTTCATGGCAAGGCGCGGTTCGCCGCCAATGGCCGTTCCCTTGGCAAGAGACGCAACGCTGTCCATGGACGCTGACACGCCAACCCACAGGGCGCTGCTGTGGTGTCCCGCCACTGCGTTACAGCGTTTGGGAAGGGGGTAACCATTCCCTGCACGCTGTGCCTTGTTTCGAAACACCACAGCAGCGCTGTATCCGCAAGTATCAAGGGGACGGAGTACCAGATCCTTATAACGCTTCCATTATGTTTTCCGCAGTGGAAACATCAACCCCGGCATCGGGCTCTACGTTTAGAACCGTCACTTGTCCATTTTCAACGATCATAGAGTAACGCTGCGAACGCATACCCATTCCAAACCCTGACGCATCCAGCACAAGATCAACGGCCTTGGTGAATTCGCAATTCCCGTCGGCCAGCATCAATATCTCTTCAGCATTCTGAGCCGTTCCCCATGCACCCATTACGAATGCATCATTAACCGACACACACGCTATCGTATCTACGCCCTTTGCCTTGATGGCATCGGCGTTGACCACATAACCCGGTAAGTGTGCCTGTGAACAGCCTGGTGTAAAGGCTCCCGGTACGGCAATCAGGACAACCTTCTTGCCACTGAAAATCTCGTCAGTAGTAATGGGCGCAGGCCCCTCTTGTGTCATGATATTGAGTGTTACGGCAGGAATCGAATCCCCTACTTGTATAGCCATGTTAATCTCCACATTGAATGTTCGCCGGGTTGATTCCCGACTAATTTGGTCCGGAAGCCGAACTGCTTGCGCGAACCGTAATTAGCTGTGCAGGTTGCAGGAGCAACCCCTTAACCAGAGCATAAAGATACGCCAAACACCGGTCAGCCGCCAAGGTTATTTTAGGGGACCGAGGTGATGAGTTTCAGCACGCTTTGGCTGATTAATGCGAGCCCGCTGAGTGTGGAGATAATCAGTACGCCCAGCCTTGTGTAACCCTTGTCAAAGTGCATTACTAGACGTGGAGCTAACACATAGCCCAGCATGTAACCCGGCATCAGTAACAGGCCTGCCATCACTTCCGGGCTGCCAAATCGACCGGCCAAATGCAGGCAAGAGAGCATCACAATTGACGAAATAAAATAAAGAAACGCGAGAGTGGCGCGAAACTCAGGTCCCTTTTTTCGCTGGTATAGAAGCGCCAGCACTGGCGCGCCTATCCCTGCAGATGCGCCCATAAAACCAGATAAAGCCCCGGCTCCGAGCAAACCGCGTCGATCTAATTCCAGGGTGGGTGCGACAGCGCTAATCCACACCGCCAATAACACCAGCAAACCAAATACCATACCGAGACTTGTCATGGGTAGCCTGGCGACGTAACTGGCCGCGACCACGGTACCCGCTACCAAACCGGCAACAAGCGTACCTGTATTGGTAAAATTGATATTTGCCCTGCCCCGCAACGCCATCAAACTCGAAAGTACAAGACTGGCAAAAATAACCGGGCCTGGCACCAGGTTAATGCTTACCAGTGCGAGTAGCGGAACCACGACCAGCCCCGCACCGAGGCCGGTTACCGCCTGCATCAGCGCACCAACGCTGATCAATAGCGTGCAGGCTAAAAAACTAATCGTGGTCCATTCCATTCTGTCGCCTTTCGATTGGGACAATTAGTCCTGTGCTCTTTTATTCTAAAAATTACCCTAACCTGTCAACCGAATCCGCACCCCGGCGTTGATTGGGACTACAGAGTTTATATTCGGTTAATAATACCTGGAGGTAACACATGCTGAATTTTCCATTAATGATTATATCAAACCTTTGGCGCGGCCTGCCCAAGCTCGCCATATTTTTCCTTTTCACATTTAGCTTCGCCCTGATCCAGGCCTGCGGAGGTGGCGGGTCCGGTGGTATCGATGGTGGCGCTGGCTCCGATGGCGGAAGTAGCGCCCCCGAAACCGGGGAGGTAATCATTGGTTTGACCGATGCTGAGGGAGACTTCCTCACCTATACGGTTAGCGTTGAGTCGATCGTCCTCACCCACCGTAACGGTACCGAAGTCGAAACGGTGCCTTTGGCTACCGAGGTTGACTTCGCGCAGTATACTGAACTCACCGAGTTCTTTACCGCTGCGACAATACCTGCCGGCGTCTACGCCAGCGTCAGTATGACGCTTGACTACACTAACGCAAACATCATGGTGGAAGATGCGTCGGGAGCGGGCGTTAATACTGTTGCCGTTGATGCTGATGGCGTGCCCATAGACCAGTTGGTAGTAGACGTGCACCTGGTCGATTCGGATAATTTCAGGATCGCCCGCGGCGTTCCTGCCCATGTGACGCTCGATTTCGACCTGGCCGCCTCGCATGATATCGACCTTGCTGCAACTGAGGTCACAGTCGACCCGGTGTTCATCGCAGATACTCTGTTGGAAGACCCCAAAGAGCACCGTGTCCGTGGTTTACTTGATGTTGTGGTACCCGATGAAAACGCCTTTGGCGTCAATGTGCGTCCGTTCCATCGCGATACGGGTGATTTCGGCACCATCCGTGTGTTTGTACTGGAAGAGACCAGTTATGAAATCAATGAAGCCTCATACGTCGGTGGCGAAGGGTTACTCGCATTAGCGGAACTCGTCAATCACGAACCCGTCATTGCCCAGGGCTCCTTCAACCGCGACGCTGGTCGTTTTGAAGCTGCATTTGTTGTTGCGGGAACCAGCGTACCCTGGTCTGACCGGGACTTTGCTCGTGGTAATATTATTGCCCGCTCTGGCGATACACTGACTCTGCTGGGCGCGACGGTTGGGCGACGGGATCTACGTCCGTCATTCCGCGATACCATTACAGTAATTGTCGGCCCGGATACGCTGGTGAAAAAGCAGGGTGCCGCTGATGAAGCGCTGGACAAGGATGACATCTCTGTGGGCCAACGCGTGGTAGTAATGGGTGAATACACCGTTACCGATCCCGCGGGCATGGTTCTTGATGCCAGTTCAGGTCGCGTGCAGATGCGCTACACCAATCTTTCCGGTGAAGTTGTCAGTGCCCTGCCCCTCGTGATCGATTTGCAGACCATCGATCGCCGCCGGGTATCACTGTTCGATTTCTCCGGTACCGGTAGCAGCGAGGATGCGAACCCCACCCTGTATGAAGTGGATACCCTGAGCCTCGATGCCGCCCGCTTTAATGAGAACGCCCCGATCAAGGTGCGTGGCTTCGTGAATCGATTTGGTGAAGCGCCGCCGGACTTTACCGCCCGCAGCGTCGCTATCGTTGCCGACGTGCTGGCGAAGATGAAGATCAGCTGGCTCGAAGGCGGCACCACCGCCCCGTTCCTGACCTCTTCAGCCGAAGGCCTGGTGATTAACCTGGCGAACTCCGAGCTTGGCCAATTCCACCATGTTATTCGCCTGGGTGTGAAAACAGACCTGCTGGATGCCGGCATCGACCCGACCTATGCGCCACGCAGCCCCGACTCCGGGTTATTCGTCATTGCCCAGCGAGGAGCCGTGCAGGTGTTTAACAACTTTCCGTTGTTTGAAGCCGAACTCGCCGACGAACTCGATGGTGTCACCAGCATGAAAGTGATCACCGGCAAGGGCCAGTTCGACGATGCCAGCGCCACACTGACAACGAATCGAATCATGGCCATTATCAACGAGCCCCTATCAACTGACCCATAGCGGGATTAATCCCGCATCCCCCTCCTCACGCCAGGGACGGCATGGGGTGTTTTAATTATTGGGAATAATTGCTGGTATAGTCATCCGGAACACCCCCACTGATAGCCAAACAAAATTGAGATTTATGACTGTTCGTCGCGGTCGTCCTCCGCGCCAGGTCCTGGCTCTGACCCTGACTCCGCATTCGCTTCCAGCCTGGCCTCCCGATCTCGCTTTTTAGCCGCGAGCACACGGCAGCTAGATCGCCAACGCAGCAATGTCGGCATTGGCGGCTTCGAGGCTTTCTTCCTGCAGCCCCGGCCGAGCCAGGTTTTCGGCATAAATAAATTCGACGTCCTGCACGCCCAGGAAGGCAAAAAAGTCACGTATGTACTGGCTCTGGGTATCAAGGGACGTACCCAGGTATTGGCCGCCACGGGTAGCAAAAACATAGAGCTTCTTACCGGTCAACAGGCCTTGCGGTCCGTTCGCTGTATATTGGAAGGTCAGTCCCGCACGGGCGACATGATCAATCCACGCCTTCAGGCTGGAAGGAATGCCGAAGTTATACATGGGCAAGCCCAGCACGATAGTATCGCTGCGCTGGAGTTCTTCGACCAATGCGTCCGAGAGCGCCGTCAGTTGCTGCTGTTCGGGTGTACGGTCCTCGGCTGGCGTGGAGAATGCCTGGAAAGCCACCGCGGATAAATGCGGTACAGCATCGGCCGCAAGGTCACGGCGGGTAACGTTGACCCCTGCGCCCTGAGCCTGGAGTCGATCTACAAATGTGGCGGCCAATCGGTTAGATTTGCTGTTTTCGCCAAAAATACTGCTGCTGAGGTGAAGTACTTGCGTCATGTTCTATGATCCTTTTTAAATGTTCGCTTGAGCTGGTTAATAAGTTTTCGCGGAGCATTAATTTTCGGTGTTCCGCAACTGGGACCAGTATATATCTATGCTATCGATGTTAAACCCCCTATACTAGATGTATATGATCGAGTTTATCGATACATAGCGTGTCATCTTTGGGGATAGATAAGCGAAGAAAACAATCACATTCGCTTGCGCTCCAACGGACCAGTACGACTTCGTGCGGACTTTTTCGGGACAAAACACATGACATCTCCTGAACCGGATAAAGAATCAAGGGTTACCCTTGAACAGTGGCGTATCTTTACCAGCGTCGTTGACTGCGGTGGCTATTCGGCCGCAGCCGACAAGCTCCTGAAGAGTCAGTCCACGGTCAGCTATGCCATGCAGCGCCTGCAGTCACAAATTGGGCTCAGGGTATTTGAGATCAAAGGGCGGCGTGCCGTTTTGACCGACGCCGGCGAGGCGTTGCTGCGGCGCGCTCGAAGCCTGCTCAACGACGCCAACACACTCGAAAACACCGCCGATAACCTGGCGCGTGGCTGGGAAGCCGAAATCACCCTGGCCGCCGACGTTATTACGCCTACATCGTTATGGGTCAGCAGCCTGCGCGCCTTCGAAGCGGCGCATCCTGATATTCGCGTTGATATTGTCGAAAGCGCGCTATCAGGTACCCAGGATATGATTGTCCAGGGTAAGGCAGACTTGGCGTTATGCGGTGTTCCTCCCCCGGGGTACAGAAGCGAGTATTTATCGCGAATCCCCTTTATCCCCGTGGCTCATGTTAACCACCCTCTCCATCAGCTAGGCAGGGAACTCAGCGAGCAGGACCTGCGCGCGCAGCGCCAGATTGTGGTACGGGATTCCGGAGCCTACCGACGCTTGAGCGCTGGCTGGCTGGAAGCGGAGCGACGCTGGACTGTAAGTCATTTCAGTAATTCGATAGAACTGTTGCTGCAGGGTTTGGGATTCGCCTGGATTCCCCTCGACAAGGTCGCGGGTTATATCGACTTAGGCCAGCTGAAACCGCTGCCAGTGCAGGATTTGGGCACTCGCTCAGTGGATCTGGTAATGGTTTTTCCCAAACGCGAGTTAACGGGACCGGCAGCGAGCGAACTCGCCGGCTATTTTCGAGACAATGCCGCCCGCCTGAAGTCCCCATAACGGCCGCTTTGGCATTCGCCGTATAACAGCGCGCCGCTGACAGCCCGGGGTAGTGCCATCACTAAACGATGGTGGCATTGGTTTCAGGGGGCGTTGCGAATATACTGCAACCCGACTTTAGCAATTGAGGAGACAGGCATTGAAGCTGATCGTGGGCATATCCGGCGCCAGTGGTGTTATTTATGGCATTCGGTTACTCGAAGTGTTGCGCGAGGCTGCGGACATCGAAACCCACCTGGTGATGTCGAACACCGCCAAACTCAACGTCAAGATTGAAACCGAATACCAGTTGAAGGACGTCGAGGCGTTGGCCGACGTGGTGCATTCCAGCAATAATGTCGCTGCCAGCATCGCCAGTGGCTCGTTCAGGACTGCAGGCATGATCATAGCCCCTTGCTCCATCAAAACCCTGTCTGCCGTGGTGCATTCCTATGCCGACAACCTGTTAACCCGGGCCGCCGATGTCGTGCTCAAGGAAGGCCGCAAACTGGTACTGATGCCCCGCGAAACACCCCTGCATGTGGGCCACTGCAAACTGCTACTTGAAGCCGCGCAGATGGGAATCCACATTGCACCACCGATGCCTGCCTTCTACGCCAAACCCACATCGGTGGACGACATCATTAACTACTCCGTCGGCCGCGTCCTTGACCTGTTCGATATCGATGCCGGGCTGGTCAATCGTTGGCAAGGCGCTTAGGCGGCCGGATCCTCGCTGACAGTGACCGACCTCCACATAGAACCGGTATTCTGGGACTTCTCGATAGCCACCTATCGCCTCGACGGCGTGCCTGAAGCGTGCCTGTGGCTGCAAAACGAGCGCGGCGTCGATGTGAATATGCTGCTGTTTAGCCTTTGGTATGGAGGGGCTCGTGGTGATTTCCATGATAACTGCCTCACCGAGGCACTGCGTTTTTCAACTAGCTGGCGCGATGCGGTGGTAAAACCCTTGCGCAGCGCACGCAGCTGGATGAAACAGGCACCTGGTGAATTTGAAAGCCTCTCCACAGAACAATGGCATACCCTGCGCGAAGACATTAAGGCCTGCGAGCTGGACGCGGAAAAGGCCCAGGAAATGGGTCTGGAACGTATCGCCAATCAATACCCGGCCGCAATGCTCACGGCTGCTATGGCACAGCAGGCAGGCACCAACAATATCCTGCGCTACTGCGAAGCCGCGCAGGTATCGGTGGATAATGAAAGCAAACTCCGTATCGACTTAATCCAGGCCAGGGCCTTTGACAGGATCACAATGAGCCGGTAGTTGGTTCCGGGTTCGAAAACTTTCAGCTGTTAATGTTTCCAGCGTTTCACCACCTTGTAGAAGGAAGTGCCAAGCACTGTGCGATTGTCCCGGACTTTCGCCGCGAACTCGGCAAATTCCTTGCTGGCAAAAGTGGCATCGAGCCCCTCATTAATTTCGGTAAAGGTATCGCCGGTAATCACCACGACATGGCTAACACCCTCACCTGCCCTGACTTGAATCAGCTTGCTCACCCCTTTAACGCTTTTGCCTGTCTTCGAGGTCATCAACTCATCGAATGCCTCGGCATAAGCACCTGGGTTCTTTACCTGTAATGAGATGGCCGCCACATAGTTATGCTCGTTCCACCCCTCACCATAGGTTGCAAGGTGAACGGACAGGCTTTCCCAACTGGGCGTTGCGACTGAACTGATCGTCTGCATCAATTGTGCGAAATCTTCAGATGATCTCATGCGATTCCATTGCTTCTCGAAGGCACCGTAATCCGGGTAGTCGGCAACAATAAAGTGCGTGGAAGGATCCGCGCCGTTAAATACGTTTTCATAGAGAGTGACCGTTTGGCCGCCATCGCTGTCCTTGGACCCGTTCCAGGTATCCATTGCGGTGACCAAGGCAGTCGGGTCTTTAACGACCATTCCGTACACGCCTTCAACCTGTGCGGCGACATTGAGGCTGGTGGCTGAAAAAAGGATAAGAGCGAAACTGAGAAATGTTTGCATGAACATGGTGATTCTCCTTGTATCCGGAGGCCGGATACTCAATCGTGTTAAGCGGAACAACTGGAATCGGCGAGACGGAATCCCTCGCCGAGCATTATTCTCCTCCTATCTGCAAGCCGCAGCAACCTGCATATAAAGTAGTTGTTATCTAACGCTGGCTACCCGGTTCAACTTCTGTATAGAATAACCCGATCGATTCGCCGCCCCTTTTCTACCAAAAGAGTCCATCACAACTGTCTATTACAATAAGCCAACACCAGAAACCAAAAGCCCCAAGATGAAATTATCCCGCTGTTATAACACCGCAGACTATCGCAAGCTTGCCAAGCAACGGTTACCCGGCCCCATCTTCCACTATATTGACGGCGGCGCCGACGACGAGGTGACGTTACGCCGCAACACCGATGCGTTCGAAACCATGGATCTGGTACCCAATGTGCTAACCGGTATAGATGCAGTTGACCTTGGCACCCGGGTACTGGGGCAAGACTTGAAGATGCCATTGTTTTTCTCGCCCACGGCGATGCAGCGGTTGTTTCACCATGATGGCGAGCGCGCCATCGCCCGAGTAGCAGAGAAGTTCGGCACGCTCTACGGCATCTCGACCATTGGGACGCGCGGCATTGAAGAGATGGGCACATTCACGGCAGGTCCGAAATTATTCCAGATCTATATCCACAAGGATCGCGCGCTCAATACTGACTTGATCGCACGCTGCAAGGCCGCAAATTTCAACGCCCTGGCCCTCACGGTCGATACCATCGTCGCCGGCAACCGCGAACGCGATTACCTGACGGGCATGACCACGCCGCCGAGGCTCACGCCGAAGAGCCTGCTTAGTTTTGCCCTGCACCCGGAGTGGACCTTCAACTACCTGCTCAGGGAAAAGTTCGACCTGCCCAACGTATCGCGTTATATAGCCCAGGGCAGCGACATCGCCTCATCTGTCGGCGACTACCTCAATAGCCAGTTGGAACCCTGCATTAGCTGGGATGACGCCGCCCGGCTCGTGGAAGAATGGAACGGCCCGTTTGCCCTCAAGGGTGTCATGTCGGTCGCGGATGCAAAAAAAGCCGTCGAAATCGGTGCCAGCGCCATCATGATCTCCAACCACGGCGGACGCCAACTGGACGGTTCTCGATCCCCGTTCGATCAACTCGCGGCTATTTCCGATGCGGTTGGCGGGCAGATTGAAATCATCCTGGATGGCGGAATCCGCCGGGGCACCCACGTACTCAAGGCCCTCGCGATGGGCGCTACCGCGTGTTCGGGCGGGCGTATGTATCTGTATCCGTTAGCCGGCGCTGGACAGGCGGGTGTCGATCGCGCCATGACGCAACTCCACGATGAAATGGTAAGGAATATGATGCTGATGGGCTGCCATTCGGTAAAAGACCTCAACCGCTCGATGCTGGCCGGTCGGCCCTGATCAAAGTGGCACAGCGTTAAAGGCTCGCCCTGCGCCTGGCCCGAACGCTTAAGGTGAGGATTAGCGTAATTATCAACCCGAAGGCGGCAAACCCTGCGAGCAGCATGAAATAATGCTGGTGACCTACGACACCCGGCGTGCTATCCAACAACCTGCCCGCGACCGGTGCGAAGAAAATATCCGGGGTAAACCCCACCACCGAGATCAGCCCCACCGCCGTGCCGGTAACATCCTTGCCTATCCGGGTCTCTTCCAGCAGCGCGAAGTACACCGCGCGGAGCGCAAACACAGCGAAAAACGTAACCACCAGGTTGGCGTACAGCAGGTTCAATCCCAGGTTTTCTGGCGACGTAAACGCCAATACCGCATAGGCCGGAATCAACAGTCCAAATCCTGTGCCGACGATCCTGCTGGCGCTAAACCGATCCGCCAGAAAACCCGCGCCAACAGCCGCCAGAGGACGGATATAGGCAGCAGTAGCTGTAAATCCGGCAGCCTCAACCTCGTTCTTACCCAGAACTTCAACCGCATACAGGCCATAGTTATCGAGCCCCTTGTAGCCACAGTAGGCACAGATCACGATCCCTGCCTGGCACCAGACCTGCGGCTTTCGCAGCACCTCCAACACATGCACCACGGTCGCTGCTGCGCGACCGTCAGTATTTGGCTTACCATCAGGAATAGTCCACCAGGTCAGGATGGCAGCAGCGAGGGTAACGCTGGTATAAAAGTAAATCACCGACTGCAGGGCTGCTTTTCTTTCCGGCCCGGAAACGCTGGCGGGGTCTGTGGGGAGTGCGGCGCTCAATAGCATTACCGCCAGCGTTGCGACTGCGGCGGCTATCAAACCGCGACCGCCATCGAGTATGCCAAAAGCACGACCCTGTTCCAGGTCGCCGCCCCACTCCCGGGTTGCTTTTATCAGAGCCGCCCAAAACAGCAGGATCGACGTAACGCCCCAATAGCCGAATAACACCATAAGCCCAGTGCGACCCGGAACCTGGGCCATATACAGGCCGCCTAGGGCGGTGGCCAACAGTGATACGGTCATCAGTTGGCGTGCTGAGAAACGATCAGCAATTGCGCCACCGGGAAAATACGCCAGCATTGCCATCACCCCATACACCGCAAAGATATCCCCAAGATCGGCATTGGACAGGCCGAACACGTCAAGCAGGGTCGGGCGAAAGAATCGCGCTACATTAAATGGCAATCCGAAGATCATTTCGCCGGCAAACACCAGGCAGAACAGGCCTAGCCAGTGAAGCCCCCGGCTGGAGTTATGGAGATCAGTAACCATGCGTGGTTGAGCGTAGCAGGATATGTAACATTAACCGCGCGACCGGGACCCGGCTCCCGACCCGGTGACGCCGGCGGTCAGGGTAAAGCGCATCGCCTCTTCCATACTCATGCTCAATGGACGTACGCGACTGCGGGGCACCAGCACCGCGTAGCCACCGATCATATAACTCATCGGCAGGTACACCAATACCCGCTGCTCTTCGCCTTCCTGTTGTATGCCCACCGGCAACTGATCGGGATCAGCCTGGGTCACAAAGCCGATCGTTTCCATGTCAGTTTCGCCCATGGTTACCGCAACAACCTGCTCAAACTCCCGCTGTTTTCGTGGCGAGAAGTAATTAAAGAAGTCGCTTATTGCACCGTAAATTGACCGTACCAGCGGCATTTTATACAGCACCTGTTCGGCGATGGAGAAAAGCCGCTGCACGAGGTATGCGTGCATCAGCAGACCTATGAGGAAGATCACACCCACACCGGCAATCAGTCCCATTCCGGGCCAGTAGAGCACGTCGGGGAGAATCAGGCGGATGAGGCCGCCCAGTGCCGTTTCGGCGGATGTGGCGATCCAATAAAGCAGATAGAGCGTCAAGACTACGGGGAGGACTGTTACCAGCCCTGTTAGCATATATCTGCCGATGAATTTCATGGCACTACCTTTTGGATGTGGTGTGATTGGAGAGTGCCATTTTGGTGGGGGGATGGCAATGGGCGGGAATTTTGAATCTAACTTTGTTATCGCGAGCGAAGCGCGGCGATCTCTTATTTACTCCTATTGTTCTACAATGGCATTTGTTACTAACTAATGGAATTCCCAATGGTTCGACTTAGTAAAGCATTAAGTAGCTGGGGAGCCAGCGATTTTGAGGGCATTCTCAAGAAGGAAATCGAAAAATTAGGTGCTAAAGACCTTCCCTTGCAGCAGGGACTTTCAACGAGTAGCTATGCGCTGGATAACAACCTTAGCGTGATGATCATTAGTGTGTCTGAGCAAACAAACTTGATACGTGCAAAAGTAGGTGTTTTTTATTCAGGGATTATTGCCGGCTGTAACTGCGCAGACGACCCAACTCCCATTGGCGAGAACAATGAGTACTGTGAAGTGCAGATTGAAATAAATAAAACCACCGCTGAGATGAATGCAGTCCTGCTACCCGAATAAGAAAAAGTACACTTAATCCCTCCTCCCCCTTATTCTGGCTGTTATAAACCAATGAATTTACATGCTAGCGCTGCAGCTTCAAAATCACCGACAGCTTGACTATGTTCGATTCTATTTCCTACCAATACAAAGTTGAACTGCAATTCTTCGCACGCCTCCTTGTCCCATTCTGCGTCACCGAAGTAAGTCAGCTTATGTCCTGGAGCGACAGCCGCTTTACGAAGCGCCAATTGCATAATTTCAGTACGCGAATGGTGGTCGTTTGAAGAGGCCATCGGGATACCGGTAATATCCACACCCGCTGAAATGAGTTTCAATCGTGCGGTTTCGCCCCAACCACCGGTTGCAATCGAAAGGCTAATATTTCTCTGTTTTCGTAGAAAAGCGATGAACTTCGCTGCCCCAGGGACTTCTTGCGCAGGGGAGGAAGAAAGGTATTCCGTTATATTGGCTATGAATACAGATTTGACCTGTGCGTGTATCGTCTCGCGATCATGGGTAATTCCATAATTCTGCAGGTGCTGCTCCAGGATTCCTGCATCTGTAATGTGGGGATACTTCGTCCAATCACTGCCGATGTTGTGACCGAGCACCTGCGATACAGCATCAATGTAACACTCTTCATCAAACCTGAAAGACTCAACTAGCGTTCCGTCGACATCGAACATGACATGATGCAATACGACTCCTCCGCGGCTAACTCAGTTGGATAAAACGAGCGATAGCGAAGCTGCACTGTTTAAATGTGTCTGACCATAGTGGTCAGAAAGTTTACACTGACCCCGATTATGATTTAGCGTGGAAATGTGGTCTTTCCCCTATTGTTCCAAGAGCGTAATTTTGTCACGCTCGATTGATATTAAGCGCTCTTTATAAAGGGAACCCAAGGCGCGTTTGTAGTTGCCTTTGCTGACATTGAACTGTTCAAAAATATCATCCGGTGAGCTTTTATCGGTCAGCAATGACGTCCCGCCCCGTTTTTTCAAATCATCCAGAATTTGTTGCGAAAGCTCATCACGCGCCTCTTGCCCCTGAAATTGCAGGCAAAGGCCAATTTTTTTGTCGCTGCGTATTTCCTTGATATAGCCCTTGAGGCGTTGTCCAAATTTAACCGGTTGCAGTATCTCATGATCAAACAACAGACCAAGGTGCGTATTATCAATCACCGCCATGTAGCCAAGGTCCGTACGCTGACAAATAAGCAAATCTACCGCCTGTTTCTGCAACAATTCATCGCCCTCTTCACTTAAAAACTTACTGAGTTTGCAGGACGCGACGATACGATCAGTATGCTCATCAACATAGACATACACCGTATAGGAATGCCCTACTTCCATCGGCTTGGTTTGCCCCGAAAAGGGCACCAGCAGATCCTTCGGAAGCCCCCAGTCGACAAACGCACCGATATCCGTTGTTGATACCACTTTAAGATACGCACATTGGCCGACCATTACCTTGGCTTTCTGAGTGGTGGCTATGAGTCGATCTTCAGAGTCCAGATAAATGAATACATCAAGCCAATCACCCACCTTGGTATCGTCCGGCACATAACGACGCGGCAGCAAAATGCTATCCAGATTTTCTCCATCGAGGAATAGACCAAAATCAACTTCTCGAAGAACCTTTAAACGGTTAATGCGACCTATTTTTGTCATATTGGGCTATCTTGTGCGTGTGTGAATGCAGGGTTGCCAATTGTAGGCGTGGTAACTAGCCGTACTCTAACTTATCAGATAGTTAGAGTACTAGGTGCGAGCGAAACTTGGAACATTGAAAAAGCTAATATGTCTGCCCTCTACTGAGGGCAGACGAAACCAATTAGCGGTAAGGGCTTCGACTGCTTAAGTTGAAATCTTTTCGATATCGTATTGGTGTTAAAATCCTGTTTTTCCTAATACTTTTTAAAATTCGACTTCGACCCTAATGTTATTATTTCGCTCTCGCTGAGCGAGGCACTTTTGTTTCGCCTGCTTGTAGCGACCGGCTACCCAAAAGCATTTGCTCCGGATTCGCTGCGCTTCTCGGCAGCTGGACGGAGCGGCCTGAGACCGTGCCACAGGTAAAGATTGTCTATTAATGGACTCTGATCCCTTTAAAGTGTCAGCCTGCCTTCTCAATCTTCAAGCTGATCAAAATTATCCCGCTGGTCAAAGCCGCAAAGAACATCCCCACCCAAGGCAACTGCCCATAGGCAAAGCCGTTCGAAATAGCCAGTGCTCCCACCAATGCACCGATAGCTATACCAGCGTTGGCGGCGGACGATACAAGTGTAGACGCAAGTTCGGGCGCCTTGGCGGCACCAGCCAGAATCCGGTTCACTATCGCGGACGAGGGCAGGAATGCAGAGATGCCGAAAAGGAATAGAACAACGCTCAACACATAAAGATTTGTACTGGATAATGCGACAACCACATAGGTCAGAGCCTGCAACGGTAGGCTAATCGCCAACGTGGCCGACAAGTTCCAATCCGCCAGCCGCCCACCGATCATTGATCCGGTGGTCGCCCCCGCGCCAAACAAAAACAGCATGACCGGCAACGCCTGCTGACTGATGGCGGCGACCTCTGCCAAATAGGGCGCTATGAACGTGTAGAAAGACCAAAAGCCCACCAGCATTGTTGCAAAGGTTAAATAGGTCATCAGGACCTTTTGATTGGCCAACGCCGAGAATTGGGCACTGAGTGGTTGGCGCTCGCCTTCCGCATTGCTGTCCGAGGGGATGGTTGCCATAATGCCTGCAGCTGCGATTATTGCAGCACCGCCAACAACCCAGAAAGTTGCTCGCCAGCCAAACCAGTTCCCGATGGCGGTTCCGAACGGTACCCCTAGTATATTGGCAACGCTGATGCCGGCAAAGATCCATGCGATGGCCGTGCCACTTTTGTTAACCGGAACGAGTGAAGCGGCAACGATTAAGGCAATCCCATAGAATGACCCGTGGCTAAGAGAGACTACAAGTCGACCCACCATTAGCATGCCGTAGCCAGGGGCAAGCGCGCAGACCACGTGACCAGCAATAAAAATTCCCATCAGTAGCAGCAAATTGCGCTTTCTCGCGAATTTAGCAATCGCCAGTGTGATAATCGGCCCGCCAATGGCAACACCAATTGCGTAAACTGAAATAAGATATCCGGCGACGGGAATTGATACCGACAGGTCGGCGGAAATTTCCGGCAGTAGACCCGCGATGACGAACTCGGTCGTTCCGATACAAAATGCAGCGAGAAAAAGGACGTAGACTGCTATTGGCACAGAGCTTCCTCTGGTCTGAAGTGTCTGCGTAGGTTTGCACTTTGTTTGCCGGAAAGCAAATGGCGTAAAGCACAATTTGCCTTTCGTGAATGCTGCCAAAGTTGTCGTCAAAAAATGGCAACGGAGGGATTATACGTTTTCGTTTTCCCTAGCCAAAGATTTGGGTCTTGGTATTAAAATGTGGCCTGTTACCGATCGTTTTTCGATCGTTTCTTTTAAAACGTGGTCTGTCCCCGATCGTTCTGGCATGAAAAAGGGGAATCTGAGTTTTACCTCACATCCCCCCTTCTCCCTTGTATCACCAAATCCTAACGCTCTGTAAATGGTGGAACAATCTCGCTTAACTATTTGTTTCTATTTATTTAATAGCCAAACAATCAAGCGTTCTAACCACACTTGGAATCGCCGCAACTCAGACAGGTCATGCAGCCATCCATCAAGATCACGGCTTTGGTGCTGCACTTCTTGCACAGGCTTGAGCCGGCCGGGAACTGGCCTTCGCTGTCTGCTTCTTCTTCCGCTTTGATGCTAGCCTGGGCTTCCGCTTTTTCTTCAAACTGCGCGCGTTTCTCGGCGAGAATTTGCTTTTGGGTATCGGTCATCCCTTCGCTCTTGATCATGCCGATGCGGGTCAGGTGGTCTGATATCACATCACCGATTTCCGCAACCAATGATGGAACGAAGCGCCCACCTTTCTTCCAGTAGCCGCCCTTTGGATCGAAGATGGCGCGCATTTCGTCTATCAGGAAGGTGACGTCACCGCCTTTCCTGAATACCGCTGAAGTAATACGGGTCAGCGCGAGGATCCACTGGAAATGCTCCATGTTCTTGGAGTTGATAAATATCTCAAAGGGTCGACGCTGTTCGTGCTCAGTACCCTGGTTCAGGAAGATATCGTTAATGGTGATATACATCGCATGCTCGGTATCCGGCGTCTTGATCTTGTAGGTCGAACCGATCAGCATTTCCGGACGCTCAACACTTTCATGCATCTGGATAATATTGCTCTGCCGCTCCTCTTCCGCAGCCGCAGTGGCCTTGGCCTGGGCCTCGGCTTCCGCTTCTTCAACGCGTTGCTTTTCTTCTTCGGTGACTACTTTGTAATCGACTATCTTTTTTTCTATTTTAAACGCCATCATTTGGCTCCTCGTGCTCTTACTGCCCAACTGCATTCCGGGTTTGCGTTTCAGGGTCAGTGCCGTAAACGGAACCTTGTCCGCTTACGGCGCTTCCCAACTACGTTTCTCCCCGGAAGCGTCTGAATTTGCTGGTTTGCAGTATTTGTTAATTTAAAATCGCTGGTCCCGTGACAAAGGTTGCCGCCTGCGCGGCCAGATTGTCGGCCAAACCCTAAAACTTACCGTAATACCCTTCTTTCAAGGCATCAAAAAGATTGGCTGCGGTATGTGTTTCGCCGTCATATTCAATCTCATCATTGCCTTTGAACTCAACTTTGGAACCGTCATCAAGGGTAAATTTATAGGTCGTACTCTCGAGATCCTTTTCCTTCACCAGTACGCCCTGGAACGCTTCGGGATTAAACCGGAAGGTAGTACAACCCTTCAGGCCCTTCTCGTAGGCATACATGTATATATCCTTGAATTCCTCATAGGGGAAATCAGTCGGTACGTTGGCGGTTTTGGAAATCGATGAATCGATCCATTTCTGCGATGCCGCCTGGATATCAACGTGCTGCCTGGGCGAAATATCATCCGCCGTAATGAAGTATTCAGGCAGTTGTTCATCTGCATTATCCGAGTAAGGCATTGCGTTGGCGTTGATCAATTCCCGATACGCCAGTAACTCGAAGGAGAATACATCAATCTTTTCCTTGGTTTTGCGACCTTCGCGAATCACATTGCGCGAGTAATGGTGGGCAAAACTGGGCTCGATGCCGTTGCTGGCGTTATTAGCCAGCGACAGGGAAATGGTTCCGGTCGGCGCTATCGAGCTATGGTGGGTGAAACGCGCGCCATGCTCGGCCAGTTGTTCAACCAGTTCCGGTGCTGCCTCGGCTATGCGCTGCATATAACGGCTGTATTTTGCATGCAGTACCTTGCCCGGCACCATATCGCCAATACTGTAACCATCTTCGCGCATTTCCGGACGCTTCTTGAGCATCTCCTCGGTCACTTCAAAGCAGTCCTGCATGATCGGTGCGGGACCTTTCTCATGACTGAGATCCAGGCCGGTCTGCCATCCCACCAGCGCCATCTGCTTGGTGACTTCCTCGGTAAACTCCAGGGACTCTGCGCAACCATACTTCATCCCGAGCATGGTTATAGTGGAGCCCAGGCCAAGATAGCCCATACCGTGACGGCGCTTGTATTCGATTTCGTGGCGCTGTTTATCCAATGGCAAGCCATTGATCTCCACCACGTTATCCAGCATGCGCGTAAAGGTCGCAACGGCCTTCTTGAACTCGCTCCAGTCGAACTCTGCCTCTTCTGTGAACGGTTTGGTGACGAAGCGCGTCAGGTTAACCGAACCCAGCAGGCAACTGCCATAAGGCGGCAATGGTTGTTCGCCGCAGGGGTTGGTAGCGCGGATATTTTCACAGAACCAGTTGTTGTTCATCTCGTTGACCTTGTCGATCAGGATAAACCCGGGTTCTGCGAAGTCGTAGGTAGACGACATGATCGCATTCCAGATGCGCTCAGCCTTCACCGTTTTGTAGATGCGGCAAGCAACCAGGCCTTCATCATTCGTGACATAGTCTTTATTTACGGGCGATTCACGCCAGATCACGGTGCTGCTGTCCTGCAGGTCAATATCACTCTCTTCGACCTCCTTGGCCTTCAGCGGGAACGACAGGTGCCAGTCGGTATTGTTCTTTACTGCTGCAATGAAATCGTCGGTAATCAACAGCGACAGGTTAAACTGGCGCAGGCGGCCGTCCTCACGCTTGGCGCGAATAAAGTCCAGTACGTCGGGGTGGCCGATGTCAAAAGTCGCCATCTGTGCGCCGCGGCGTCCACCGGCGGAAGACACCGTAAAGCACATCTTGTCGTAGATATCCATAAAAGAAAGCGCCCCCGATGTGTAGGCTCCGGCGCCTGTCACGTAGGCTCCTCGGGGACGCAAAGTGGAGAACTCATAACCGATACCACACCCGGCTTTCAGGGTCAGGCCGGCTTCGACAACCTTGTTCAGGATATCCGACATCGAATCTTCGATCGGGCCGGACACTGTGCAGTTGATCGTGGATGTCGCCGGTTTATGTTCCCTTGCTCCGGCATTGGAGGTGATACGGCCGGCAGGAATAACGCCTTTACGCAGTGCCCACAAGAACTCCTTGTACCATTGTTCCTTTAACTCATCGCTGGTCTCGACATCGGCCAGTGCGCGCGCGACACGTTCATACGTGGCATTGATATCCGCGTCTACTGGCTCGCCATTCTTGGCTTTTAAACGGTATTTCTTATCCCAGATATCCAGCGATGCGCTTTGCAGAGGTATCTCTACATCAGCGGCATTAGGAACGGATTTAAGGTACGCACTCATATACAGGCCCCAATTGACTTTGATTAATTTTTTTAACGTTTACTGGAAACATGTGGACAAGCTGTTGATAGGTCGCAGGAAAACCTGTGCACAACTTGTTCAAAACTTTTATTGGCCGAAAACACTATATGTAGTGTTCAGACGCATCATCGTATCAAAATGTGGGGTATTTTCAAGCCCAAATGCTTACCATTTTTTAGAAGGAATACTGATTTTAAAATCGCTTATATCTCTAAAAGCTATAAAAATTGATAGGTTTACTATTAAGGACTTTGCTTAACTCGCTGTTTTCCGACACAAAAAAAGGCGACCTTAACAGGCCGCCTTAACTTGATTATGACAGGGTGGCGCCGAGCGGCGCGATGACCCTTACTGGCTTAATTCAAGCAATAACTTGTTAAGCCGGTGCACATACTCCGCAGGATTATCCAATTGACCACCTTCCGCCAATTGCGCCTGGTCGAAAACGATGTTCGCCAGATCCGCGAACCGATCCTCATCCGGCTCCTTATCCATTTTCTCCACCAGCGGGTGCTCCGGATTAAGTTCGAGAGTCGGCTTGGTCGGCGGCATGGGTTGTCCCGCGGATTCCATAATGCGGCGCATCTGCGCTCCCATATCGTTCTCCCCGACGACCAGACAGGCGGGCGAGTCGGTCAGGCGATGGGTAATTCGTACTTCTTCTACTCGCTCGTCCAACACGGCAGTAATGCGCTCAACCAACGGTTTGAACTTTTCGCTGGTTTCGGCCTGCTTTTCCTTTTCCTCTTCATTGTCGACGCTACCCAGGTCCAGTTCGCCCTTGGCAATGTCCTGAAACTGTTTACCGTCATACTCATTCAAGTGGCTCATCAGCCATTCATCGATACGCTCGGACAACAACAGGACTTCGATACCTTTCTTGCGGAACACCTCGATGTGTGGGCTGTTCTTTGCGGTGTTGAACGAGTCAGCCGCAACATAGAAGATCTTCGCCTGGCCTTCCTGCATGCGCTCGATGTAACCGTCCAGCGAATGAATCTGCTCTTCCTTGTCATCAAGCGTGGTAGCGAAACGCAGCAACTTGGCGATCTGTTCCTTATTGGAAAAATCCTCCGCCGGCCCTTCCTTCAACACCTGGCCAAAGGCTTTCCAGAACGTCGCATAGTCGTCCGACTCCTTGTTCTTGGCCATCTTGCCCAGCATGTCGAGTACCCGCTTGGTCAGGGCGCCGCGCATCTTGTCGATAGCCGGCTCCTTCTGCAGAATTTCCCGGGAGATATTCAGGGACAGGTCATTGGAGTCCACCACACCCTTTACAAAGCGCAGGTAGGTCGGCAGGAACTGCTCGGCATCGTCCATAATGAAGACACGCTGGATGTAAAGCTTCAGGCCGCGTGCGGCTTCGCGGTTCCACATATCAAAGGGCGGGCGTTTCGGCACGTATAACAGGCTGGCGTACTCCAGCTTGCCTTCTACTTTGTTATGGCTCCAGGTCAGGGCATCATCGAAATCGTGGGAAATATGTTTGTAGAATTCCTGGTATTCCTCCGCGTTAAGTTCGTTGCGAGGGCGCGTCCATAGGGCGGTGGCAGCATTGACGGCTTCATACTCCGGAGTTACGTCCGCATCCGCCGACTTCTCTTTCACTTTGCCTTCGTCGTCATATTCGGGGAATTCCTGCTTCAGCATTTCCACCGGCAGAGAGATGTGATCGGAATACTTGGTTACCAGGTTGCGCAACCGCATGTTGTCGGCAAACTCTTCCTCATCCTTCTTCAGGTGCAGGGTAATAGTGGTACCACGCTGCGGGCGGTCGATCGCTTCAACTGAGAAGTCCCCTTCCCCTTTTGACTGCCAACGCACGCCATCGGCAGCCTGCGAACCGGCGCGACGGGTTTCTACCGTCACTTCATCAGCGACGATAAACGATGAATAGAAGCCAACGCCGAACTGGCCGATCAATTGCGAGTCTTTCGACTGGTCGCCGGTCAGATTTGACAGGAATTCAGCTGTGCCCGACTTGGCTATAGTACCCAAATGATCGATGACGTCTTCACGGGTCATTCCAATACCGTTATCGGTAATCGCGATGGTGTTCTTCTCGGAATCGAAGTCGATGCGAATACCCAAGGTAGCGTCGTCTTCATACAGATCGTTATTGGACAGCGCTTCATAGCGCAGTTTGTCGGCCGCATCTGATGCATTTGAAATCAGTTCGCGAAGGAAGATTTCCTTGTTACTGTACAGGGAGTTAATCATCAGCTGCAGCAGTTGCTTGACTTCCGTCTGGAAGCCCAGGGTTTCTTTGGTGGTATCGACCGTCATTAATTAGTGCTCCTGGTTTATTGCTTGGAATAGGGTCTGCGATATAAATGGGGTTGGACTGGGAATTTTCAAGTAAGGAGGCCGTGACAAGCCACTAGTTTTCGCGCATTTCTGCAGGCTAAAAAAAAAGCCCCCAAACGGGGGCCATAATTTTTTTATTATTGTTATATCTGGAAATCACGTACTGCTTCCTCCCACCGCATAATAATCGGGTTATGCAGGTTCGGGATGACCTGAAGCTGACAGAGCCTGTCGGTCATCTCCCTTAACAAAGCAATTAGAAGGCCATCTTTACTATATTCCTATAATTCAATCGGTTACAAATATAGTCTAAACGGCGAATTAGAAAGTTGTAAAGAAACCCGACACTTTTTACGCGCTATTGGGCGCGTACGGGCAGCTTCCCCACCCTGACCAGCCCGCCTATCAGGAAAGCGCCTGCAAGGTTTCCGATTTAAACTCGCGGCGATACAACACCAGCACAATCCAGCTGGTTGCGATCATGCACGCCCACGGATTAACGCACCAGGCAAGACAGGCGATGCTGAAGTAATAGCCGCGCAGGCCCACATTAAAGGTATAAATAGCGCGCCCGACCACCCGGGCAAACTTGTCCGAATGTGCCTTCGCCACATCAGTGCCAGCCAGCTCCGGCAACGGCGCGTTGGCGATTAGAATAGACGCCAGGCCGTATTGGCGCATGCACCAGGTATAGGTAAAGAAGACATAGGCATAAATGCCTACCAGGACGAGGATCTTGAGCTCCCGAGTATGCTCTGCCAATCCACCGGTCGCAGTGAAGTAGGTCAGGAACTGCGTCACATCATTGCCCGCCCCCGCCACGGTAAGCAGGCCCGCGATAATCAACAGGCTGCTCGAGGCGAGAAAAGTCGCCGTGCGCTCGAGGTTGGCTATTACATTGGTGTCCACCATGCGTAAATCGCGGTGGGGTAATACGGCCGACCAGGCGGCTATCTCAGAGTTAAAGGCATTCTGCAGCCGCTCATGGTCCTTTGCCCAGTGCAGCGAAAACCGCCCATAGGCAATCCAGGCGGACAACAGGAACGCGAGCGCGAGCGCATCATAAAACGGGAAGTCAGACATAGGTATCCAGGGTAATTGGTGGCATGTTATTTAATTGGCTTTGTAGTGGTAAAGACCAGCTTCACCCGCCGGGCTGAAAACTTGCAGCCGGCGTCGCTCATCCGAAACTCGTCATGGTACTCCCCAACAACAGCAGGGCCGTCTATCTGCAGGGGTTTACCCGCCGCCAGCGCTCCTGTTGCCGAGTACAGCGCCACGTAGCTGATAGCCTTTGCGCGCTCATGATCGATAACCTCCATGTGCACGGGAATAATGAAATGCCGGTTCGTTTTGCCCGCGCCACGCGACTTTAAAGCCGCGACGATAGCTGCACGACCGACCACCTCATTTGGCCCTATAGCAAACACTGCGTCGTCGGTGAACAGGTTGCCATAGGCCTTATACATAAGCCGATCGCGCACATAGGCATAGCTGCTAGCGGTTTGGCTACAGGCGCTGATAATCTGCTGTGTTCGGTCGTTGTCAGGCTGGCCCGCTAAACACAGGGAGCCTATGGCGAGGCATGCAATCGCGATCGATGCGGGCGTTTTTCTCATAGATGACCTTCATATATTACCGTTGCGGCATTAGCGTGTAACGCCAACACATCAACTATAAAACAACAAGCCCGAAAGACCCACAATAACTACCGCCTACCCCGCACCCTGCGGACCGCAATCAAGTAATTAGCAGTCGCTCGCCGCTGCTTTCAGGTCCTGGTAATCGGACAGGAAGCGTGTGTGATTGACTTCCCTCATCGCCTGGCCGTCATGTGTTCGTCAGCACACTGACATGGGCATGCACACTGCGCGCCAGCGCCTGCGGGTCATAGCCGCCTTCCAGCGTCGAGACGATCCTGCCCTGCGCGTGGCGATCGGCAGCCGCGCAGCAGAGTTCGGTAACCCAGGCATAGTCTTCTTCAACGAGGTTCAGTTGCGCCAGAGGATCGTCCCGATGAGCATCAAAGCCCGCCGACACGAACACCATTTGCGGTTTGTGCGCGTCGAGGGCGTCTGTCCATGCCCGTTCAACGGCGTTCCTGAAGTCGCTTCCATTGGTGCCGGCCGGCAGCGGAGTATTGACGATATTGGGTCTGTCAATATCCGCATAGCGGCCCGGATAGAAAGGATGCTGGAAACTGGAGCAGACTAGCACGGAGGGATCGTCCTTGAAGATATCGACCGTGCCATTGCCATGGTGCACATCAAAATCCACTACCGCGGCGCGCTCGATGCCGTGTGCTGCCATCGCATGCCTGACACCCACGGCGATATTATTGAACAGGCAGAAACCCATACTCGTATCGTGTTCCGCATGATGTCCCGGCGGCCGCACTGCGCAAAATGCGCGTTGGTATTGCCCGGCGCAGATTCCATCGACGGCCTGTACCAGCGCGCCGGCGGCCAGCTGTGCCGCGCGTAGACTGTGCGAGCACATGGCGGTGTCGGGATCAATCTGCAGCAATCCCTCTGCCGGACTCGCGGCCATGATCCGGGTTACATGCGCTATGGAATGGACGCGCTCCAGCGCCTCGCGGGAGACAGGTTCAGCCTCCAGTACACATAGCAGCGCCAGCAGGCCGGTTGCTTCGAGATGCTCTTGAATTGCGCTCAGCCGAATGGGGCTTTCGGGGTGATAACTCCCCATATCATGCAGCAGGCAATTCTGATGGGTAATGAATGCTGTTTTCATGGTGTACAACCTGCCAGGGAGTCGTTATTCAGAGGTGCCCTAGCTCTCCACCCAGCGAATCACATGGTCTTCGAATTGCTCGGGATTAAAATACTCTTCGGACATGCATTTGCCGCGCACCGAAATTCCAGCCTCATGGACACTGGTCCGCGTACCGCTTACCAGCGGGTGCCACCAGTGCAGGTCCTTGCCCGCCGCCAACAATCGATACGCACAGGAGTCGGGCAACCAGTTGCAGTCAGCCACGTTAGCGGCGGTTAACTGCATGCACGTGTCTACCACTGCAGTGCGATTAGGGTAATCCGAGCAGCGACACTGCTCGGTGTCCAGCAACCGACAGGACAGGTTGGTATAATGAATCTCACCCGTATCCTCGTCTTCCAGTTTTTCCAGGCAGCAACGACCACAACCGTCGCACAAGGCTTCCCATTGCTCGGTGCTGAGCTCATCGAGTGCTTTAACTTTCCAAAACGGCTGCTCGCTCATCGCTGGTTAGTCATTATTGACCCGGTCACTATAGATCTGGTTATTATTCTCCTGACCATGACGCGCCACGAAAGCGTTGCTGGCCGGGGGCATCTGCAGGAAGTAGCCCTGCTCGAGTATCAGGCGCTCAACCTCGTCGCGCTCAACCCGGGCAAGTTTGGTTCCCGGCTTGAGCATCAGCCTCATGACAAACTCCGGTTCGCCAAAGGATTCAAGCAGTGCCTCAGGCACATCGGCCAGTGCGCGGACTGTCTCGACATAGAGGTACATCTGCTCCTTGCGCGGGCTTTTATAGATGTCGCAAATCATGAGTGTAGTGTCCTGTATAAAATACGCATTTCAGAGTCTCATAAATTTGTCATGGCAAGACGCAGTCCGCAGGCAATGGTCGCTCCCTTGGCAAGGGCTGCAACACCGCCATGGCAAATTTAAGAGACTCCCTTCGGGCAGGCCGGCAAGCGGTCATCTGCGGTGTTGCGCCGGCTTGAAAGAGTTGACTATTCCTGCGCAAGCGCGCCTACCAGCTAACCGCTTGACGACCTGCTGATATGCGCATTTTATACAGGATACTACACCAATCGCTCCTTTATGCCGTTGAGTAGTTCGAGTAACTCGTTGCCAAACGCCTGTTGCTTCCACAGGCTCATGTCCGCCGGCAACTCAAACTCATCGGATTCAACCAGGCTATACACCAGCGTCTCAATACCCTTGCGATTTATCATCAGTTCCGGGGAAATATCCATCTTCGCAGCCTGTGCGTTAATCCAGCTCTTGATGGTTTTCACATGCTCACCCAGGGAACGCGATAAGGGACCACGCAGCTCGCTGAACAGTTCTTCAGCATTGTCCTGCTCGACCAGGCTCAAAATCCGGTCGCCGTATTTGCGAATAATCCTGGGGTGAATGCCCTCCACCAGTTTCAGGTCCGCAATCGAATCCGGCTGCTGCTGTGATATCTGCATCAACGCGGGATCCCGCAACAGAAATCCTCGCGGCATATCGCTGTGCTTCGCCTCCTGTTCACGCCATTGCGCCAGGCGTTGTAACACGCTGAGTTGCTGCGGTTTAAGACGCCACGCGGACTTGACGCGGGCATAGGCCTCGCTGGGCACCACGCCGGCGCGCTGCTTCGCCAGCAACCGCTTACATTCCTCTTCAAGCCAGCCCAGCTTGCCGGATTCCTCCAGTGCGGTGCGCTGCTCTACATAGATATCGAGCAGAAATTCAACGTCCAGCACGGCGTAGTCGAGTTGGTTATTGGTTAACGGGCGCTGCAACCAATCGGAGCGTTGTTCACCCTTGGGCAGGTCCTCGCCGAACATCTCCAGCACGGTATTCTTGTAACTCACCGACAAGCCCCGGTTCAGGAAGGCTCCGGCGAGTTGGGTGTCGAAAATCGGCTCCGGCAATATGCCCAGGTAGCTGTCGAACATCTCCAGGTCTTCTGAACAGGAGTGCAGTACCTTGATAATCTGCGGGTTCTGCAGCAGCGCCTTGAGCGGCTCGACATCACGAATGGCCAGCGGATCGATCAGGAAGCGCGCATCCTCGGTCGCGACCTGAATAAGCCCGGCACGCGGATAGAAGGTATTGGTGCGGATAAACTCGGTATCGAGGGCAATAACACGCAGGTCTTGCCACTGGGTTACCAGCAGTTCCAGCAATTCATCTTCTTCGACAACCGTATAGGCGGGTATAGCGTAACTTTCTGTCAAAATATTCTACTTATCCACCAAGTGATCGTCGCCCCTCAAGGGCATGAGCCAGTGTTCCACCGTCGACATACTCCAGTTCACCACCCAACGGCACGCCGTGGGCAATGCGAGTAACAACGACCGCATCGTTTTTGATCTGATCGGCGATATAGTGCGCCGTCGCCTCGCCTTCAACCGTCGGGTTGGTCGCCATAATAACCTCACTAATGCCTTCCTTTGCAACGCGCTCCACCAGGCTGTCGATGCCAATGTCACCGGGGCCAATGCCGTCGATCGGCGACAGGTGCCCGGACAGCACAAAATAAATGCCCCGGAATAACGCGGTCTGCTCCAGCGCCAACACATCGGCGGGCGACTCAACGACACAGATCTTGGAGCGATCACGGCCCGGATTTGCACAGATTGTGCACTCATCGACTTCACACAGAATACGGCAGGTATTGCAGCGCTGCACATGTTCCATGGCGGTCTCGAGCATATGCGCCAGGGTTAGCGCACCATCCCTGTTTCTCTCCAGGAGTTGGAAGGCCATCCGCTGGGCGGATTTGGGACCCACCCCCGGGAGGCAGCGTAACGCCTCTATTAACTGGTCTATAAGCGGACTAAACGACACTCGGGCTAAAACGGCATCTTGAAACCGGCGGGCAAACCCATACCGGATGTCATGTTAGCCATTTGTTCCTGGCTGCTGGCCTCGACCTTGCGCACCGCATCATTAACTGCGGCGGCCAGCAGGTCTTCCAGCATCTCTTTGTCCTCGCCGAGCAGGTCGGAATCAATCTCGACGCGACGCACATCATGGCGCCCGGTCATCGTAATCTTGACCAGCCCCGCACCGGATTCCCCGATCACTTCGGCATTGGCCAGTTGTTCCTGGGCTTTTTGCATTTGCTCCTGCATCTGCTGGGCCTGCTTCATTAAATTACCCAAATCACCTTTCATGATAATAACCTCGAATTCAGTTTAGATATAGCTCATATCTATTTGATAATGCTTTAATTCTATTCTTCATCCTTGATTGCAACGATGGACTCATCATCCAGCCTGGCCCCGAACCGAGTCATTAACTGCTGCACCACCGGATCATTCTCCAATGCCTTGCGGGCCCCGGCGATCTGTTCTTCGCGGATGCGCTTACCCCAGGCTGCAGGGGTCTCTACCCCATGCTCCCCGGCCTTCACCGCAAACCTCACTGCTCGACCGAAATACTCCAGCAGCGCGTGGTTAATCCGGTCCTCATGGGTTCGGGTTAACAGTTCAATATACTGCGGTTCGATCAGCAGGTTCAAGCAGCCATCGGCACAGGAGTAGAACACACATTCACCCAGGATATTCCTGGTCATGCCCCGCACCGCCAGCGCCTGCACAAGCCCAATCCAATCCTGGTTACACTTGATATCCGCAAGCGCGCCCGTGACTTTAGGCGGATCGACCGGCTCCGGCGTCGCGACATCGGGTTCGGCTATGGATCCGGGAGCCACCTCGGCTTCCGTCCGGGGTTGAAACGAACTTTCCCGCGCAGGTTCTGGCGGACGTCGCCTGGGCTGGTTATCGACCACCAGGCCGAGCTTTGCCCGAGCCTGGGTTCTCGCGTCGGGGGCCGGGTTCGGTTTTGGGTTCATTCCGGGCGCGGGTGATGTCGGCTCCGGCGCCACCTCTACCCTTTGGGCTACCGTCAGTTGTGCCCGTTCGGCGGGCTCCGGGGCTGGTTCGAGTGTGACCGGTCTGATTTGTGGCGTGGACGCTACCGTCTCGGGTGCTTCGGCTGTGGTCTCGGCCGGCACTTCGGGTTTAGCCCCAGATGCTGCAGCATCGGGTTGCGCGCTAGGCGTCGGCGTTAAACGCTGTTTTTTTTTAGGCAGCGCCGGCGCACCGATGGTCGGCTGGAAGGCCAGCATCCGCAGCAACACCATCTCCAGGCCCGCGCGGGGATCGGGATTCAATGGCAGGTCTCGACGCCCGATCAATGCGATCTGGTAGTAGAGTTGCAGATCCTCGGCGGATAGCCGCGCCGCGAAATCCTGGATGCGCTCGCTGGCATCGATATTATTATCAAGCGAACCCGGTACAGCCTGCACTACACAGACGCGATGTAACACGGAGATCAACTCGTCCAGCAACGCCGGATAGTCGGGTGAAAACTCCGACAGCGCCTCGACCTCATTCAGGACCTGTTCCGCATTTGCGGTGCACAGCGCGTCCAGCACCCGATAGATCCTGGCCCGATCAATGGTTCCCAGCATACTGCTAACATCATCGGCACGCAGTTCATTTTGGCCGTAGGCAATGCCCTGGTCGGCAAGGCTCAAGGCATCCCGCATGCTGCCGTCGGCTGCCCGCCCCAACTGCCATAAGGCTGCGTCATCAAAGGGCACGCTTTCTTCGCCAAGCACATGGCGCAGGTGCTCCACGATGAGATCGGGCGGAAGGTTTTTGAGGTTGAACTGCAGGCACCGCGATAAAATAGTAACGGGCAATTTCTGCGGATCGGTGGTCGCTAACAGGAACTTGATGTGCGGTGGCGGCTCTTCAAGCGTCTTCAGCAACGCATTGAAGCTGTGATTCGATAACATGTGTACTTCATCGATCAGGTAGATCTTGTAGCGACAACGGGTCGGCGCATACTGCACATTATCGAGCAGTTCGCGGGTATCTTCCACCTTGGTACGTGACGCCGCATCAACTTCGATCAGGTCGACACAGCGCCCCTCGTTTATTTCCGTACAGGATGGACACACGTCGCAGGGCACAGAACTCACGCCCTCCTCGCAATTCAGGCACTTGGCAAGAATCCGGGCAATGGTTGTCTTGCCGACGCCACGCGTGCCGGTGAACAGGTATGCATGATGCAAACGATCCTGGTTGAGTCCATTCACCAGTGCCTTGAGCACGTGTTCCTGGCCAACAAGCTGTTCAAAATTGCGGGGACGCCACTTACGGGCGAGTACTTGATACTGCATCTATAAGAGCTACGTTTATAAAGGCTAAGTTTTGTATAACAGATCGGCTAAAAGACAGGCTGATATGCTAGCCGTTACGGCGGAAGTTAACCAGCGAAATTTCCGCTGTCGAATGGAGGCAACTCCCACCAGCCACACCCCGGCACACAATTCAATTGTTACCGTTGCTCCCTTCCAGGCCTGGCGGAGTTCACAACGAATCATTGCGAGGGGACCGGCGAGAGTCACCATAACTCGGGCGGTATAAAACAGGCCGGTATTGTCTGTTATCATCGCGCTATATACAAGTCACAAACGCGGGAATTATACGACAAGATTGTGCGCTATCGGTTACCCGTTGCTAGCGAGCAGTGCTAGTCGGCAATTGCTTGCGAAATCGGCAATTAGTGAGCCCGGTCTTCGGCTGATAGCTTTGCTTTGTTTTGCCACGATTATATCTGGCGTAACACGGAATGAGGCCCTTGCCCTGATCTGGGAGCCTGTCGGATTTAGGGTTAATCTACTGCAGAAAAGCCGCTCTCGTGATAGAGGGGGGTCAGATTTTTCGATTATTCTCGTTAAATAGCAGGCTATTCGCCTCAATAATCGAATAATCTGCCTCAAATCGGACTTCCCCTCGTTACGATCACCTAATCCCGACAGGCTCCTAGGGCGTACGGTAGCTGAGTTTCAATCCCATCCGCCGAGGTGGGGAATAAACCGCCACGAAACCATTCTCGGTAACAAAGTTGCCCGAAGATTCCTTAACCGTTTCATCCGTGGCGTTGCTGATATAACCCTCCAATAGCCAGCGCCTGGATCGTGGTGTGAGCCGCAGACTCAGGTCCAGGGTATGGTAGGAATCCTGCAGAGCCAGGTCCTGCCCACCATTAGGAATGTCAGCAAAGACGTCAGCTTCCAGATCGGTACGGTTATAAATATCCAGAAAGTACTCGTCGGAGAAGGTGACTCGCGCTCGTGGCGTTAGCGTTAGCGAAGAAAACACAAAATCATGTTCATAGGAAAATGTAAACTTCCAATCAGGTGTTCTGGGCGGAGCATTACCTGACAAATCCACAGGGTCCAGGTTCGATGAAGACTCGGGCGAAACAAAGGGATTAAACAAGTCCCCGAAAACCGTATCAGGTATTTCGAAATCATCAAATTCCGCTGCCATTAGTGTTCCCACTACCTGCAACCGGTCACGCTCGGTCATGGCCCATTCAAGCTCCAGTTCCAGCCCCCTGATTGTCGCTTTGCTGGCGTTGCGTACCACAGTACTACCGCCCTGGTCCCCTATCCCGTCGCCGTCAGTGTCGAATCTATCCTCTTGGGAAAACTGCAAGTCATCATAGTCCGCGTGATACGCCGCCAAATTAAAACGCATAGTATTTTCAAACAATTGCGACTTAAGGCCCAGTTCGTAGTTAATAACAGTCTCCGGGTCTGCTGAGTTGCCCGCATCTTGTATATGACCTGACTTAAAACCCGTAGCCAGTGACGCATAAAACATTGCATCCTTGCCCAGGTCCATGTCATAACGAATCAGGCCGCTGGTGTTGTCCCAGGTCTTCTTAAAATCATTCACCTGACGTGCCCAGCACGGTTGGTCTCCAATCCCCTCATTGGTACCACCATCATAGGGCAATCCCGCTGCAATCGCGGCGCTAGCGCCTGCGTCGGCAAAAACCTGGTCTGGATCCGGGGCTCCCGGACCAATCGAACCCGGTTCGAGATAGGGCCCAAGAACGGACGTAACCCTGCAATTTAATGCCCGGCCGCCTCGATCAGATTTAGTATCCTCGGTATACCTTATACCCAGTGTCGCGCGGCTGCGGTCGTTTATCGCGTATATCGACTGCGCAAAAATGCCGAGCGAATCCACCCGGCGATCGGGTTGTACTGCAAACGAAACCGCCGCTCCCGGATCGTCGCTGATAAAACTCGTCGCGCCTTCCGGCGATCGGTTTCCACCGGTATTCTGTTGGTCGACCGCGAATACAATCCGGTTTCTTTCCCGGGAAGCATAACCGCCTACGATCCAGGTCAAGCGCGCATTATCCCTGCTGCGGAGCTGGATTTCATGGGAATAAAAATCGAATTCCGAGCTATGGGTGCGCTGTTGTTCAAAGCTGCCATCCCGACCAAAGTCAGCATCAAAGGATTGGCTGCGACTCATTTCAGATACGCCAAGCAGATAACGAAACCCAACTCCGTTAGTGGCCAGATAATCAACCTGCGTTCTCAGCACATCATTGGTTAAATCCATAAACACCGGGCTATCCAAAACCGTCGCTCGTTGCCCACGCTCCACGAGCGTCGGATCGAGCTCTACCACGCTGGTGCTTTTGTCGATATATCGCTCTGCTGTCGTGTGAATCCGCAGCTGGTCAAAGGGTTGCCATAATGCGGTCACACGAACACCCGTCTGGTCGTTTGCCTCCGGACCCTGATTGTTAACGTCCAGGGCCTGTTGATAATCCGTTAGTTGATCACCAATAGCCGGGTATTGCGGCCCCAGCCCCACATAGTTATCCAATAGCTCGGTATAACCATCATGCCTGTCAAGCGCGCCGGCTATGCGAAGGGCAAACTGGTCGTCGAATGGGAGATTTACTGAGCCTCGAATTGACCTGTGATCGAAGTCGCCGAGATTGGCGTTTAACGCTGCTGAGAAGGCGTCAAGCTGCGGCATATTGTTGTATATGTTAATGCTTCCCGCCGAAGAATTACGCCCGAATAAGGTGCCTTGCGGTCCTCGTAATACCTCCACATGTTCGACATCATAGAGTAATGCTGCCGCGCCCTGTGATCTTGGCGAATATACGCCATCGACGTGTATTGCCACCGGCCCATCGGCAATCTCGGTAATATTAGTCGAGCCGACACCCCGCAACTGCACTAGTACTGCCGACTGGGACCCGCTATTAGTCAATTCCAGGCTCGGTACCATATCCGTGATATCTCGTAAATCTTTCACCAGATTCCGATCCAACTGAGCCTGGCTGAACGCGGTAACCGAGATAGGGGTATCCTGCAGGTTGGTTGGACGTCGAGTCGCACGCACAATTACCTCTTCCAGAAACGGAATCGATTCCGGCTGTTCGACAATCTCCGGGGTGACGACTTCGGGTACAAAAATAGCGATTTGCTGCGGCCCGGAAAAGCGATATTCAAGCCCGCTGTCTGCGAGCAATATTTCGAGGGCCTGGATGTTGGTATAGGAGCCGTGCAGTTCGGGTGATACAAGCGGACGCAGAGCCGTAGTCATGCCAACGACATCCAGGTCAGCCTGGATCGAAAATATCAACAAGGCAACGTCAAGCGCCTGGGACGGGATATCAAACTCGCGCGGCCGTTCATCTGCCATTACCTGCGACAGGTTCAGGAAAATCACGAGCCAGGCGATGAAACACCTGGTTTTAATCGTTGATATCATTGGGCGGGGCAATCTGGCTGTTGCATGACAGTTAGCAGAGATAAACAACAAGTTCGTTTTGAATGATAACCAAAGTGCGCAAGTGAATGGCAGAAGGACCGTGGGTCGCGCCTATTCTAACCCATGCAGGTTCCAACTTATAACCCCGGATATGGCGGGAACGGATATTCCCCTTGATAATGCTTGTTCCAGCCCGAATCCCAAGGATACTCTAAAGGGTAAGCGTTCTACCAAGCTCACTGCTGCGTTGCGCGAGCAGGACTAAACGGATCACATTCAAGGCATCCTCCGCAGTGACCGGAGGCTCCCCACCGCAAACAATGGCGTCCGCCAGTTCCTTGTAATAATGCTGATAGCCCCCGGTTTTCGTCGGATAATCTTCATCACCGTGTTCGGTATAGAGTCGTCCAACGTCTGCGGGTGCTTCTGCAGCCCAGTCCGCGGAATCCGGAGTTACGCCCGCCTTCAGGCGATCTTCCTGCGGGTCCAGCCCCTGCTTGACATAACTTCCGCGGCTGCCCTGGAGTTGGAACCTCGCGTTGGGGCCCGCAGAAAAAGGACTGCCATGTAG
The DNA here is from genome assembly GCA_964195105.1 of uncultured Gemmatimonadales bacterium. GTDB lineage: Bacteria > Pseudomonadota > Gammaproteobacteria > Pseudomonadales > IMCC2047 > CAMYKE01. The sequence continues at coordinate 7,453 of CAXMOT010000106.1, read as the reverse complement.
CACGACTTCACACCTGGGGTAATGCAACTGGACATGGAAGTAGTCGGTTACGCAGGAATTCTCTCGTAAAGTCCCGCAGCGGCCCGTAAGCGCTTCGGGCATACCGAACAGGCAGACGGCCTGGTCAAGCAGATGCGGGCCCAGGTCGAACCATATGCCGGCTCCCTGCCCGGGTTGCTCCCGCCAGCGTTGCCTTACCTGGGGACGAAACCGGTCAAAGTGGGATTCGAAATAATGCACTTCGCCCACTTCCCCGCGTTCAATAAGTTGTTTTACCGTCAGGAAATCGCCGTCCCAGCGGCGATTATGGTAGGCCGACAGGACCGGGCCTTTATCTTTTGCCACGGCGATGAGCTCTTCGCCCCCTGCTACGCTCGTTACAAACGGCTTGTCCACGACAACATGCCGACCCTGCTGCAATGCGTGCAAAGCCAGCTCATAGTGAACGTCGTTCGGTGCGGTGATGATTACCAGCTGCGCGTCAGAATCACTTAGCAATTCTGACGCGCCTGGGTAAACGGCAACATCCGGGAAATCCAGCCTCGCCTGCTCACCCTGGCGAGTGCTCAGCGCCACAAGTTGCAGCGCCGGCGATGCCTGGATGAACGGAATATGAAATGTCCTGGCGGAAAAACCGCAGCCGATTACCGCAGTGCTGATCACAGAATCGCGATCAGCACTGATGGGCACGCTGCAATCGAATAATGACTGCCGCCAGGCCTCATTTCAGCTCCTTCTGACCTACGCCCGGGGCTCGCTCGACTCGGCTTCGGGCAATTCGTCATACGCTGTGATGGTGTCATCCCAGAGCGCTTCCATTTCTTCCAGGGTCCTGCCCTTGGTTTCCGGAACCAGCTTCCAGACGAACACCATGGTAACCACACAAAAGAAAGCAAAGATGAAGTAGGGTAACGCACCGTTAAAGCTTTCATTGTTAAGCGCGCTGTTATTTACCAATGGAAAACTGTTGGCCACAATGCCATTGAACAGCCATTGTGCTGCGACCGCGATAGACATCGCGACACTACGGATTCTGTTCGGGAAAATCTCCGATAACATCACCCACACGACAGGCCCCATAGACATCGCAAACGAGCCGATAAACACCAGGATTGCCAACAGCGAAAGCACGCCCTTATGATCCGTATAGATTGTCAAGCCCAGCACCATGAGACCAATAAACATCCCGATGGTACCAATAATGAACAGCGGTTTCCTGCCCCAGCTGTCGACCTTGTGAATCGCAATAAAGGTAAACACGAGATTAACGGCGCCCAACCAAAGCTGTTGCTTCAGCGCGTCTTCAGGACCATATCCGAGTGCGTTGGCAAAAATCTCGGCACCATAATAGAGAATCGCATTGATACCGGTGATCTGCTGGAATATTGACAACATCACGCCGATGAACAGTACCAGCAGCATGACTTTGGAAAACAGCTTCACGCTGTGATGTTTTTTGGTGTCGGAAAGCGAAAGTTTTATCTCCTCAAATTCCCGCGCTGCCTCTTCTGCGCTATCAGTGATTCTTGCCAGTACCTTTTTGGCATCCTCATGTCGGGACTTGAGCATCAACCAACGGGGGCTGTGGGGTACCAGGAACAGAAGGAAGAAAAATGAAACGGCAGGCACTAACTCCGACCAGAACATCACGCGCCATCCGTCCGTAACATTATGGTGGTGGATCTGCTCAAGTTCTGCCGCCGACAGTTCTCCGGTATCCCCGCCACCAATAACATAGGTTGCCAAAAACACCACGAAGAAGCCAATGACCACCGCGAGTTGGTAATAGGACACCATCTTTCCCCTTTCCTTCGGGGGAGCGATTTCCGCGATATACATGGGGGCGGCCATCGACGCCATTCCCACACCGAGTCCACCAATGATGCGATAAGTGACCAGTTCGGTCAGTGAATCCGCAATGCCCGAACCCCAGGCTGATACAGCGAACAGGAACGCGGCAATAATTAGCGTATATTTCCGGCTAATCGCCTTGGTCAGGTAACCACTCGCCAACGCACCAAACAAACACCCGTAGAGAGCGCTACTCACTGCCCAGCCCTGCTCTCCGGACGACAGCTGGAAATACTTGGTGAAGTAAAGCTGGCTACCGCCGATGACGCCCGTGTCATAACCAAACAGTAAACCGCCCAACGCGGCTACCGCGGTAATCCCGAGTATCGTCCTCTGTTTTTGTTTTGCGTCTGCGTTCTCAATTGAACTCATTCATTCTTCCCCTTTAGTGTCGAGATTAAAATCGTGTGTATCCGAGGCCACGTATAATTTAGCGGAGTTGGTAAGTGGCATTTCAAATTTCCGATATTATATTAAGGACAACGCCGACCTGTTCGACGTCGCGTTACCGAAATAATCCTGTCGCAACCGGGATGGTCGAAACAGCGTTTCCGCCAACATTGATCCTGTTTTTTCTAATTAGCGATACCCGCTTAACAACGCTCGGAATGGCCGACCGTTCATCAGCGGTAAATTCTCGGGATCGACCCGGTTTTTATTATTGTTGCTACCACCACGCCTTGGTGGCACATTCTCACCTTTTTTACGAGCGCGCACAACCGACCATCATGCAAAAAAAAGACCGCCAGCATAACGCTGACGGATCCTGAGGGAGGATAATCGCACCACCAAAGCGGTACATCTATATAGACGTGTTCGACGGGCAGATCCGCCCCCGCAGATGGAAATAGTCCCGATTGATATCGACGATCCACGGCCCCAAAGGGCCGCGGAGCTAATCTGCTTCAGGTCTGGAGCGCGATATCACAAACTGGTTTTCAGCGAGCGCCTGCACCGTGATCGGTAGCGATTGGGCCAGCATCTTCGGCAAATGCGCCACTTGATCGGTACGGATCGTCGCTGTCACCCTGAGGTCGGCAAGATCATCTTCCGCTAATGAAATCGTTCCATCAAAATAGCGGTTAGCATCGGATATCAGGTCCAGCAACGCGGTATCCCGGTATACCAGGCGCCCGCCGCGCCACGCCCCGAGTTCTGCGGCAGAAATCGTTGTAACAGGCTCAAACGCTTTGTTTCCAGGCTTAACCACCTGTTGGCCCTTGCCAAGCACTACGCTTGCTCGCGCAGGCCCGCTAACACCCGCCCGCTCCGCTTCAGTCACATTCACGACGCCTTCCAGAACCGCTACGCTTACCAGGCCAGTTCCCTTGCGCACATCGAACCGGGTACCGACAACCTTTATCAGGGTGTCATCGGCGAGCACAAAAAAGGGCCGTTGGCGATCTCCAGCGACATCAAAAAATGCCTCACCATTCAGCAATTCCACGTGTCGCTCCGTCGGCGTCGTCCAGGCCTTGATCTGTGTTTCGGGAGCCAGGGTAACCAGGGTTTTCCCGCCATCCAACTCGACCGTTAGTATTTGCCCGGTGAGCGACTGATGGGATGCCACGACAATTTCATCCGCTGTGCGGGGAAACATAAATACAGCGGTCACGATGACCAGGCTCGCCAGCGCTGCGAAGCCGACTTTATGTCCAAACAGAGATGTAAAAAAGCCTTGCAGCCAGCCTCCGGAAACATGTGTTTGTTGTTCAGGCCGGATATTCGAATCGTCAACTTCAGCGGTCTGCCGCAGCGCTTCGAGCTCAGGCGTTGCTGCCAACTCACCCAGCGTTTCCCAAAGCTTCTCGATTCGCCGATAGGCGTGGCCGTGCTCCGCAGTTTCGCCCAGCCATTCGCTGAACTGCATCTCGGTATCAACGGTCTTTTCGCTAGAGCGCAGCAGCGTGAACCAATCAGCCGCCTGCTGATCGATTTGCCCTGTACTCTTGCTGTTTGGTGTACTCATAATAGTTGCCACTTGCTGATCGCGCGCATTGTATTGGATCGACCGGCTTCTTGCCAGCGTATCACAGACGCCATAGCGTTTCGGCCGTTGCGATCCAGTATTATTAAAATGATCTCGATGTACCTGTTTGCAGAAAGCTCCAGCCCTTGATTGCCTGAACCTTCCCCGCTGTTTTTCCTTCGAGCCGGTTTACGGCGTATCTATCCCGCTCATACCGACTGATTGGTTCCGGCAAGCGCCTTTTGGCAGTCCGCCAATGCTTTTGAAATGTGTTTTCGGACAACGCTCTCCGACAAATCCAGGCTGCGGGCGATTTCAGCATATGACAGATTATCAAAGCGATGCATTATCAGCAGTTCCCTGCATTTACACGGCGTCAACCGAAGCGCATCTGCTATCACTGCCATACCCTCGTGAAGTCCAACAATCGGCTCCGGACCTCGCCCCTCAACATTTCGTGATTCACCAGCAGCAGTTTCCGTACCCTGCCCGGATCTTGCATGTTCACTTTTATTCAAATCGACCGCCATATTGAAAATTGTGACGCACCGTAGCTATGACCGTTGCGGGTCTTTGACGGGTTGAAAAGCAATGGGCCTTAATGTGCTTGGCCCTCCCCTCGGGGATTTGTCGCGAACTATACTGAGTCTATCCGTGCACAGTTCACGACGAGCGTAATAACCGCAGTCCGGCTTCCATAAGCAATTATCACAAATGCTCTCAATAGTTTTCATCGCACAAGTCCATGCAGCAATAAAAAAGGTTGTGGCGTCAGGGGGTGAGGTATCCCGTGGGCAACACGGAATAAATAAACGCCACAACCTTTTGCATTAGTGCTTGAAATTTCCCTGGGGAAATGACTCGTGAGGCGCACAGTCGACTTGTTCACACGGGATATCACCCTGAATATCACACCAGACAGTTTGTTACATGTGAGCATAGGACCACTCTTTACCCAAATACATATTAACGATAAGACGCACACCTGCTGCTAATCCGCCCCCCCCTATTGAGGATAAAGACAGGATATTTGATCGAGTGCGTAAGGTGATTATGGAGAGGGAGAAGAAGAAGGCCCATCAACCCGGGAGAACGGTGTAACGTCAGTGATTGGTAATTTTCGGAATCAATCGAAACGACCGCCTATTCAGTTTCTTTTAGCGCTCTTTGGCAATCCGCCAATGCTTTCGATATATGTTTACGGACAACGGTCTCAGACAAATCCACGTGCCGGGCAATTTCGGCATAGGACAACCCATCGAAGCGATGCATTATCAACAACAGCCTGCGCCTGGCCGGCATCAACCGCAGCGCATCTAAGATTATCCCCAGGGTTTCCTGATCACCGGCAACTGTCTCGGGACCCAACTCATTAAGATATACCGACGCATCGATATCCGATTCATTGGCGTGCTCGCCCCTCACATTGGCACGTCTTTTTAAATCAACCGCCAGGTTAAAGGTTGTCTTGTACAAATAAGCCCGGTGGTTAGCGATCGACTGAACATCTGATTTGGATAATCGGAGGAAAGCATTCTGGACGACGTCCTCGGCTTCATGTATTGGCAGGCCCACACGGGTGATTGCATAACGAATCAATTCCTCTTTATAACAGTCATAGAGCCGCTGCAATAATCCGTCAGATTCAAGATTCATAGTTTTCGAAGTTTTGTTAGCAATCAACGTAGATTAACTATGCGAGTGTTATTTGATTAGCTTGCACATAAACATTGCGTCATAGCGAAAAAGTTAGCCAAGTGTGGCGCTAATCGTACTCAGTTAAAACATCAAGAGCTAGAACTATATCCGTCCTTACCAGGACAATTTCGGCGTTGCTGCGGGAGTGTCAAATATTGTGGCCCAACCCGGGTGTAAACCTCCCTTAAAAGAATGGCATGTACACGACAAGTCCGTAAATGCGCCACTCGCCCTTCAGGTAATTAAGGATGCTCAACAGGAACTTAGCATTGCGCCCGCCGCGGCCGTTACCGTGCACTGTGTCGTTCCGGGAAACAACTCACCAGGAAGATTTTCATTGATTTTGCGGTAACATGCTATCCTTAAACTTGTACCCGGCCAGACCCGGCTCAGCGTTTGCGGCAGCACACAAAAGCAGCGGTAATCAAAAAACAAGTGACGACTTCTACCCACAATCATTAACAGCAGCTTATTCAGGAATCCGAATGAGAGAGGCGGTTTTACAAGATTGGTTCCAGCGCGACCCGGACCCGCGCACCCGCGCAGAACTGGAAGCGCTGATCGATGCCGATAACCAGGACGAACTGGCACGCCGCTTTAGCAGCCGGTTGAAATTCGGCACCGCCGGCCTGCGCGGCGAAGTAGGTACCGGACCGGCCCGAATGAATCGCCTGGTCATTCGGGAAACGTCTGCCGGACTGGGCGCCTGCCTGCTGGAAAAGGTCGCCAATGCGGCCTCGCGCGGAGTTGTGATTGCCTTTGACGGCCGTACTGATTCCCGCCAGTTTGCCGAAGACGCCGCCTGCGTATTTGCCGGCCTCGGTATCCGGGTGTATTTGACCAAAGACGTTGCGGCGACCCCTATTTGCGGTTACGGCATAACGAAGCTTGGCGCAGCCGGAGGCGTGACGGTTACCGCCAGTCACAATCCACCAGCTTATAACGGCTACAAGGTTTTCTGGGACGATGGGGCCCAAATCGTTGCGCCGCTCGACACTGAAATCGCCGCAGCCATCGAACAGGCAGCAATCACTGACATACCCTGGATGGCGTTTTCTGCAGCCCGCGACTGTGGCAGGATCCAGCTACTGGGAGCAGAATTTTACGCGGCCTACCGCAACGCCGTATTAGCCTCACCGTTATTCAAGCAACCGGACGATACCAGCACCGTTAGTATCGCCTACTCGCCGTTGCATGGCGTGGGGGCCGAGATGGCGGAATCATTGCTCAGTGGCGCCGGATTTGACGAAGTGTATACGGTCGCGGCACAACGCGAGCCGGATGGTAGCTTCCCTACTGTCGACGTTCCGAACCCGGAAGATCCCGTAGCAATGAAGGCGGTGATAGCGTTAGCCGGGGAACACCAGACCACCCTCGCCTGCGCCACGGACCCTGACGCCGATCGCCTGGCGGTTGCGGCGCGAAATGACGAAGGCGGCTACCAGATGCTTAGCGGCGACCAGGTCGGTGTGTTGCTCGCACATTACCTGTTAAACCTGGCGAGTGGATCACCCGGCAAAACTCCGCTAATTGGCACCACCATAGTCTCTTCACGCATGTTGAAGTCGATCGCCGAATCAAACGGTGCGCACTATTACGAAACCCTGAGCGGGTGCAAGTGGCTGGCGAATATCGCGTTGCAACTCGAGGATAGCGACCATGAATTCCTGTTCGCCTATGAAGAGGCCATCGGCTATGCGATCGGCACGCTGGTGCGCGACAAGGACGGCTTGTCGGCATTACTGGCCTTCGCGCAAATGACGGCGCAGCTTGCGGCGCAGGGCAAAACCGTTCTCACCGAACTTGAGCGGCTCTACCGCCAACATGGCTATTTCGTAACCGGGCAACGTTGCATCACCACGAGCGATAGAGCCTCACTGGGTGATAAGTTACGTGCAGCACCGCCAGCACTGATTTCCGGGCAGAAGGTCATAG